>NZ_CP013862.1:1929142-2250665 GCF_001307805.1 Lentibacillus amyloliquefaciens | reverse complement strand
TCTATCTTCCCTAATGTCATCGTACAACGTTGTATGGTTCACTTAATTCGTAATTCTGTTAAATATATTCCGAGCAAGGATTATAAAGCATTCACCAAAGCATTAAGAAAAGTATATGCGGCACCAAGCCTTAAGGCTTGTCATAGTGCATTCGAATCCTTCAAACAACAATGGGCTGCCTATCCAGGAGCAATTGATGTTTGGATAAGAAACTTTCATCACGTTGAGCAGCTTTATGACTACGGCAGTGCCATTCGTAAGGTGATGTACACGACCAACGCGGTAGAAAGCATCCATTCCAGCTTTAGAAAAGTGATCAAAAAAGGAGCATTTCCAAACGAAAATGCCCTTTTAAAAGTATTATATTTGCGAATCAAAGAGCTGGAAACCAAATGGGATGGTGGCCATATACAAAACTGGGCAATGGTAATGAATCAGCTCCTCGTACACGAGAGTCTTAAGGATAGGGTTTTAAAATATCTGGCGTGAATTATAATTTACACACTTTATTTGACAAACCCAAAACAAACTCCTCTTTGCATTTGATTAGTTATTTTGCTGCAGGAATTTCTCGGTCGAAATTACATTGGCATACATGCCATCAAGTGCACTGACAAACGAATAATGAACCTGTTCTGCTGGAATTTTTCTTTCTTGATAAGATAACTCCTTAGTCGCACATGCATCTTCAATTAGTGTCGTTTCAAAACCTAGATCAACTGCAGCCCTAACAGTTGCATCAATACACATATGCGTCATCATACCTGCAACGACTACCTTAGTTACACCCTTTTCTCTTAACTTGCTTTCTAAATCAGTCTTCAAAAAGCTGTTAGGGAAATTTTTTACGATTGTATTTTCGTTTTCTAATGGTAGAACAGTTTCATGTATTTCAGCTCCCTCTGTATTTGGAAGAAAGAAGCCTAACTCTGGACTACCTGGTTTGGAAACTATTCTTTGTATCTATCCATACAAGAAATTAAATAACGTACAACACTTTAAACCCGGGATGAAATTAACTTCTCCCGGGTTTTTCCTTTCGTTTTTCTTTTATACTGAATGAAGTTAGCATAAGTAACCATTATGTTAATTATTTAGGTGGTTGATTATGCTCTCCTGTGGAACAAGCTCCCCCTCAACCCAGTTTACTCATCTGTTTGTCCCTTTTTAACCAATAAAAAGAATGCTATAAATCCAATAAGTGCAGTGGTAAATAATATGACTCCCATCGGCACAGCAGAGGCTTCGTTAATACCGGCCAGCGGTGAGAATAGCGAACCGAGCAGCAGTGGGAGCATGCCTAAGACGGCGCTTGCGCTTCCGGCACGGTGTCCCTGTTTGGCCATTCCCAGGGTGAAGGTGCTTGTGATAACCATTCCCATGGTAATCATGTATATAAATATCAATATGACAATTGAAGTTAGCGGCCCTTCAATTATTGTCATGACAAGCAGAATAGACGTTGCAGTCAGGGCAATCGTCACGGCTGTCTGGAGCAAGTTTTTTTCCGGAATAATTCCGCCAAAGCGTCCGATTATAAAACTGCCCGTTATGATTGCCAGTCCATTTATGCCAAATAGTACACTGAACGTTTGCGGGGAAACGCCATAAATTTCCTGATATACAAACGGTGTTCCTGATACATAGGCAAAACTCCCGCCATGTACGAATCCGACAACCAATGCGTAACCAATAAACGACCGATCTTTTAACAAACTTCCCATTGTCATGACAGTTGCGCCAAGCGAACTGGGGATCCGCTTCTCCGGCGGCAATGTCTCCTTTAGCTTTATGGCAACAATGGCCACAATCAAGAAGCCAATAAAGGCTAAAAAGAAAAAGATGCTTTGCCAGTTTGCGAATTCAAAAGACAGGATTGCCCCGCCTGCCATTGGTGCGACCATTGGCGCGACAGCATTGATAACCATTAATAGCGCAAAAAATTTCGTGAGTGCTTGCCCGCTGAACACATCCCGTACGACTGCCCGGGAGAGTACGACGCCTGCTGAGGCGGCGAATCCCTGTAAAAATCGTGCTGCGATTAATAGTGCTATATTAGGCGCAAATGCACAGAAAATGGACGCAAGTGCAAACAGGCTGGTAGCAACTAATAATGGCTGTTTTCTGCCCTGTGCGTCACTGATTGGCCCAACAACCAACTGGCCGATGGCAAGACCGAGTAAACATGCTGTTAAACTGGACTGTACCAATGTGGCACTGGTTTCTAAATCCTGGGCAATTCCGGGAAAGCTGGGCAAATACATATCAATATTGAGCGGCCCCAGGAAAGCAAGCAGACCGAGAAGCAGCGCCAGTCCCAAACGCTTTTTGCCTGTTGGATTATGTAATATAGCTTCTTGTTGTTCGAGATAAATAAGTCATCACTCCTAATCATTACATTTTAAGGTTTCATGTAAGTTTTGTTAAGTTGTATGCATTCATTACAACAGGCAAAATAGTGTGTGATACAAGACTAAAATTAAAGCTAACCTTTAAACACGCTCTTTACATATATTTAAAAGCAGAAAGAAAAATCATTTTTCCTTCTGCTTCAACTGTTAAAATGCGCACGATTCTCCGTCTTCCGGGACCAAGTATTAAAGGAGATTCCTTTGTCATTTATGAGTTTTATATCATCTTTGCTCATTACAAAAGAAGTCTCTTTCCCCTAATTAACTTTAATTGGGGGTAACGTTGCTTCGAATTGTTCTCTTTTTGGTTCTAACCAGCTTGGCAGCATAAGTTTCTCGCCAAGTTCTTCCGGTGCTTCATCAACCGCAAATCCCGGGTGATCAGTTGCGATTTCAAAAAGAATTCCACCTGGATCAGAAAAATAAATGGATTTAAAATAATTGCGTTCTTTTATTTCAGTTGGTTTATAGCCTTTTTCCTTCAATAACTTCCGCCATTTATTTTGTTCATCATGATCCTTTGCCCGCCACGCTATATGATGCACCGTACCTGCACCAGCGAGACCCCGTACGGATGGAGATAGTTTAATGTCGATCCGATTACCTAATGGGGCGTCAGTTTTAAAACGTAAATAATCTTCTTCCCGGGATACAAATTCCATGCCCAGCATGTTTTCTAATATATCTGCAGTTTGATTTGGCTGTGCGGAATTTAAAACGGCACCACCAAATCCTTTAATGGCATATTGTGTTGGAATGTTATTTGTCTTCCAGCTATTTTCGGAGCCTTCTTCCCGTTCGACCAGTTCCACCTTTAACCCATCCGGGTCTTCAAACGTGATATACGTTTCATTAAAACGGATATGCAATGAATAAGAAACGCCATGGTCGCGCAAACGATTTTTCCAAAAATCCAATGCCCCCTTAGGAACAGCATAACCGGTTGTTCCGACTTGGCGTGTGCCAACGCGTCCTTTAGGAAGTTTAGGCCAGGGAAAGAAGGTGATAATGGTTCCTGGCTCGCCTGATTCGTTTCCAAAATATAAGTGATAGACTTCAGGCCGATCAAAGTTCACCGTTTTCTTCACGAGTCTTAAACCCAATACGCATGTATAGAAATCAACGTTCACCTGTGGATCATTGACAATTGCTGTAATGTGATGAATACCGGACGTTCTCATAAGGAATCCCTCCAATCTATTTAGGCCTCTCTAATGACAATACTTTTCCTATGCTCGCATAATTTGGACCTGCCAATCGGCTCATTGCACCATGTCTCAAGTGATTTATTCTGCCATCTTCATAAATATCGTCTTCGATGTGAAACCGAACGACCTTTCCAATTAAGAGGTCAGTTCCAATCGAATTGCTTTCGCCCAGTTCAAGGGAATGCTCTAAGGTGCACTCAAATCGAACTTTCGATTCTTTAATACCCGGGACCGAAACGATTTCACTCTCACCCAATGATAAGTCCGCTTTGTCAATTTCACTTACATTTGATGCTAAGGATGCTGCCGTCATATTAATTTTATCGACATTTTGTTCATCAACGATGTGTACAACGAATTCTTTATTTCCTAAAATGTTGCGGGTGGTATCTTTCATATTCCCGTTTTTACGTTGCACAGATACAGAAAGCATCGGCGGATTAGACGAAACAACATTGAAATAGCTGAATGGTGCACCGTTTACTGTTCCATCTTCTCCAACACTTGTTACAAATGCAATTGGTCTTGGAACAATACTGCCGGTAAGCAGCTTGTAATTTTCCCGTTCTGTGTTAGTTGCAGGATCAAAAGAAAGCATGAAAACTCCCCCCCTTATTTATCCAAGTTTCTTACGTCTATCGGAATCAATCGTTTATTCAGCTGCTCACGGTATTGTTCATATTGTGATGGTAGTTTTAATGCTTGTCCCATTGTTTCAATGGATTCATCATGTGCGAATCCCGGTGGGGCAGTTGCAATTTCAAATAGTATTTCGCCATGCTCTCTGAAATAAATTGCATTAAAATAATTTCTATCCTGAACAGGCGTGACGCCATAACCTTTATTTGCTACATACTGCTTCCAATCCAACTGGTCATCGTCATCTTGTGCCCGCCATGCAATATGATGAACTGTACCTGTGCCCATTTCTCCGCGTCTAATTGGAGTTTGTTTGACATCGATAACATTGCCAATTTCCCCGTAGGATTGGAATCGAGCCAGATCGTCTTCTTCAGCAACTTTGTTGAGTCCCAATACTTCATGAAGCGTTCTTTTAGTTCTCTCGGGATTGGTTGATAACAGGGTTGCCCCGCCAAAGCCTTTAATCGCTATCTCCGGTGTCACGTCACCCGAAGTCCAATTATTTAGTTCACCGCCTTCTCTTTCAACAAGCTCCAGCTGTAATCCGTGGACATCTGCAAATTCCAGATATGTTTCGCCAAATCGTTCAGATTTATTAAATGCGATAGTGTGTTTTTCTAATCTTTTTTCCCAAAATGGCATCGAACCAACCGGGATGACGTATGTGGTGACACCCACCTGACCGCCTCCGATTTCACCTTGAGATGCATCAGCCCATGGGAAGAAGGTGATAATTGTGCCTGGTTTCCCGCCATCATTACCAAAGTAAAGATGATAGGTTCCCGGATCATCAAAGTTAATGGTTTTTTTGACCAGTCTTAAACCTAAGACACCTGCGTAGAAATCCACATTTTCCTGTGGGTGCCCCACAATTGCTGTAATGTGGTGGATACCTGCTGTCTTTTTCATTTAAGTTTTCTCCTTTGTTAGTCATTTTTAATGAAGTTAATTGTTACGCATTAATTAACAATTTTCTCTTGAGCTTCTTGCAATTGAAACTTCCGTACTTGTCTAGGCAAAAACATGCGGATCTCATCTTCGTTATAGCCTACTTGCAGACGCTTTTTATCGGCAATAATGGGTCTTCTTAATATGCCGGGATTCTTTTGAATCAAACTGAATAGATTCTTTATTGGTAATTGGTCAATATTAACGTCCATATTTTGAAATGTTTTAGAGCGTCTCGAAATAATTTCATCAGTTCCATCTTCAGTTAAGCGCAATATATCTTTAATTTCGTCCGCATTTAATGGCTCAGAAAATAAATGACGTTCTGTAAACGGTATTTCCTGCTCTTGTAACCATGCTTTTGCCTTTCTGCAGGATGTACAACTTGGCGTCGTATAGAGTGTTACCATAAAATCACCCTCCATTTTCATTTATTATTATTTAATATATCTCGAATTCGACGTATATGACAAAAATAAATCATTCAGTATTTATCCCGCATGTAATGGACAGTAACCCGCCCAGGAACGGCGGTTAACTGTCCCTAAATGTCCGATTCGTTCATCTAACAATCAGTGGGGGAAGAACCCCCACTGATTGAAGATTCACTTTATAAATTTTCCACGTGATAACCGAGTCTTTTAAGTAAGTTAATTGTTGTTTCAATTTCTTCATCAGACCATTCATTAAAAATGGACTCGATTTTCTTTTCATGTTCCGGAAATGCTGCATCCATAAATTCGTTTCCTGATTCGGTAATGGCCGCATACATGACGCGACGATCATCCGTGCATGGTCGCCGGTGTATATATCCTTTTTTTTCAAGCTTATCGACAACATAAGTAATACTACTGCTTGCAACCAGGATCTTTTTTCCGAGCGATTGTATTGGCTGGTCACCTTTATGATAAAGCAATTCCAAAACAGCAAACTCATTCAGATTTAAACCATATCGAGCCACATCTTTTTTGAGGGCATCTTGAATAGATTGTGTTGCCCGATTCAGAACAGTAAAAGCTTTTAAATGATTATTTCTCATTTTTTTGTCTCACCTCCATGCTAATTAGATTAATTAAGATATTTCTAATTAATTTATTATTAATTCGTATTATATTAACTGTATTTATAATAGCAAGATTTTAAAATACTGTCAATTGGTAATTCAAACGAAGAATACACCCGCTCTTTTTATATCTTATCTGTGGATAGCACAGGGCAGCATTGATTACGGCGAGACCGTTACTTCTTAGTAAAATGTAAGGGAGATGATTTAAAAAATTACCAACCATCCCGTTACGGCAGGAAAATGGCTGGTAATTTTTAATTTCCGTAAATCGTCAAAAAGTTTCATGTAATATATTGCATTTTGCATAGGAAGATAGTATGATAGTTTTCATCGATATATTGCATATATGTACAAATAAATAAACATCATTGGAGGAACATATCATGAATGGAAAACTGTCTTTTTCATCTTACGCCGCAATTGGTGTCATGCTGTTTGCACTCTTTTTTGGAGCTGGAAATCTGATTTTTCCGGCACAGCTGGGTCAAAATGCTGGAACAAATATATGGCCGGCGGCTATTGGGTTTTTAATTACCGGCGTGGGACTGCCATTGCTTGGAATCATCGCCATGAGCTTCTCAGGCAGTCGTAATTTGCAGGAACTTTCAAGCCGGGTGCATCCGGTGTATGCCGTGTTTTTCACGTCATTGCTTTATTTGACGATCGGGCCATTTTTTGCCTCTCCCCGTACAGGTACGGTTGCGTTTGAGGTTGGTATATCACCTTTCATAGGTGAGTCTTCACAACAATTGGGATTATTTATTTTCAGCTTATTGTTTTTCGCTGCTGTTCTTCTGTTTTCATTAAAACCTGCCAAGCTTGTTGATAATGTTGGAAAGTTTTTGGCACCTGGACTGGTTATTCTGCTTGCAGTTCTTCTTGTTACGGTTATCATTAATCCGATGGGAGCGATGGAAGCACCTCAGGAAGCGTATGGCAGTGGCGCATTTATAACCGGTTTCCTTGAAGGGTATAATACAATGGATGCACTGGCATCGTTAGTATTCGGAATTATCGTCATTAATGCTATCCGGGCAATGGGCGTAACATCCAATACCGAAATTCTCAAAACAACTATTAAAGCTGGCAGTATTGCCATATTGTTGCTTGGTGCGATTTATATCGGGATTGCATATTTAGGGGCAACGAGTACACAAGTTTTCGGAATCTTTGAAACCGGCGGACCGGTTTTGAGCAGTGGTGCTTCCTATTACTTCGGCACATTTGGTTCTGTTCTGCTTGCGGTTGCTATTACATTGGCATGTTTAACGACTGCAATCGGACTGACAACAGCCAATGCGGAATATTTCCATACGCTGTTTCCGAAAATTAGTTACAAGACACTGGTTATCTTCTTTTCAACGTTGACCTTTGTGATTGCGAACTTCGGATTGGCTAACATCATCACTTACTCTGTGCCGGTCTTGATGTTCTTGTATCCACTGGCGATTGTCCTGATGCTCCTAACATTTTTGTCCCCATTGTTCAATCATGCAAGGACAGTTTATGGTTCAACCATTGCCGTTACGTTTTTGATCAGTATCTTTGATGGTCTTAAGTCGCTCTGTGAATCACTGGGCATCGAGTATTTCAGCTGGATGCAGCCTATTGTGGGTTTCTATGAACAAGCCTTGCCTCTATACAGTCAGGGACTTGGATGGCTGCTGCCGGCTCTTGTCGTTATAGCCGTCACCGGTGTTATCATCCGTGTCCAAAAGCCAGCTGCAGTTCATGCTTCGTAATTCATATAGTAAAAGCCGGCTCCTCATTTATTGGAGGAGCCGGCTTTTTGTTTAGTCTTTATTCAAAGTCCTGTAATGTACGGAGCCAGTTTTCTTTCATGATGGCTGCTGCCTTTTCTTTGTCGCCATGTTTCATAGCGGTGATAATGGCCTTGTGTTCTTCAATTGACTTTTCGGTTAAGGTAATGGAATTATGGAAAAAATGCCTGCGGACATGGGCTTGCAATGATTCTATAATGCTTTGGATATATGTATTTTTCGTTATGTCAACAATCACTTGGTGAAATTCTTCATCGACTTTTAACGCGGCATAGCCATTATTGGAATTGATGGCCTTTGTAAAACGTTCGTTGATTTCTTCGAGTTCGTTTATTTGCTCTTTGGTCAGATGGTCAATCGCCAGTTCGGCAGATAAAGACTGCAACGCTGCAAGTGGCGGGAGCAGATCTTTGATGGCTTCGCGTTCGATTTCGGTGACTTGTGTCGCTTTACCCGGATACATTTTGACAAATCCCTGCACTTCCAGAAGCTGCAGCGATTCACGGACCGGCGTTCTGCTGATTCCCAATGCATTAGCCAGTTCGGTATCATTCAGTTTTTCGCCGGGAAGCAATGTTCCATCAATAATCCACTGCTGAATCTGATTGAGCGCGTTTTCCTTGGCAGATTGACGAACAGGTTTCGAATGATTTGCAGGTATTGGCATAGGAATCCGCCTTTCTTCACATTCATTTTGTATGACTATAGTATACACGAAAATATACTTGAATGAAATATGCAATATATCGTTTTTATGGCTGTTTTTACTATTTTCCAATTATTTAGTACAACGTTGACTGTTCAATGATACAATAATATTAGATTATAACAGCTAATGATTCCCGGCTGTTTAGGAGGGAGCATATGACACAAAAAATTGGCATTGTTATACTTCACGGTGCTGGAACACCCAATGAAAATTTTGCGGATGACATGATCAAAAAAATTTCCGATGGTTTTGGCAAAAAGCTGGAAAAACAAAATCCGGAAAAGGAGCTGGTGTTTCAATCTATATTATGGTCGTCGATATTTGAAAACAAGCAGAAAAAATTATGGGAAAGAATGGAAAAAGGAGCGGAGTTAGATTATCATTTTTTGCGTCGGTTTGCCGTTGATTTTCTCGCCGATGCTGTAGCGTATCAGCCTGCATCGGCACCGGATCACAATTATGACAAAGTACATGCCTTTTTAGCTCAATGTTTGAACAGTATCCAGGAAAAAGCCGGTTCATATGCTCCTTTATGTGTGATTAGTCACAGTCTTGGCTCTGTTGTTGCCAATAATTATTTTTATGATTTACAGATGAAGCACGAGAATATTGGGATGAACACAAAACGACATACCAGCAATACGCCTTTAGAAAAAGGGGAAACACTTTCCTTGTTTTACACTATGGGAAGCCCGCTAGCCCTGTGGTCTCTGCGATTTAACGATTTTGGGGTGCCTATCAGCGTTCCGTCTCCATCTATACAAAACTATTATCCGAACATCAAAGGTGAATGGCTGAACTTTTATGATAAAGATGATATTCTAGCTTATCCTTTAAAGAATCTAAATCAGAAATACCAAAACGCCGTGACTAAGGACATACAAGTGAACGTTGGCGGAATTGTAACAAGCTGGAACCCCTTTTCCCATATCAAATATGATGGCGATGACTCTGTTATTAACACCATTGTTGACGGTTTGACTCGAACGTGGCTCAGCGTCAATCAATAAGATTCATTATGTAAAAAAACGCGGAAGGTTTATTGCTTTCTCTTTCGTAAAGGTGACATACTGCCCTCATCCTTTTATAATAGAGTAGAAAAAAGTAGCGTTATTCATGGGCAATAGGGATTCTTGAACAATACAATCGGGACTTCCATATTCTATCACTTCCGCCGGTTTGTCGTGAATGAAGGAGAGCTCAGCATGACTCATTCTCAAAAGCAATCTAACAAGAGAAATTCTACCCCAAATATCAAATTTAATTTGAATGTAAAAATGATCGGTCTAATCAGTTTGCTGATTGTTGGTATCTTTATCGTTTTCGCAGGGTTTTTGCATTCATTTATTTCAAATACAATTGAAGACCAGGTGGGGAAACGTGCGTTAAGTGTTGCCCGGAGTGTTGCCGAAATACCGGAAGTAAGAGCGGCGTTCCAATTGGAGGACCCGGCTTCTGTCATCCAGGAAACAGTAGCACCCATTCGGGATGAAACAGGTGCAGAGTTCATCGTTGTCGGAAACAGAGATGGCATTCGTTATTCCCATCCGAATCAGGAAAGGATCGGGGAGGAAATGATAGGCGGGGACAATGAACGTGCGTTGCAGGACGGGGAAGAATATGTGTCTCGCAGTACTGGGTCACTCGGACTGTCAATTCGCGGAAAGGTACCGGTTCTGAGTGAATCGGGAGATATTATCGGTGTCGTGTCCGTCGGTTTTCTTAATGAAGATGTCCAGAGTATCATAGCGAAACAGAGCCAATCACTATGGATCACCTTGTTGGCAGTTGTTTTATTAGGCATTGCAGGTGCGATTTTTATTGCCGGCTACATCAAAAAATTATTGTCTAATATGGAACCGGAGGAAATTTCTGATTTATTGCTGCAAAAAGAAGCGATTATGCAGTCGACCCATGAAGGCATGATAGCTGTTGATAATGAGGGAATTATAACCATGATGAATAAAGCTGCTAACGACATTTTGTTTAATGAGACGCAACAAACGGGTGATTACGCGGGCAAGCCAATCAGTGAATTGTTGCCCCATACTGCTTTCTCTGACGTTTTGGAAAACGGTGAAAGCCGGTATGACAAGGAAATGATACTTGGAGAATCAATTGTTCTGATAAACCAGGTGCCTGTGTACAGAGAAGGAACGATTGCGGGGCTGTGTCCACATTCCGCAGAAAAACAGAAATGGAGCATGTCACACGTGAGCTTCAGCAAATTAAACAGTATGCGAATACGCAGCGGGCTCAAACCCATGAATTTTCCAACAAACTCTATACGATTCTTGGTTTGCTTCAATTAAATCAATACCAGCAAGCTATCGACTTTATTAAAAAAGAAAGAAATATTCAGCAGGAGCGCTCCCATTTTTTGACACAGAATGTAGCAGATCCTGTGGTGCAGGGGATGTTGCAAGGTAAAATCAATCAGGGGAATGAACTGGCGATCGATATATCCATTCATCCGGACAGTCAGCTTAATCATCAATATCATGGCATCAAACAGGAGGCCTTGATTACCGGTCTTGGCAATATGCTTGAAAATGCAATCGAGTCAGTCAAACATAATCAGGAAGAGGAAAAGCAAATAACCATCTTTTTCACGGATTTGGGAGATGACGTTGTGATGGAGGTGGATGATTCCGGTCCTGGTATTACCGAGGAGGATGCAACGTATATTTTTGAGCAGGGATACTCCACAAAAGAAAAGGAAAATGGGGGAACGGGGCTTGCCTTGAGCCGGCATATTGTCCGTCAAGCGGGGGGTGAAATCATGCTGGAAGAAGGGGAAATGGGCGGTGCTTGTTTTGTCATGATTATACCTAAAAATGGAGGCAACATTGATGAGTGATTATATACATGTTCTTATTATTGAAGATGATTTTCGGATTGCAGATATAAATCGGCAAAATGTTGAAAAGATTGAGGGCTATTTGGTTGATAAAATGGTTAAGACAGGTGAGGAGGCACTGACATATCTAAAAAATTGCCGCACGAGGCCGCAACTGATCTTGCTTGATATTTACATTCCTGATGTAAAAGGGATGGAGCTGCTGTGGCAGATCCGTCACCATTATCATGACGTGGATATTATTCCTGTTACTGCTGCCAACGAGACGAAAGCCATAATTGAAGCTTTGCGGGGCGGGGCCTTTGACTATATAGTAAAACCGGTGGATGCCGACCGTTTTGCAAAGTCTCTGAAACGATATAAGCAGCACATGAGATTTTTTACCGCGAAAGACGTTTTGGAACAGGATGAGATTGATTCTATTACAGGTATTCATGACCCGGCTCATTTCGGCGGCACAAATGCAAGTTTGCCCAAGGGTATTGATCCGATCACATTGAATGATATCACTGATCTTTTGAAATCTAATAAGCAAAAAGGGATCACTGCTGTAGACTTGAGCAAACAGATTGGGACAAGCCGATCAACGGCCCGCCGCTACTTGGAGTATTTAGTGTCTGCCAAGGTGATTCATACCCGATTAAAATATGGAAGTGTCGGGAGACCGGAACGCGAGTACATGCATCGTGAAACTTATGAACAAAATTAATAATATAAAAAATAAATAACTTATCATGAGAAGGTTTAACCTTCTTTTTTTTCGTGCTAATTTGTTTATTAATCAAAATAATATTTTTCTTCTGTAGTTTGCTAGCGTTTTCACATAAATCGTTTGAACATTCTCCAAAGGGAGTGAAGCTAGTGACAGGGGAAACTTAACAGCATGAAAGAAAGGAAGATTCCGTGTTAAGTTTAATCGGATTTGCTACGATACTGACAATTGTCATTTTACTCATCAAGGGAAAAGTCTCACCTATCATTGCCATGGTTTTAATACCGGTGCTGGGTGCGTTTGCTGCCGGTTTTGGTTTGAGTGAAATCGGTGAGTTTTTTAACCAGGGAATGGATTCAGTGATCGATGTTGCAATCATGTTTATTTTTGCAATTCTGTTCTTTGGTATCATGCAGGATGCCGGCCTTTTTGATCCTTTAATCAATAAAATGATTGCGCTTTCCAAAGGGAATATCATTGCAGTAAGTGTAGCTACTGTGCTGATTGCGGCAGTTGCTCAAATGGATGGTTCCGGTGCATCAACATTTCTGATTACCATTCCGGCGATGCTTCCGTTATATAAGCGGTTGAAAATGAGTCCATATCTGCTGCTTCTCTTAATTGCCGGGAGTGCTGCCATCATGAATATGACCCCATGGGCGGGCCCTTTGGGACGAACTGCTTCTGTTCTAAGTATGGATGTTACGGAATTATGGTATCCGCTTATACCCGTGCAAGTCATTGGGATGGTATTGATGATCGGTTTAGCAGTATTGCTTGGGTATAGGGAAAAACGGAAAATCACCGAACAATTTGGGAATCAGGCGGTTCTCCAGGAGTCTGCAGCTGCGCTTGAGGAGACACCGGGTGAGTTAACTGAAGAGGATGTGAAAGCTTCTTTCACTGAAAGCTCCCTTGCACGTCCGAAATTAATTTGGGTAAACGCAATCATTGCAGTGGGTGTTGTTGCATTATTAGTATCCGGAATCATTCCAGCCGGCTTTGCATTTATGCTCGGGGTCAGTATTATACTGCCAATCAATTACCCAAACATGAAAGATCAAACCGAAAGAATCAAGGCACATGCCTCAAGTGCCCTGACAATGGCAACGATTATTCTCGCTGCCGGCTCATTTTTGGGGATTCTGACAGGGACAGGCATGCTGAATGCAATAGCAGAGGATGTCGTTTCAGTTATGCCTGAAACTGTTGGACCATATTTGCATCTGTTTATTGGAGTCTTGGGAGTGCCGTTTGATTTATTGCTAAGCACAGATGCGTATTATTTTGCACTGCTCCCGGTAGTTGAACAGATTGCCGCAGGATTCGGCACAGCTACCTTATCGACAGCATATGCAATGATTATTGGCAATATCGTCGGGACATTTGTCAGCCCGCTGGCACCGGCGGTTTGGCTGGCGCTTGGTTTATCAGGTTTGGAAATGGGGCGTCATATCAAATATTCTCTCCCGTGGTTATGGGGGCTGAGCATTGTACTATTAATCATTGCCGTGTTTATCGGCGTCGTTTAACAGAAAGCGAGGGAGGGTGGCATGATATCATAACCTCCCTCGAGACACGTTCACACACATATGGCCGCTGAAACTACATTTAATTTACCTTATTTGATATGATAAATGTGCTAAGTGAGAAGGAGAGATGGTTAAATGCTATTAAAGAATGCAAAACTGTATAAAGAAGAAGGATTAAGGGATATAACACTTCAATCCGGTCAAATTCAAAGTATAAAACCGGCCGGCAATATAAGTGAAACTGCGGACGAAACTGTGATTGATTTGGAGGGTAAACTTGTACTGCCCCTTATGTAGAACCCCATATTCATTTGGACTACGCACTGACCGCCGGAACACCCAGATGGAACAAGTCAGGATCTGTATTTGAAGGGATTGAAATTTGGGCTGAACGACGGCAAATCGTAAAAGAAACGAAAGACGATATTAAGGAACGTGCATTGCAGGCAGTCCAGATGCAATTGAAACACGGTATTCAGCATGTCCGCACCCATGTCGATGTGAGTGATCCCACCTTGAAAGGCTTAGAGGCATTGCTGGAAGTGAAAGCGGAAATGAAGCCATGGATGGATATACAACTTGTTGCCCTGCCGCAAGAAGGTATGTATACCAATCCTGAAGGAGAAGAACTGCTGGAAAAAGCAATCGACATGGGCGCAGATGTGGTAGGGGGAATTCCTCACTATGAATTAACCCGTGAAGATGGCATTAAATCAATCAAAAAATCGCTTGAACTTGCGAAGAAATATGATAAATTAATTGATATTCATTGCGATGAAATTGATGATGAACAAGCCAGATATCTGGAAACCCTTGCCGCCGAAACGATTAGAATGGGAATGCAAGACCGTGTAACCGCCAGCCATACAGCGGCAATGGGCTCCTATAATAATGCATATACGTATAAACTTTTCCAAATCCTGAAAAAGGCGAATATTCATTTCATTGCGCTGCCAAAAGCTAACTTACATTTACAGGGGCGGTTCGACAGTTATCCGGTACGGCGGGGGTTAACGCGTGTGAAGGAACTGCTTAATGAGAATATCAATGTCTGCTTTGGCTTGGATTCAATCATGGATCCATGGTATCCGCTCGGTGACGGCAATTTAATGGATGTGGTTGACACGGGACTGCATGCCTGCCACATGACAGATTATGACCATATCGTAACAGCACTTGATCTGATAACAACAAATGGCGCCAAAACGATGGCCATGACGGACGATTATGGTGTGAAAGAAGGAAATAGTGCGAACCTGATCGTTATTGATTCGACTTCAGAGTATGAAGCTATTCGCACGCAAGCACCTGTCGTTTATTCGATTCGAAACGGCGAAATTATCGTGCAAATGAAACCTGCCAAAATAACGATGAACATTTCGTTATTGTCTTAAATCTTGTGCACAATGGGAATAAACGAAGGGCTGTTTTTTTACAAGGACAGCCCTTCGTTTATTTTTTTTCGCTTTAACGGGCAACATGCCTTGCAATGACATTTAAAAGCATTCTATATATAACTCAGCTGCGTATCGAATGGGTAGGATGTTCACATTGTTGATTAAATGTGAACCTTATTTAAAATACGGTTGACATTAAAAGCCGTGCAACATATAATTCTATCAATAAACAAGATACGGATTAGGAGCTGATTATGTTGACTGAAAAAAGTAAAAAATTAAGATCACTTATCAACTGTTCTATTTTCGCTGCTGTCACAGCAATTCTGGCTCAGATAGAAATCCCGCTTCCTCTCATCCCAATAAGTGGACAAACATTGGCTGTTGGTATTGCAGCAACCGTTCTTGGAAGCCGTCACGGAGCAATAGCAATGTTTGTTTATGCTGCGATAGGGGCTATAGGTCTTCCGGTGTTCACAGGATTTAGCGGAGGGCCACAAGTGCTGGTAGGACCGTCCGGCGGATACATATTCGGATTTATAGCAGCAGCCTATTTTACTGGACTCGTCTTGGAGAAAACAAAATTCACGATACCAATGGCTTTCATCGCGAACATTGTTGGAATGGTTGTTACGTTAATTTTTGGCACTATACAGTTGAAAATTGTTATGGATTTGAATTGGAATGCGGCAATTGCAGCAGGTGTATATCCATTTATAGCTGTCGGATTGATAAAAGCTTTTCTGGCAAGCTTGATTGGTATAACCGTAAGGAGACGCCTGCTGCAGGCGAAACTGATAACGGCTTCACATAAAGAAGTGGCATAACGTAGCACAAAACCCTTTACAAAATTCGCAAAATTAATTATCATGAAGCTACATGAAAACTGCATAACCGATACGCACTAGGGGGGCTGCCGAAAGCGGTGGCTGAGAGGATATCATATCTGACCCTTTGAACCCGAACTGGATAATACCAGCGTGGGGAAGTGCAGTTCACAGTATGATTAATGAACGTGATTATGATATATGTGCAAACTGCATTCCCTCGGGAGTGCAGTTTTTTTGATTAAAAAATCAAGGAGGAGGAGAAATATGACGAGTAATAGCTGCGGAACAAGCAGACTCGCAGGATGTCAGTTCACACTGTTTCCGATGAGTGACAAGTTCGTTGATATTATTTTGGGAGCGCTGGAAGAGGTGGACACGTCGAAGGTTTGGAAGGATACGGATGACGTGAGTACGTGTGTACGCGGAAAAATGGTGCATGTTTTCGATGTGACCAAGGCGCTTTTCTTGCACGCGGCCAAAACAGGAGAGCATGTCGCGATGAGCGGCACGTTTTCCATTGGTTGTCCGGGAGATACGGAAGCGGATTCCTATATGGATGAAGCGGATGCACCGGTGAATGAAACAAAATTAAATGAACTATACCGGAAAGCAGGCTGTAAATTTTCCCTTTATCCGATGGGGAGAGCGGATTATATGGAGGCAATCTATGAACAGATTGATTTGTCAAAACACCGCAATGTTGAAGTGAGTGCTGATCATTATGCGACGAGGCTTGATGGCGATGTGAAAGCTATTTTTGAGGCGCTGCATCAATCTTTTGACAGTGTGCAGGAGAAGGTTTCCCATGTCACCATGTCATTTACCATTTCAGCAAACAGTCCGTCCAATAAGGCTTAAGGAGGAGACCTTATGACTAAGCAGTGGAAATTGAAAGAAATTGTCCTGATGTCGATTTTAGGTGTGGTCTTTGGGGTTATCTATTTAGTGTTTTTTCTGGTTGGTGAAGGTGTTCGCAATATCCTGGCACCATTCGGTCTGGCACCGTTTGGCTATGAAGTCATCTATGGTGTTTGGTTCATAGTCGCCATAATGGCTGCTTACATTCTGCGGAAGCCTGGGGTTGCCTTTACTGCTGAATTCATTGCGGGAATCGTCGAGGTTCTGCTTGGGTCAGCGGCGGGACCCGGATTGCTTCTTTCCGCTGCCATTCAAGGGGCAGGAGCAGAGCTCGCTTTCGCCCTGACCGGTTGGAAGGATTATCGCCTGCGGGTTCTCGTATTATCCGGTATATCTACTGCTGTGGTCAGTTTTGCCTGGCATTTGTATTCTGCCGGGATGATTGCTTTGGCACCATGGCTGATTGTCTCAACATTGATCGTACGGATTATCAGTGCCGCTTTGATTTCGGGTGTTCTTGGCAAATGGCTCAGTGATCAGCTCGCGCAGACCGGTGTGCTCCGAGGCTATGCATTAGGTAAAGAATTGCAGAGGAAGCGGAAATATGAAAGTGCTTAAGGGACGGCAGAAGCCGATAATAGAGGTGTGTAATTTTTCCTTTTCCTATGAGGATATCGATGAACAGCGCTTGTTCGATCGTCTTGACTTTAAACTGAACCAAAATGAAGTAACGCTTTTGATGGGAGCAAGCGGCTCAGGTAAAAGCAGTCTGGCTCTTTGTCTCAACGGTTTATATCCGGAAGCCGTGGAAGGAACGTCTTCCGGGGATATCTTTTTCCTCGGGAGACATATTCAGGAATATGAGACGGGGGAGCTGACACAGGAAATCGGTATTGTTTTTCAGGATCCGGAAAGCCAGTTTTGCATGATTACGGTTGAAGATGAGCTGGCGTTCACGCTGGAAAATAGAAAGATCCCCGCTTCCGATATTCGCAGTAGAATTGAATCGGCGCTGAGAGCTGTTGGAATGGAAGGCTTTAATCAGCACAACATCCATGAGCTGTCGGGTGGTCAGAAACAAAAGATCGCCCTCGCTGCCGTGCTTCTGCTTGAACCGGGCTTGCTGATTCTGGATGAACCAACAGCGAATCTGGATCCGATATCAAGTCTGGATTTTGTCAAGCTCGTGGAGGAGATTCAGGAGGAACAGAAGATGTCAGTTCTGATTATTGAGCATCAAGCAGAGGAATGGCTCCGGTTGATCGAACGAGTATTGGTGCTCGGCCGTGATGGGAAACTTCTGGCCGATGACACGCCAGATCGGCTGTTCTCGGAACAAAAGCAGCTACTGGAACAGGAAGGCGTCTTTTTACCAGGAGAATACTCAAGCACCCCTGCATTTCGGGAAAAATGGAATTGGGGCATGCAATCGCGTGAAAACGTGCTTTCAGTCCGTGATTTGTCCTTTTCCCACGGCAAACAAAGCGTGTTGAAGAACGTGAATATGGATGTTCATGGCGGAGAGTTTATTGCCGTTGCCGGAGAGAACGGAGCGGGAAAATCTACCCTTCTTCAGCTGTTGGCCGGACTTCTGGAACCGGAAAAAGGGGATATCTCTATGTTTGATCACCCGCTTGGAAAATGGCAGGAGAACGACCTGCGGAAGCGGATGGGTTTTGTCTTCCAGAATCCGGAACATCAGTTTATCACGGATACCGTTTATGAGGAGCTGACATTCGGGATGAAACTCAACGGTTATGCTGAAGAAGAGATGAAAAATATTGCGGGCGGGCTAATGGAACAGTTTCATTTGAAAGAGTGCCGCAACAGCAATCCATTTGCTCTAAGCGGCGGACAGAAGCGGCGTTTGAGTGTGGCGACCGTGCTTGATGAGACACCGGATATCTTGTTGTTTGATGAGCCGACGTTCGGGCAGGACGCCGCCACAACAGCCGAATTGATGGATTATGTCATGGGGTTGAAAGCGAAGGGGATGGCTATCATTTTCGTCACCCATGATATGAATATTGTCGATGCCGCCGATCATGCTGTTATTCTGAAACAGGGAGAAGTGGCATTCTCCGGACCACCGAATTCTCTGTGGAAGGAAGAGAGACTCCTTCACGAAGCCAGGCTGCGGTTGCCGGCGAGGTTTCGTAAAAGGCGGCGGGAAGGTGAGATTTATGATCTCATCCATTAACCCGTCGATCAAAATGGTTGCCGTCTTGATTCCTGGAATACTGCTCGGACTCACCTATGATGTCTTCACGCCGTTATTGTATTTTATATTTATTCTGACAGTCACGTTCATGATGACCAATATCCCGATTTTTCGCTGGATGAAACTGTTCAGTCCATTTTTTATTCTTGCTCTCGGTTTTGCTTGGATGACCATGCTTTATGCCAATCAAACCTTTTCCGGTGGTGAGGAAATCTTTAGTTTTTGGATGTTTGAGGTGACGGCCGGAAGTTTCCGGACAGGGGTGAGTGTCGGGCTGAGATCGCTCTGTTTCGGTGCGCTGTCTCTGATGTTCATCCTGACGACGGATTCAACGAAATTGATGCTTAGCTTCATGCAGCAATTCAGACTGCCGCCAAAGGTCACATACGGTATCCTGGCTGGTTACCGCTTCCTGCCCGTATTCCGGCATGAGCTGCAGATACTCAAGCAGGCACACCGCATCCGTGGTGTCAGCCGTGCGCGCGGCATTAAAGGAAGACTCAATCAGTTCCGGCGTTATGCCATTCCGCTTCTGGCCAACGGCATCCGCAAAGCGGAGCGTGTCTCCATCGCGATGGAATCCAAGGGCTTTACCGGTGACACTGACCGCACGTATTATCATCATATGACTGTTGGTAAGCGTGACTGGTTGTTCTTTGCATTAATGATTGGGGTATTGATAGCAGTGTTCGCTTTATCGTATAACTTAGGCTATTTGCGAATATTCGGCAGGCAATTTTGAAAGATACGTTCAGGAGTCTGCCATGGCTGCTGTATATAAATAGATACATTAGTTTAATGCCATCAGTTCACAGGAGCTGATGGTTCCTTTTTTGAATGACTGATGATATGGTTATTATGTTGTTATTTTGGAATTGGCAATGAAAGGGGATAAATATTATGCCAGTTAATCTGCCTGCAAAGCAAATCTATAAGCTGAACTTCATCTCCAGCATTTTGTTCTTTCTGGCAAGTGCCGTCACAAGCCTGGTGACAGCTGTTAAGTTTCAAACAATGCTTGTTCTCACACTCATCGTCATCATTTACTGGATTCTGGCTGTAACCGTGACGGGGTTATATAAAACGTCTCGAAATATGAAGCAGATCCATCTTAAAACACTCATCAGTATTGTCGTCATAACGATTGTATTCGCTATTCAGCAACTCATGTTTATTAAAATACCATTTTCTGTAAGCTCGTCCTTTTTCACTTTAAGCTTCATATTTCTGACTTTGCTGCACACTGTGTATTTTCAGTCAAAATTTCATGATTGATTATGTTAGGATACCACGAATGTAAATTCCTGCTCTGCAAATATTAAAGAAAAGTGGTGCTGCCATAAAAACATGGTAATACCGCTTTTTGTGTATCAGGTGCCTTTTTTATTAATAAGAATTTCCATCCTGCTATTCGTTCTGTCTCCCAATCTTAATTTGAAGCGACGTTCTTGTTAGTTTTTTTCTGAGCATTAGACATACTTATGAGCAAATTATACGAAAATTTGCTATAATGATTTTAGATAAACTTCTAAAGTAAGTCCTCACATACCAAAAGGATGTGTAGAAATGCCACTAAACGAACAAACCCCTGTTTATACTGCACAAAGAATCATAATGGAAGACTTCGGCGAATATAACAAAGAATCAGCAAAGAGTAAGCGAACCAGCCTTCTTAAGCGAATTCCAATTAAACGATTAATGGATTTAAAAGTTGATTATGCTTTTAAACAACTGTTTGAAAATGAAAAAAACAAGGATATTACGGTTGTATTTTTAAATGCTATTCTGCAAAGAACCGGCCGTAATCAAATTAAAGATATTTCATTTCTGAATACGGAATCCAGTGGTGAATATGTGGACGATAAGCAGTCGAGAATGGATTTGCTGGTTATGACAAAAGCTGATGAACAAATTAATATTGAAATACAGTTTACGAACCAATATGATATGGTTAAACGTTCCATCTATTATTGGGCGGGGGTGTACCGCAGTCCGTTCAAAAAGAGAATGACTTATAAAGAACTGCGACCAGTAATTGCAATAAATATCCTCAATTTTGGATTGTTTCAGCAAACAGATAACTTTCATACAACGTATCATTTATATGAAGATAACGAAAAATTCAAGTTGACTGATGTGATGGAATTTCATTTTATAGAAATGGCCAAATTAATAAGGGACTGGAAAAATGATGAATTGGATCCGTGGAATAATGTTTTGGCCAGATGGTTGATGTTACTTGGGATGGTGGATCACAGGAATGATGAGGTCTATAATGACATTTACCTGGAATTGGAGGAGATCGCTATGAAAGATGAGTCATTGCGGAATGCTTTTCAAACCTGGGAAGAATTAAGCATGACACAGGAACAATACCTGGCTTATGAGTCGCGTTTGAAGCGGATTATCGATGAGGAAGCTGCACAGCGTGAAAAGGAACTTCAAATACAGGAGGCGAAAGAAGAAGCACAAGAAGAAATTAGAAAGGCGAGAGAAGCTGTAGAAAAAGCTAAACAAGAAGCTAAGCACAAAGCCAAACAAGAAGGAAAAAAAGAAGGAAAAAAAGAAGGGAAAAAAGAAGGGGAGAACAGTGCCAAGGAAGCAATTGCACGCAAATTATTGGCAAAAGATATGAGGATTGAAACAGTTGTGGAAACGACTGGACTCCCAAAGGATAAAGTCATTGAAATGTACCGTAAAATGCAGTAATGAAATCATTCCGTGCCCTAAGTGTCTGATGATTAGATCATATTCACTACCGTTAAGCCTCCCGCGATTGTGAGAGGCTTTTATTGATTTTTCCAGTGAACCTGTGTTACGTCGAGAAATACTATAGTAACTCAGTTGTCATTTTGTTTGTTGCAAAGTAACACGTTTATCCCGCATGTAACTGGCAGTAAGACCCCTACCTCAAATGTTCGCGTATACGATGAAGAATAGGTGGGGGGATGGCTTCCAGTAAATGTCCGATTCGTTCATCTAAAATCAGTGGGGGAAGAAAGAAAACCCCCACTGATTGTTAGATTCACTTTATTACCAAAAACTCTGCTTCCTAAAGGAGCTTACATATATGAACCGTTTATTACAGACTATCACAGACCGTGTGACAACAAAAAAAGGCATGTGGATCACACTATCAATCTGGCTGCTTGGAACGCTGCTGCTTGCTGTCTTTGCCCCGAGTGCCAGAGACTACCAGGTAACAAGCATTGAATCCATCCCGGATGATGCCCAGTCAATGATTGCACAGGATAAGATAGATAACTATTTTGGTGAAAATAATGACATACAGGGTATAATGGTTTTCCAACCTGATAATATGGAGGCCGGGTTAGCAGGTATTCCAAGCTTTCTGGAAAAAATTGAACAGGAAAATATCAACGGATTGACTGGAGTTGTTCCCCTGGGGGATTTAACGCCTCAGGCCTCCACTCAGTTCTTTTCCGATGATGGCACAACTGCAATGATCCCATTTACACTTGATTCGTCCCTGGAATCAGGTGAAATGAAGGATTCAATCGACGCAATTTATGACCTTCAAGAGAACGAAGAGGTGACCATGAAGATTACCGGTCCGGCCGCAATTGGCGCGGATACCACTGAGTTGTTCTCCCGGGCGGATATCGTTCTGATCATGTCCACCGTCGGGATTATCCTGGTGCTCCTGGTTGTTATTTACCGTTCACCATTTCTTGCTTTGATTCCGTTATTGGGCGCAGCGTTTGTCTATGAGGCTGTTAACCAAATACTCGGTCTTATGGGAAAAGCAGGCCTGCAAATCGGGCAGCAGTCGTTTTCGATTATGACGATTCTGTTATTTGCTGCGCTCATTGATTATTCTCTTTTTGTATTTTCGCGCTACCGGGAAGAATTAAAGCAGCATGAAAATAAATATGAAGCAATGAAACGGGCAATGCGGGGAACGGGTGTCCCGATCTTTTACTCAGGCGGCACCGTGATTGCAGCGATGCTTGTCCTGTTCTTTGCTGAATTTGCGGAATACCGTAATTTTGCACCGATATTCGGAACCGCAGTTGCAGTCGTTTTAATTGCTTCATTAACCCTTGTGCCGGCGATGTTCACATTATTTGGCCGAAAATCCTTCTGGCCGAAAGTGCCGCAGGTTGGTGATGAACAAGTTAAATCGAGCTCACTGTGGAGCAAAGTCGGAAAGTTTGTGACCCGGGAACCTGTCAATTCCGTTGCCATCATTGGAATTCTTTTAGTGGGTGCCGCGGCTAATGTGTTTAACTTGGATTATGAATTCAATACAATGAAATCATTTCCGGATGATATGCCATCAAGAGAAGGGTACGAAATGCTGGAAGAGAAATTTGAGCCGGGCGACCTGGCACCTACAACTGTCTTATTCGAGTCGAACGAAGCTTTAAGCAATGAGAAGCGTCAGACACTGGCGGATAATTTATCGGAGCAGCAACTTGTTGAAAGTGTTCAGGTGCAGAACATGACTGATGATCAAGAAGTGATTTCCTATCAAATGACATTTGATGAGAACCCCTATTCAGGTGAAACGATGAATGCACTTAAAAGCATTATCAGTGACTCGGGAAGTATTTTGGATAGCAGTAATCTCGATGGAGACTTATACTTTGCTGGAGAGACGGCCACATCTGTTGATGACCGGTCACTGAACAATCGGGATTTGACCGTTATTGTGATTCTGGAAACTGTATTGATTTTTGGTATGCTTATCTTTTTAACACGTTCGTTCAAGATGCCGCTGTATATGATGGGGACCATTCTTGTCTCCTTTCTGGCAGCTCTTGGACTGGGTACATTTCTGACAGAGCTATTCTTTGGCATTGAAACTGTCAGCAACCGGGTGCCGTTCTACTCTTTCGTATTCCTTGTGGCACTGGGAATCGACTATAACATTATGCTCGTCTCACGATTCATGGAAGAGCGGGAAAAATATCCGGTTAAAACAGCGGTTGAAAAAGCTGTTGCTAATACAGGCGGTGTCATTTCATCTGCAGGCATCATTCTTGCAGCGACGTTCAGTGTTCTCATGACACAGCCGATCCAGCTCTTGTTCGTCTTTGGATTTATTGTCGCAGTCGGCATCTTGATGGACACTTTCCTGATCAGAGGTGTCTTGCTGCCGGGATTGCTAGTATTGTTTGAAAAGGATAAGAAGCAGAACGATTAGTTTTCGGGGAAGTTTAATGATAAAGTCAAGAGGCAAAACAAGAATAGAATCGTTATAAATGAGGTGTGATTATATGGATTGGAACGGAAAAACAGTTGTTATTACCGGAGCAAGCAGCGGGATTGGTGAAGCAACCGCTGAACGGTTTGTTAATGAAGGTGCGAATGTCGTCCTGGCGGCAAGAAGACAGGAACGGCTGGAGGAAATCCGAAAGCGGCTAAATGAATACGAAGGCAATATTGCCATCAAAGCGACCGATGTGACATCCCGGCAGGAAGTGGAAAACTTGATTCAATATGCCATTGATGAATTCAATCAAGTTGACGTGCTGTTCAATAATGCCGGTCTCATGCCGCTCAGTTATATGAAAAATAAAAAGGTGGACGAATGGGAACGGATGGTTGATGTAAACGTAAAAGGTGTCCTCTATGGCATCGGAGCGGTTCTGCCGCATATGATTGAACGAAACGAAGGACACATTTTAACAACTTCCTCTGTTGCCGGCCATGAAGTTTTCCCTTCAGGTGCTGTCTACAGCGGTACGAAATTTGCCGCAAGAGTGATCATGGAAGGCCTTGCCAAGGAAGTGAAAAATACGAATATCCGCACAACGTCAATATCACCCGGTGTGGTTGACACAGAACTGATGGAAACCATTACTGATGAAGATGTACTCGGTAAAATGAGCAATCGCGGAAGTCAATTCACACCACTTCACGGAACAGACATTGCTGAAGCGGTTTTCTATGCAGTCAATCAGCCGCAGAACGTGGATATTAACGAAGTCATCGTCCGTCCGAATAATCAATAGTTTCACGTATGATACAGCTCCTTTCCAATTAAACGGGAAGGAGCTATTTTAAATTTATTATTAGTAAACGAACCTGCTAAATTACTTATTTCTGCCATATTTTCACCAATCCCCTGCCAATCTTCTTCTGTACCATAAAAGATACTCCCCCCTTGAGGTTGAGGAGTTAGAAGATTTACCCCATCCATCCATTCAAAAATTATACGAAGGGAGGGATGCAATGTTTAAACCGGGCCAAAACATCCCGTAGCGTTTAAACGGAATGGCATCTTAGTGCAGGGACAAGTCCTGCCATCTCGAACAAAAAAGTACTGTTGCAGATTCAACAAGACCAAAAGATTATCCAACATTAAACCATGGCTACCCGAATATTGTTGTTAATCACAATCGTTACAGGATTATCGAATAGTCAGTTATAAATTTTCCAGACACTGTTTAATCAGGGAGTGTCTATGATGAGAGCTTAACGTTTGATCAGCTCGTACAAGAAAATAAACAAGAATTATGGGCTGATGAGAAAGAGATATCACAGATTAAACTGCAACGCGAAAAGAAGCAAAGAAACGGAATGCACAGAACCATTCCATTTGTAAAATAACCCTTCCTTTATAATAGAAATCGAAAACAAATCGAAAAAAGAGGCATGACTCGAGAATACTTCTCAGATCATGCTTCTTTTTTATGCTTTAAAACGATTGTAGAAAAAAGAACCAAATTAAGAAAAGACAGATGCAACCAAAAACCAATGAAATTTAAAGGAATAAGTCACACTTGAAGATTCAGCTGACCGATTTAAGCCGAATGCAGCTGTTGACGCAGAAGTTAAAGATGGCGAAATTGCTGTGGGTTATGATAGAAAGAACCGCTGATGCTGGAGATAACATAAGCGGCTTTTTTTCATCTAAGGGTATAGTCTGGACGGGAAATATCAGTGGAGCGTCAGGACATGGGCGAGAGACCGGAAACATGGGCGCGAAAACCCCAAACATGAGGGAGATCGCCCCCCTGCTGATTGAAGTTTCACTTTACTCTTCATCTTGGTCTGCGCCTCCCACCAGCTGCATGCGTTGGTTAAATAAGGTCGGATATGACAGGTATCCGAGCATAATGCTGGTTACGACAGCGGTTGTCAGCAAAAGGAAAAGAATGAGCAATTGAAAGAGGACTGCCTGGACCGGGTCTGCTCCTGCGATGATTTGACCGCTCATCATGCCCGGAAGCTGAACAAGACCGATTGTTTTTTGGCTTTCAATGGTCGGGATTGTGCTGGCCTGAATCGATTTAGTGAGTTGTGAATGAATTGCCTGCTTCGGTGTCCCGCCGAGCGATAGAATCAGTTCAGTTTCATCCTGATGATCCTCGATTTCCGATGTGAAACGGTTAAGGAACAAAATAGCCAGCACCATTGAATTGCCGACGACCATTCCGCTGATCGGGATAATGAATTGGGCTGTGGCCGGTGTTATATTCAGCCCGAGCAAAATGGCTTGGGTAAGAACTTCAACGAAAATAAATGTTGCTACAAGTTTCCAGATTATTCCCCTGATGGCAGCACCTTTTCGTTGTGCATTGTGTGTTGCGGCCACAATCATGAGCACAATCATCAGTATAATATAAATCATATTTTCCGAATCAAAGACAAACTGAAGGACATAGCCGACAGCAAGCAGCTGGATGATGGACCGGACAGCTGCAATAATGGTGTCTTTTTCAAGTCCAAGGTTAAGCGTTTTAGATAGAACAAGCGGAATGATAACGAATAAAAGTGAGATTGATAATGCCAGGAAACTCATTCGATTTCACCTCGCACAAATTGCTTTACCTGCTCATTTTGCGGTTTTTTCAGAAAACTGCTTTTGCCTGATTCTGCGAGTTCACCATCCATCATAACCCACGTATCGTCGCCGATTTCCATGGCCTGTTGCAGACTGTGTGTGATCCATAGTATGGTTGTGCCATAGTCACGATTAATACGTCTGATCAGTTCTTCAATGTCTTGGCGGGATACGCTGTCTAATGAAGAAGTGATCTCATCAAGCAACAGAATGTCCGGCTGATTCACGAGTGTCCGGGCTATGGACAATTTTTGCTGCTGACCACCTGATAGGTCTTTTGTTTTCTTATCCATAGATATATCGTTTAACCCGACAAGGCTCAGCAGTTCGTTGGCACGTTCCTCTGATAACGTTTCTCCACGCAGTTTTAACGGGAGCTCAAGATTTTCCCGCACACTCCCGCTGATCATGGTGGCACTCTGAAGCGCGATGCCGACTTTTCGGCGCAATTTGACGGGTTCGTAGTTGTCAATTGCTTTCCCCTGGATAGTGATGTTCCCGGAGTCAGGGGATTGAAGGCCGTTACATAATCTGAACAGGGTTGTCTTGCCTGCACCCGAGGGACCGACAACGGTGGTAATATTTCCTTCTATGACTTTTCCTGTAATGTTTTTTAAAATATGTACATCGTCAGTGGAATAGTTTACATTTTCGAGTGTAATGGCACTCGCATCAACTGTCATCCGCCTCACGTCCTTTTTTAGGTGCTGTATTCTTTCTTGTCCATTATAATTATTATCTGCTCCGTATCATAACAATTTAGCTTATGAACATGTGGAAACGCCGCTGCACTGCCGAAGTAATTCTCATGTCAAGGTTCCGTTTGTTTTTAATTTTTTTAACAGCAGCAAACGAATGATATTGCCGATAATGAGACCTGTCGGCAATCCGCCCAGCATGGGAAGCCACATAGGGCCAATCAGCTGTCCGAAAAGTGTGAACGTCGGTGAAAATATTAATCCGACTGTTACGAAATAAGCAGAAAACACAAAAGGGATAAAAGCGTAGGGCTTGCTTTTGCCTTCACCTTCCTTATAGGCGTCCCACATTGCGAAAAAATAAAGGCATGGATAGAACATCAGCCATCCATAATTTGTTTGGTTTACAGCTTCCTGAATCTGACCATTAAAACTCAATAGAATGATTTCGTTGAAGTTGCCCATAACATTCACTATGAATTCCAGCCCGATAAGCAGAATTCCTTTAATATATCGATGATTTAATATTTGACCAAATCCGGGCAGGGCAATACTCCACAGCAGCATTTCAAGCTTGCCTCTGTTTGTTCCCATTAATTTTCCCATCTCTGTTTACCTCTTTAAATAAAATATTTTTCAGTTGTAAAAGAACAGTTGCATCTCATTATTATGAGATCCGGCTGACTAATTACTTTGACATGCAAGAATGGTGTCTCATCACTTGTCTTTCTTTTAAGTTTCGGGTTATTTCAGGCAATAATATCGATGATTAAAATCCCTCCTATACCATTAGTTTGGCAGCAATGACATGTCCTATACTGTTTAATGAGTCAATCGCGGTCAGTGTGAAGCACGGGTGATGAATATTAAGAACATTGCGGTATCAGAAAATCTCACAATGCCTGTATAACGTGGTACAATAGAGTGAAAGTAGATGCGGGGGGATTACATGGATCTGCAAACCTATATGAAATTGGATGCAATCGATATTGCTGAACTTATCCGGATGAATGAAATGACGTCAGCTGATTTCCTTGAGCTTGCGTTCCGGCGGCTGAATGAAGTCAACTCCGATTTGAATGCTGTGGTTCATGACCGTAAGAGCCGTGCCGTGATTGAGGCTAAGAGAAATCATGGCAGCCAGATGTTTTCCGGCGTTCCGATGCTCTTGAAAAATCTTTCGCAGGCAGTGGCCGGTGAATACATCACATCGTCATCCAAATTAATGAAAAATATGATCAGTGAACATGATTCGAATTTCGTTTCCAGGCTTCGTGATGCCGGATTTGTATTTATGGGTCATACGAATACACCGGAATTTGGTTTGAAGAATATTACAGAACCTAAAATTTACGGTCCAACACGCAATCCGTGGAATATAAACCATTCTGCAGGCGGTTCAAGCGGTGGATCAGCCTCAGCAATTGCCTCAGGCGTTGTGCCGGCAGCAGGTGCAAGTGATGGCGGCGGTTCGATTCGGATACCGGCATCATTCACCGGCTTGTTCGGACTGAAACCAACACGCGGTCGAACGCCGGTGGGGCCTGGATCGGGACGGCAATGGCAAGGTGCTTCCATCGGTTTTGTGTTGAGCCGGAGCGTCCGTGACAGTGCAGCATTGCTTGATGTTCTGCAGGTTGTCCAGCCGGAAGCGGCTTTTCAGACACCGCTATTTCCGGGTGAATATAAAAATTTAGCTGATGTTGGCTTTGAGAAACCGATTAGAATTGCCTACTCAACAAAATCGCCGGTCGGCACCTCTGTTTCAAGTGATGCGCATGAAGCGGTTCTTAAAACAGTGCGCTGGCTGGAAAAAGAGGGCTATAACGTTGAGGAAAAAGAGAATGATGTTGATGGCGTTCAGTTAATGCAAGATTACTACATGATGAACAGCGGAGAAATTTCGGCACTTACCTCCCAATTAGAACGGTCACTGGGCAGAGCTTTAACGCCCGATGATGTTGAACTGGAAACGTGGTTGCTGCATAAAGCGGGTACGTCAGTATTGGCCTCTGATTTTTCAAGGAGCCTGGCCTCGTGGGATGAAGCGACGGCTAAAATGGAGGCACTTCACCGCACGTATGACTTTTTTATCACACCTGCTGCAGCCTATACGGCCCCGGAAGTCGGTGAGCTGACCTATTCAGAGGACGAACAGACAGGTTGGCGTGCCAACATGGACAAGGCCGATAAAGCGGAGCAGCAGAACATCATTTGGGATCTCTTTTTGCCGAGCCTCACGTATACGCCATTTACACAGCTTGCTAATCTTACCGGTCAGCCGGCGATGTCCGTACCGGTACACCTCTCAAAAGATGGCTTGCCAATGGGCGTCCAGGTGATGGCGTCGAAAGGGAAAGAGGACATGCTGCTGAAGCTGGCCTATCAGATGGAGCAATCCGACATCTGGCACGGGATGACAGGTAATCCAATGTATAAACGCTGGAATTCCAGCCTATAATAGATTGATAAGGCGAAGAAAAATGGAAAAATTCTGCTTGTTTGAACACGCGCTTTTACTTCACAAAGCATCTTTAGTATAGTTAAAAATGTAATAGTTCTTTGGGAGGAGTAGACCGAATGATGCAGGACACTGTCATAAATAATGAAAAGATCGAACGGGTTTTAGATAATATAAATAAAGTCATGATCGGCAAAGAGGAAGAAGCGATGCTGAGCCTTGTGGCATTATTGGCTCAAGGGCATGTCTTGCTTGAAGATGTGCCCGGTGTCGGCAAGACGATGCTTGTGAGAACACTGGCTAAATCACTGGATTGTGATTTCAGAAGAATCCAATTTACGCCGGATTTATTGCCGGCTGATGTAACAGGCGTATCGATTTACAATCCAAAAGAGATGGAATTCGAATTCCGCTCAGGTCCGATTCTCGGTAATATTGTACTCGCGGATGAGATTAACCGGACATCCCCAAAAACACAATCCGCTTTGCTCGAAGGAATGGAAGAAAAAAATGTCACGGTGGACGGCAATACCATCCCCCTGAAAGAACCATTCTTTGTCATGGCCACACAAAATCCAATCGAGTATGAAGGCACCTATCCGCTGCCGGAAGCACAACTTGACCGTTTTATTTTAAAAATGAAAATGGGTTACCCGACAGCTGAACAGGAGATGAAAATGCTTGAGAGGACATCGAAAAGCCACCCGATTGACAGTATTTCGGCTGTAATGGACCGGGAGGAATTAAAAGCAGTTCAGGAAGAAATCAAAGATGTGTATATCGATTGGAATGTCCAGCGATATATTATCAATCTAGTAACTGCCACCAGGGAAGATAGCGCCGTTTATCTTGGGGTAAGTCCGCGTGGTTCGATTGCCCTGATGAAGGTAGCAAAAGCTTATGCTTATATTCAAGGCCGTGATTTTGTGTTGCCTGATGACGTTAAGTATTTGGCGCCTTACACATTGGCGCACCGCCTTATATTAAATGCTGAAGCAAAATATGAAGGGTTAACACCTGATTCAATTGTTGAAAATATTATTCAACATACACATATTCCGATTCGAAGGGAATTTAATTCATGAATGGCAGCATTCGATTCATCGGTAAACTGAGTTTTGTCGTGTTTATGCTGCTTCTGCTATTTTCATTTGCGATGTTTCAGGGCGGATTTGTCAGCTGGTTTCTTTTTTACGGTGCCCTGCCGATTCTTTTGTACCATATAGGGTTGCTCTTGTATCCGATTAAAAAATGGCGCATCACACGTAGACTTTCCCGCCATGTCACCAGGGCCGGAGACAACCTACAGGTGAATCTTCGCATTAAACGAACCTTTCCATATCCATTATACTATTGTGTCTGTGAGGAGATACTTCCTGACACATTACAGAAAACCGATAATGCCAGTGAACGATACCGCTATTTGAGCCAGCCTGAAAAAATGAACGCTGCCCGCCGGATTAAAAAAATTATCTTTCCGGGGTTCCGCCGTATTATTGAAATACCGTACGATATTGAGGGCATCCCGAGGGGGGAACATAAGCTTTATGCAATACGGGTCCGGACCGGCGACGTTTTTGGAATGGTGACCAAAGAGCATGTTTTTCAGGTTGAAGATCAAATCGCCGCATTTCCAAACGAGCGTTCTGTTTCAATTGCAGAGCGGTTTAGCAGCTATGATCAGGGTGCAGCTTCCTCAAGTGCGATGAATTTAAAAAACACCAATGTGGCCACTGGCATCAGGGAGTATACACCGGGGGATAAGTTTTCGTGGATTGATTGGAAGCAGACTGCCAAGAAGAATACGGTGATCACGAAAGAATTCGAACAGGAAAAAAGCACGGACACATTAGTGGTATTGGACGCAAGTTTCCATCAAGACATTAATGAGCTGGCATTTGAGAGTGGTGTTGAACTGACGATGTCGCTTTTGGAATCGATTCAAAGGCAAACCTCACAGGCAAGTTTTCTGTCAATCGGGAGGGATACCATTCATTTTCCGCTCAATCATGATCCTGCCAAAAAGGATTGGATCAGAAGGCATTTGACGAAGGTACAGCCGGGCGGGAATATTCCCTTTGCCGTCAAATTACGGGAAGAAATTATGCAGATCACTGCAGGTGCCAATATGATCCTTATAACGACCCGGTTGGATCATGAATTCTCCAGGACGGTCAGACACCTCAGACAGAGGACGAAAAAATTAGTCGTTATTTTCATCCAGGCGTTTTCGTTAATCTCGGCGGAAGAACAAGCGCTGATCCGGCAGCTCCGGGGTGAAGGTTCGGTCGTCAATGTGCTGTCCGAAGATGAATTGTCCCGGAAAATAATTGAGGTGAACATTGTATGAATGCCAAAACCCCATTTTTCTACACCTCACTTTTATATATTTGTGCGTTTATTTTATTTATGGAGTGGCTTTACCCGGTCAATCAGATCGGTGAAGTGACGAACATGACTGTGTTTATTTTATATACACTGTTTTGCTTTTTTATTTCACTGCTCGGTGTTAAATGGTGGCTGTCGATGCCGCTGAAAGGCTTGGGTCTCATATTTATTCTTGACAGCCTGTTTATGACACCGACAATATTCAGCATAACTTGGGTGAAGCAGTTTCTGGCGGAAGTCGGCTTTAATCTTAATGCGCTCTTTTCTCAGCAATGGTATGAACTGACGCCATTATTCCGAAGCATGTTATTTTTAGTGCTGATTTGGATGCTGAGCTATTTATTGTATTATTGGTTTATTGTCATGAAGCGTGTCTTTGTTTTTGCACTTTTGACATTCATTTATGTAAGTCTCTTAGATACATTCACACCATACGAAGCTGATGGCGCCATTGTCCGGACGTTTATCGTGTCGTTTGCGGCCTTGGGTTTGTCAAACTTTTCCAAGGAAATCAGCAAAGAATCAATCAGCATTTCCTGGGCGAAAAAAGCGCCTATGTGGGCGATTCCGCTTATATCTGTTGTGTTATTCTCGACATTGATCGGTTATGCGGCACCTAAGTTTGGACCACAGTGGCCTGACCCGGTTCCGTTTATTCAAAGTGCAGCTGAAAATGCCGGCGGCCCCGGTGTCGGCGGAGGCGTACAAAAAGTCGGCTACGGGGAGGATGACAGCAGATTGGGCGGCTCGTTTGTCCAGGACTATACGCCGGTTTTTCAAGCCGCTGCGAAAGAAGAGCATTACTGGCGCGTTGAAACGAAAGATATCTATACCGGTAAAGGCTGGGAAAAATCGAGCGATCCCCGGTTTGAGCCGCAGTACGGTGGCAATATTTCGCTTGACACATTTGCAAATGATGTTGTTGAAACGGAAAGATTGCAGACCATGCTGGATTTTCAGGAAGACAGTCAAATGGAAAAACTGGTTTATCCATATGGCGTCAATCAGGTGGAAGCTGACCAGAGGGAAAGGTTAGATTTGCAGTTGGATCCGCAGTTCGGGGAAATCCGGGCACAGAGGGACGGTAATAGTATGCCGCTTGATCAATATACCATTCATTATGACATGCCTTCGTTTGCAATTGATGAGCTGCGTGAAACGAGCCCTGATGATGACCCGCAAGAATTGAAAGAACATTTCACCCAGCTTCCGGATTCACTGCCGGATCGCGTTTCTGAGTTGGCGGAAGAAATCACACAAGATGAGGACAACCGCTATGATATAGCACGTTCCATTGAATCATATTTTGGCAGAAACGGATTTACGTACCAGATCAGCAATGTCCCTGTTCCTGAAGAGGATCAGGATTATGTGGATCAGTTTCTGTTTGAATCAAAAGCAGGCTACTGTGATAACTACTCAACTTCAATGGTTGTTATGCTGCGTTCCCTTGATATCCCGGCACGATGGGCAAAAGGATTCACGGGCGGAGAGGTCGTTGAAAACGGTGAAACATCAGATGATTACGATGTTTATGAAGTGACAAATGCCAACGCCCATTCATGGGTGGAAGTGTATTTTCCGGGCCAAGGCTGGGTTCCGTTTGAGCCGACACAAGGTTTTTCCAATCTGACAGATTTTCATATGAACATGGATGAAACGGGTGAGGAAAGCGCGCTGGAATCTGAAGAAGAGGAGTCAGCGCAGGGGCAGCAGGAAGAGATGCCTGAGGAAGAAGAGACCGCCCCGGCAGCAGCGCAAAATGACAGTAACTCGGGCGGTTTTGAAATAAATTGGTGGTATGTACTGATTGCCATTCCGGCGGCTGGTTTTCTAGTATGGCTGATTTACCGAACAAGATTCCGGTGGCGAACGGTTTATTTGTCCCGTAAATTGCAGCGGAGGCAAGATGCGAAGACGTTTCAGGAAGCCTATCATTGGTTATTAGTGCTGCTTAAGCATAAGGGATATGGCAAAGACCCGGGCCAGACATTACGGGAGTACGCCCAACAGATAGACTTCCATTATGAGACATATGCAATGAATCAATTAACACATCAATATGAACGCATTTTGTATAAAAACGAAATAAACGAACAGGGCATACACCAATTAAGCGATTCCTGGAAAAATTTAATGAAGGAAATAATGACTTGACCGATGCTGTATAGCTTAGTAAAATTAAGTGAAACTTCATTCAGTGGAACGGTTTTTCCGCTGAATAAAGCCGTACCCTAATAGACAGTTGTCGCTGCATGCTGATTATGCTTTGTTGCGGACCGCTCTCTGTTAAGCGGGTAATAATAATGCTAGCGCCGTTCATATATCCTCGATAATATGGATCGAAAGTTTCTACCGGAGTACCGTAAATACTCTGACTATGAAGGCGGATTTCAATAGGTTGCGTGACGTATAACCTGGATTTCTGCCTTCGTACAGTTTTAGGCTGTATGCGGGTGGGAGTCCAGTTTTTTAAATAGGTGAGGGCGAGACAGAACTCGTGCAAGAGTGGCACAAACGCGTGCGAGACTCTCAGGCCCGCCCGTCAAATGAATCTAAGAAAGCCACTAATGCAATACACGATAGGAGCGAAATTGAATGGAACAAAGCGAAATGATTTTAGTTCTGGATTTTGGCAGCCAGTATAACCAGCTGATTACAAGACGTATCAGGGAACATGGTGTTTACAGTGAATTGCACTCACACCAGATAACAGTCAGCGAAGTAAAGGACATGAATCCAAAAGGAATTATTCTGTCAGGCGGACCGCACAGTGTCTATGATGACAATAGTTTTCGCTGTGATCCAGCAATTTTTGAATTGGGAATTCCGGTATTTGGCATATGTTATGGTATGCAGTTGATGGCTCTGCATTTTGATGGTGAGGTTTCCAAAACATCGAATCGTGAGTATGGCAAAGCGGAAATTAATTTAAACCAGAATCCGGAATTGTTAGACGGCACCCCGGCTAAGCAAACAGTTTGGATGAGCCATGGGGATAAGGTTATCAAGTCTCCTGAAAATTTCCGGACAGATGCAACGAGTCCTTCAACGCCAATTGCCGCTATGAGTAATGCAGAGCGCGGGTTGTACGGTGTGCAGTTTCACCCTGAAGTGCGTCACTCAGAATATGGCCACGAGGTGCTAAGGAGCTTTGTTTACGATGTGTGTGGCTGCGAAGGTGATTGGACGATTGCGAATTTCATCGAGATGGAAGTTACCAATATCCGTCAGCAGGTTGGCGACCGGAAAGTGCTATGTGCTTTAAGCGGCGGTGTTGATTCATCTGTTGTCGCAGCACTTATCCATAAAGCAATTGGAAATCAGCTGACATGTATATTCGTTGATCATGGCCTACTCAGGAAAAATGAAGCGGAAGAAGTGACCGCAACGTTCCAGGATGATTTTGATATGAATTTTATCAAAATCGATGCAGCTGATCGGTTTTTGTCAAAATTAAAAGGCGTCGATGATCCGGAACAGAAACGGAAAATTATCGGCAACGAATTCATATATGTTTTTGATGATGAAGCGGACAAACTAAAAGATATTGATTTTTTGGCACAGGGAACCCTTTACACAGATGTTATCGAAAGCGGAACGGAAACTGCCCAGACGATCAAGTCACACCATAATGTCGGCGGACTGCCGGATGATATGCAATTTGAACTGATTGAACCGCTGAACACATTGTTTAAAGATGAAGTAAGAGAGCTCGGCTTGCAGCTTGGTCTGCCGGAAAACATCGTGTGGCGGCAACCGTTCCCAGGTCCGGGACTTGCTATTCGGGTCCTGGGTGAAGTGACTGAGGAAAAACTTAAAATTGTCCGTGAATCGGATGCGATCCTGCGTGAGGAAATTGCGGCTGCGGGTCTGGAACGGGACATTTGGCAATACTTTACCGTTCTTCCGGATATCCGCAGTGTCGGTGTCATGGGAGATGCACGCACATATGACTACACGATTGGAATAAGAGCAGTGACGTCCGTTGATGGGATGACATCAGACTGGGCGCGCATTCCATGGGATGTTCTGGAAAAAATATCAACGCGTCTCGTGAATGATGTTGAGCATATTAACCGTGTTGTTTATGATGTGACGAGCAAACCGCCGGCAACAATCGAGTGGGAATAACGAATAATAAGACATAAAAAAACATTTAATGTTCGTTTTTTAAGTTGACGATATCGTATTATTGTAGTAGGCTATTTATATAATTTCATATATGCGTATAATTTGGGGAATACGGCCCAAGAGTTTCTACCGGATCACCGTAAATGGTCTGACTACGCAGGATTGAGTACATGATGTGAACATTTTAATGTTTCTTCAGATTGCTTTTTCTTGCTTTGTTCGCACTCTTGCCCCGTCAGGAGTGTTTTTATTTTTGAATTTTTGGCGAAGGCTATTTCTACAGGACGGTTTTCGCGTTGATTGTTGCTTTTTTTGAAGGAGCGGAAGGCGGCGACACCAACGGGAAAGCGTCTGCCTACAGCGGTTCGAAAAGCAGCTCTCATCACCATAGATAACAACTTTTAACTAAAAGCCCCGGGAAGGTTTGGAGGATAGCAAATGAAAAATTATTTTCGCTTCGAAGAATTAGGCACGAATTACAGACAGGAATTCATGGCTGGAATGACAACATTTTTGGCCATGGCTTATATTTTATTTGTAAACCCGTCCACACTCGCACTGGTCGGTATTGAAGAGCTGCCTGAAGGGGTCACTCGAATCGATCAGGGGGCTGTATTCACGGCTACTGCGATCGCTGCTGCCATCGGTACGTTAATCATGGGGCTTTTTGCAAAATATCCGATTGCTCTGGCACCCGGGATGGGGCTGAATGCCTTTTTCTCCTATACAGTGGTGCTGGGGTTTGGAATACCTTGGGAAACTGCGCTGGCCGGCGTTTTGGCTTCGGGACTCATTTTTATTGTATTGACGTTAACCGGCTTGCGGGAAAAGGTCATTAACGCGATTCCAGGCAACCTTAAAATGGCAGTCGGTGCCGGAATTGGTGTTTATATTGCTTTTATCGGTTTTCAGAATTCCGGAATCATTGTCGGGGATGATGCAACGTTAGTGACTTTAGGTAATTTGACCTCGCCGACCGTACTCTTGGCGGTTTTCGGGATTGTCATTTCAGTTGTTTTACTTAGCCTGAACATTAAAGGCGGCATTTTTTACGGGATGATTATAACAGCCGTTGCCGGTATGCTGACGGGGCTGATTGAACCGCCATCAGGCATCGGCGGGATTGTCGGTGAAGTACCGAGTGTGGCACCAACATTCGGTCAGGCATTCATACATTTTGGTGACATTTTTACGATTGAAATGCTTGTTGTTATTCTGACATTTTTATTCGTTGATTTCTTTGACACCGCAGGAACCCTTGTGGCAGTTGCCAACCAGGCTGGACTGATGAAGGATAATAAATTGCCGCGTGCCGGAAGAGCATTGATTTCCGACTCAGCTGCAACGGTTGCCGGAGCGGTTATCGGCACATCCACTACAACGTCGTATATTGAATCAACAGCCGGGGTTGGAGCTGGCGGGCGAACCGGATTTGCATCGGTTGTGACGGCAGGGTTTTTCATTCTGGCCTTGTTCTTTTCTCCGCTATTGAGCGTTGTAACAGCAGAAGTGACCGCACCTGCGCTGATTATCGTAGGTGTTATGATGGCAGCTTCATTAAAAAATATTGACTGGGATCAATTTGAAATTGCTGTACCGGCATTTTTGACTGTTGTCACGATGCCGCTTGCATACAGTATCGCGACCGGTATTGCCATGGGCTTTATTTTCTATCCAATCACGATGATTTTAAAAGGGCGCATTAAAGAAATCAACCCGGTCATGTATGTTCTGTTTGTCATATTTATTTTGTATTTTATCTTCTTGAGTTAATAAAAAAAGCGGAGCCGCAAATTGGAGAGGCTTCGCTTTTTTATATTCCACGGATTTGTCTTCTCGTTTTCATTGTGTGATAAATAGTTAGAAATAGCGTCCCTATCGCTGACGAAAAACCAAGCACTGCATAAAGGGTGCCGCCGCCGTATGAATCAATGAGCGCGCCGCCCAGGAGAGAGCCGATAATGCCGGAAATACCGAAAAATACCGCGTAAAACATCAGGTGCCCGGTTGATTGCAGGAGCCTCGGAATCAGCCGCGTAACGTAATCCAGTGCTGCCAGGTAAAACACGCCAAAGGTAATACCGTGTAAAAATTGCAGTGAAATGATATGCAGTGGGTCGCTTGCCGCTGCATATAAGAACCAGCGTACGCTATAGACAATACCTGCAAAGATAATAAAGATGAGTGTATGATAGTTGCGGAACCAGCGGCCGGCAAGCGCAAAAACAAGTGCTTCGCTCGCAACACCAATAAACCATGCAACGCCGACAAGCCCTTCATTTCCGCCGAGCTGCTTGATATACAGGCCGATGAAACTGTCGCTGGTCCGGTGTGTCATCGTGATAAACATGATGAAAAACAAAAATAGCAGAAAAGGTTTATTGCCTAATAGTTTCTTGATATCTCCAAGCTGGACCGGATCGGATTCGACTTTCACATCAGTCAGCTTGAACGTGACAATCAGTGCAATGGTGCCGAAAAACAAATACGGCCAGATCATATATTCGATACCGGCTGCCGTTAAAATTTGTCCGATGACAAGTGAAGATATCGCAAATCCAATGGAACCCCATGTGCGGATGGTTCCAAACGATATATTCAAATCATCAGCGCGACGCTGACCAAGGCTGTCACCAAGCCCGCCAATCGGTGATGTAAAAAAATAAAAAACAAAACCTGCCAGCAAAATGGCAATGAGGCTATTCATCTGAAAAAATACAACACTGCTGACGAGAAGGCCGGAAATACAGATTAATAGAACATATTTGACTGTTTTATATTTATCACTCATGTATCCCCAGAAAGGCTGGGCAATTATCGCTGCCAAAGGACCCACAGCGAGCACCCAGCCTATTTCTGTGCCGTTCAGCCCTTTATATTCCAAATAAAGCGGCAAAAAGCTGAGGATGATTGTATTCGTGGCATGGAAACTGAATAGCAGCATTTTTAGTGATGTGAGTGATTGCGCATTGGACATGTGGTTCGCTCCTGTTAAAAAAAGTTGGCTGATGCGAAATTAGTCATAATCTCAAGTATATGCCACACGGATTGTGCAAACAAGTTATGCGACATGAAGGAACGTATGGAATAAGGATTCACAAAAAAGGAGCGGGCATATTAGGCTAAGTAGTTCACTTATGGTGGAGAAAATAATAATTAGCGGCTATATTTTACTGGCATAAGAATGTTTTGATAAATTAGTCAACCATTTTATCAACCGTATTAGCACCAAAAATAACAAAGCGACAATAAATATTGTCTTGCTCTAAAAATATTGATAAAACGGGTCGAAATTGCTTTGCTAAAACACATTTTACATAAGTGATGATTTAGCGTGCATTGTGCAAAAATAGAGATGTGTTTTAAAAATATTAACCAGATATTCTGAGTATTTGTGTTAAAATAAGGTTTAAGGTTGTAACGAATTGGTCTTAAATTGAACATTTTGGGTTTCAAGCTTTATGCAACAATCGGGCCAGATTGTTGAGTAAGGAAATAAATAAATTGCTAAACAACGAAGCATTTCTTTTGTAATCGTACTAACGTGAAAACAGAATTAAAATTATAGGTGGGGAATATGAGAAAAAGATTTAAACGTCTTATGCTGATAATATTTACGGGGATTATTTCAATTTTTGTGTTGATTCTTTCCGTGAGCTTTATTAATCATAAAATACAGTTATCAAAAGAAGAGGAACTATTTGTTCCGACTGGACAACTTGTAGAAGTTAATGGTCATCAAATGCACGTTTATACAGAAGGAAATGGAGAAGAAACACTAGTTTTTATGTCTGGTGGTGGCACGAGTTCACCTGTATTAGATTTTAAATCACTTTATTCCTTGTTAAGTGATAAATATAGAATTGTTGTTATTGAAAAGGCAGGTTATGGATTTAGCGAAGTCACAGATACTGATCGAGACATTGATACAATTCTATCCGAAACAAGAGAAGCTCTTTTAAAGTCAGGAGTTGAAGGTCCTTATATTTTATTTCCTCATTCTATGTCTGGCATTGAAGCCTTAAACTGGGCGCAAGTTTACCCTGATGAAATAAAAGCAATCATTGGATTAGATATGGCTGTTCCCGCTGCGTATGAGAATTTTGATATTAATATGTCGCTTGTTCGGTTAGGTGCTTTTGCTGCAAATACAGGATTAACTAGATGGATTACGAACCTATCTGAAAGTGATGCAATAAAATATGGGACGTTGACAGATGAGGAGAAAGAATTATACAAAGCCATTTTTTATCGAAGAACATCGACTAAAGATATGATCAATGAAATAAAAAATATTAAAGCAAATGCACAAAAAGTCAAAGAAGCTGGAACACCAAGTGTACCTATACTTTTGTTTTCATCAAATGGTCAAGAAACAGGCTTTGATGAAAAAAGGTGGATTGAAATCCAAAATAATTTTAGTAATAAGAATGATAACGCGAGACTAATCGAGTTAGATTCGTCTCACTATATTCATAATATTGAGTATGGGCGAATAGCAGAGGAATCGAAAGAATTTATTGAAAGTTTAAATCGTTAAAAAAGGTGAAAGTTTAAATTCTATGCAGAACCAATGTTCACCAAACGGGCGCCATTCTTGAATAGAAGTCGTTCATTCCCGAGTTGAACAGGAAAGAAGAAACAAAAATACTACTAAGAGGGATTACATTGAAAAAAGGAACAAAAATTATACTTGTTTTATTAACACTTTTAGTTGCTGTAATTGGTGTAATTTACTTAACTATAACACCTGATCAAAGTGGAATAAAAAAAGTGGAAAAGTCAGTAGAGCAATATTTATTAGAGGAAAAGGATTATAAAAGTAATGAAATAAAAACTATTAGTGGTAATTATAATCCAAAAAATGTGGGGAACTCTAATATATCTGCTTATACGGCTCACGTTGTTTTTAAAGATGAACCACAAGTAACATATACTTATTTTATACATGAAGGACAAGTCACACAAGGAGGCATTAGTTCTCCTAAAGACCAAAACATTCACAAAGAGGATTAAATCGTTGACAATATTCTAATTTTCTGGAGAGAAAAGCCCAAACTTTCCCAAACATTTTACGCAAACGGCGCCATTCCGGAATAAGATTTGCGGGAAAAAATGCATCATCAGAAGATTTTGCTTAAGAAGGAGTGATCAAAATCAACGATGATAAAAATAACGAAGATAGTACATCATTAAAGATTGTATCTTTTTGGTTTTCTATTCCAAGAATTTTACGTGTGGGATTTTTCTGGCTGATAATAATCATACTTGCAATATTTGGATGGGTGAAGATAATTACAAATTACTTTTAGCGTGTATAGAACTTATTCAAGAAAAGGGTGCGAGAACGGAATAAGATCATGCTCCCCTTTTTGTGTCTATAGGCCAATGAATGGAATAAGTTATTGCAATAAAAAAGGGGGTGAAATAAATAGAGTCAAACAGAGGGGAACGGTAGCTTAACAAATTTTTATGAAACCATTTGATTGTTAAAACGTATAATTATTTAAAATAAAGGAGGCGTTACCTTGGATAAAAAAGCGTACGAGAAGTTTGCTGAATCACTCATAAATGCCCATCAAACTCCAGGAGCAATGGTCGCATTGAACAATCAACGTTACGAAAAAGGATTCGGCTACCGGGATCGAGAAAATGAATTACTCGTTACAGCTGACACCATTTTTGGGATTGGGAGTATTACAAAGTCAATGACTTGTATCGCAATACTTCAGCTACAAGAAGACGGCAAACTATCTGTCCACGATACTATTAAAACATATCTGCCCGAGATTACGTTCAAAGGGAGTGATGATATAACACTTCACCACCTGATGACCCATACATCCGGCATTTCTCCGTTAAATACGCTTTTTTACGCAAATAAGCAATCAATGGAGAGGGATGGTTCATTCGATCTACAGGTTAAGCTGGGTGTACCCCTTGACCGAGAGCAAGATAGCATTGATACGTACGACGATCTTATAAACTATTTAAATACGATTCAATTTGTCCCTCTTGATCGACCTGGGCGATCATTCAGCTATTCAAACGACGGCTACGCTCTCCTCGGCATTATTATTGAACGTGTTAGTGGACAGTCGTATGAACGCTATATAGAGACAAATATCTTTCAACCTCTCGGGATGAAAAATAGTTTTTTTGATCCCGATAGATTGGATGATCGGGCGGCACGCCTGTACAGCGTTGATCTGACCGCCGAGACACCAACGGTTGAACACTCACCTGAATGGTGGGATGCGCCCGCGATGTGGGCAGCCGGTTATGTAAAATCAACGGCCAATGATATGCTTCGCTTCGGAGATGTTTTTTTGAACGACGGCAATGGTATTTTAACTCTGGAAAGCCTCGAGGTGCTAACTTCCCAACACATTGAAGTTGAGCCCGGTCTGCATTATGGTTACGGTGTCATCGTCATACCTGACTTTTTTGGTACAACGCTCATTGAACACGGCGGAGGAATTAAAGGAGTGACAGCACAATTTGCAGTATTGCCTGAGAGAGGCATTGCAGCCATTTGTTTAACGAACATTGCCGGTGCTCCTGCTGAAGCTCTTTTAAATGGGGCAATACAAAGCGAAATGGATATTGAGCCTGATAAGAAAGCCATCAAATATGACGATTACGCGCTCACTGAAGCAGACCGCCAAGCGATCATCGGTACTTATAAGTCCAATGAGGGGCAAACGATAAAAGTCTATGAAAAAAATGCAGCTATTTTTGTGGAATACTTAGAAACCGAAATCCCAACCCGCCCCGTCGGGAGAAGAGCTGTCACAATTGCAATGCATGGGACTGAGTATTTACTGCAGTTTACAGACAACCGTCTTCATTTTGGATTTAGACAACTCCTTAAAAGTGAAAATGAATAGATGATAACTCATAAAGGATGAAATATTATTAAACAATAGGGCGCGCTTCCGGCATAAAGATTATCACCTAAAATGTGTATAAGGGTGACTGAACAAAATAGAACCATTACCGGGGGAAGGATAAGTGTGTTAAAAAATAGTATTATAATTGCTTTGTTCTTTTTTGTAGGATTTACAATCAGTGATTTAATCTTTAATGAGAAAATTCAATGGATAGACAACATTGGAGTTTCTGTTTTTACATTTTTAATTTACTGTTTCTGGGAGTGGTCCAAAAAACCATATGATTGGAATAAGAATAAATCTGCAAGATAACATTTTGTTCTTTAAACAATACGATCGGGCGCTTATCTGGAAGGAACGACTGGCGCCCCATCTTGCGGAAAAGACCCATTTAACGGAATAATTACAGGAGGATGTATCATGGCCAAACATAAAATCTATACAATGAGTGTTGCAAGTGTCTATCCCCATTATGTTACAAAGGCGGAGAAAAAAGGACGTACGAAAACAGAAGTCGATGAAATCTTCCGGTGGTTAACAGGGTATAGCCAGGAAGAATTAGAAGCACAACTAGAAAAACAAACAGACTTTGAGACCTTCTTTGCGGAAGCTCCCCAACTGAATGCCTCACGGACTTTGATCAAAGGTATGATCTGTGGCGTCCGAGTGGAAGACATCGAGGAACCAACCATGCAGGAAATTCGCTATTTAGATAAACTAATCGATGAGTTGGCAAAGGGAAAAGCGATGGAGAAGATTTTGCGAAAATAATAATCAAAACAAAGAAACGAGAAAGGATTGATTTGTAGTGGAAAAAGTAACTCCATTTTAAATGTTTCAAGATGGTAAAAAAGAAGAAGCAATGGAGTATTACATATCCCTTATTTAGGATTCGGGCATGAAAAGCATAACTCGTTACGGAGCAAATGAATCTGGAGAAGAAGGAACAGTGATGCATGCGACATTTTCTTTGAAGGGGCAAGAATTAAGGGGGGAATAAATTCTATGGACGATAGAACAATAACTAGCGACGATGCAATTTTCTTTATGGATATGGTGAATTCTGCTAGAAGTCCTAATCATGTACCCGGATTTTATCGAGTTAAACCGTATTATAAAATATTGGATGATCCAGAATCCAATGAATTTCAGCGGTTTATAAAAGTTTATAATGCTAGTAAACATGTCTTACAGGAAAGGGAACAAAAGATTTTGGCTATTCGCTATTTAGTGTTGAAAAGTTAGTATAATAGCACCACATAAATCTACCATTCCTTGTTTGCTGCCTGTATTGTCTTGGATGCTTTACAGGTCGTCAAGGAAAGCGCTTGACAACCTGTAAAGCATCCAAGGGAGAGTTGGCAAGCAAACGAAGGAAACACTATAGTCATGGCTCAACAATTAAATCAAGTTTGTTAACTGTCGCGTAGATCATGGCGATGAAATTGTCCGTAGAGCGGTAACCTCGAGCCTTTCTCTTGGCAGCTTGAACCAGGCCATTTATGCCTTCAAGCAGCCCATTGGTCAATTTGGTAATGAACCACCTTAAAATACCGTCCTTGTGCTTTTTCAGTGACTTTGCAGCCTTGATCATAGGTTCCAACTGTGAACGGATGGCCCAGTCATACCATGCATCAAAATAAATATCAGAGGATAGCGGTGATAGTTGCCACATCTTCTGGAGGGATAATTTTATGCGATAGGCACGCCCTGTTTTTAAGTCCATGTCCTTAAGTTTCTGGAATTTACTGTCCTGCTTTTTGGTTAGATTTTCTTGGTTTTTTAGCCACACGTAACGTGAATTTTTCAGTAATGGTTCGGTCGCTTGTTCATGTTTGCGAACCTTATCCAATGCTTCGTTCACCAGCTTCATGACATGAAATTTATCAAATGTGATCGATGCATCGGGGAAATTCGCTTCAATTCCTGCTATAAACGAAGGCGACATATCCGAACATATTTCCCTGATTTGGGAAGGGGAAACGCCTTTGCGTTCAAGGAACTGGCAAAAGTCCTGTAATACATCTGAACTTTTTCCTTCTGTGGCGAACAATAACCGTTTAGTATCCGTGTCGATAAACAGTGTCACGTATTTATGTCCTTTGGCACGGGATGTTTCATCAATGGCGACGCGTGTCACACTGGAGACATCAAGCTCCTTCATCGCTTGATGAACATAATACTTAAATACACGCCAGAGACGGGTATCATGTTCACCAACCTTACGAGCAACAGCTGCCACAGGCATTTCAGCCATTAAGGACATCACATGATAATCAAAGAATAATGAAAACCCGGCACCCGGCCGTGCCCAGTCTATCTTGACGGTACGTATTTTACCGCAGGATTCACAATTAACACGCGGCATTCTGGCATGAAGCAATGTTTGATATTGCCAAAAATCAAGGTGTCGCCATGTGCGATCCTGATCATAAATATCATGGACTTTACAGCCTGGATTTCCACAGTTAGGACATGTAAATTCAGCACCTGATCTGTATTCGATATAGATGTGTAAGGTCTTTTCATCTTTTGCCAGTTCATGATGAAAAACATACCAAGGTTCAGGTATTTCCAAGGCAGATTGAAACATATTATACTTTTCTTCAAAATTCTTCATAAAGCCAACACTCCCGGGTAATTTAATAGTTTTTACCCAGTATGGACAGCTATATGAAACATTAGACTAAACATTAAATAGCGAGGAAGCAAGATTTTAGACGATTTATACGGGATAACTAAGCCAAGAGTCACCCTAAAAAAAGCTAGTATACCACACAACATAAAACCGGAACGTGTCAGACAAATACGCAATAAGGCGGAACTGAAAATAGTAACATGTTTGTTGAAACAATTTAAAGGGTTATTAAAATAACATGGATTAAATCAATGAAGCTTTACTGTCTGATGAATAAACCTTTAGGGTGCTTTTCTGCAATAAGTGGAGAGGCTTTTTCTTCTTCAAGTAAAATGAGACAATATTATGCAATTAAGTAAAAATAAGTAAGATTTTAAGGAAGGGTCTTGATGAAAAATCATATAAAGGTAAATGGGAAGCTTCTTCAAACAAACGTTTTTCACAATTGAAAGAGAGTCAAAAGAATTGGATAGTTCCAGAGCTTTAGAAGCTTTACCACAATAAAATGAAGGAAAGACGTACAACAAGAAAACTTCCTCCGTATCACCGTGATATAGTTATTTCATCTCTATATGAACAGATTCAGAACAGAGAAATATGATTCCTTATGGTGAGGTAAAAAAATACACATTTAGTAAAACCACAAAGATAGTAAAATCGTTTAAAAAACAATTTCCTCAGTTGAGCGCGGAGATTGAAGTTGAGCACGCTAAAAAAACGAATGGATTTTGAACTTTTGTACCGTAATAAAGCGCAAATCATTGTTAATACATTTCGATTGTTGAATAAAGATTGTGTAAAAAGGCCATACTAGAATCAAATTAATTGATTCATAGTGTGGGAGCGTGAAAAACATGTTGTTGTCAGAAGCATGGGAAAAGTACCAGTCAGATAAAAGAATCGAAGGTTATTCTCTTCTTACTTTGAAGATGTATGGCTTTCAATGTGATCTTTTAAAGCGTTATTTCGGTGATATCAGAATGAACGATATTACAACTGAAAATCTGAAGCAATACCTAGGCGAAGCCGGAAGACATTTAAAACCATCAAGTTTGGGTCATCGTGTTCGATTCATTAAATCCTTGTTTAAATGGACCCATGAGGAAGGGTTCATCGTTAAAAATCCTGCTGCTAAATTAAAAGAACCTAAGTTAGGCAAGCGAATTCCAAAGTTTCTTTCCGAACATGAGATTGAGCACCTTCGAGAAGGATGTCATACATCGATGGAGAATGCTATGTTTGAATTTTTTTATTCTACTGGCTGCCGCATCGGAGAAGTTGCGAAATTAAATCGGAACGATATTAATTTTACGGGAAATTCGGTAATTGTGCATGGGAAAGGTGATAAGGAAAGAGAGGTGTATTTTAATATACGCTGTGCGATTTGGTTAAAAAGGTATTTAGAAGAACGTGACGATGACGAACCATGTTTATTTGTCACAGAGCGTAAACCCATAAGACGTATGAGTGTGGACACTTTGAGATACATTGTCAAACGTATTTCTAATCGTTCTGGAATCAAGAAAACGATTCACCCGCATCAATTGCGTCACAGTTATGCTACACACATGGTAGACAACGGTGCTCCCCTTGAAGTAATTCAAAGCCTTCTTGGTCATGAAAAGAGTGAGACAACAAGGATTTATGCTCATCTAAGTGGGAAATTAAGACATGATTTTTATAGCAAATATTTTTGAAGCGGGTCAGATCGCGGGAAATCAGCAATAATACTATAACCTATCATACTCAACAAAATTGCCTGATAGGCTGTATATTGCAAATATTTTCATCCAACCTTTTATTCTTTATACCTTATTTTTATAAGTCAAATAACGTATGTATTTTTCTAAAGGACCCTCTATTTGACGACGATTCATGAAGTATGCGACTGATAAAGTAACCGTCCACATAACGATGCCAAGTACTTAATATTATGCCTGTTGCTTCCATACTTTTCCGATAAATTCATCTCGGCCGGATTCGGCGCGGTCTTTTTCATAATGCTCGGCATTCTTTTTATAAAAATCCTGATGGTCGTCTTCGGCTGGATAAAAAGGTGATGCCGGAAATATCTTTGTAACAATCGGATATTTAAATTTACCACTGTCAGCAATTGTCTGTTTTGATTGTTCAGCGAGTTCACGCTGCTGTTCATTATGATAAAAAATGGCCGTCCGATAAGAGTCTCCGCGGTCATGAAATTGTCCGCCATCATCAGTCGGATCAATCTGACGCCAGTAAATATCCAAAATCTCGTTATAAGTGATCACTCCCGGGTCATATGTGATCTCGACGGCTTCATAGTGCCCGGTTGTGCCACTTTTAACATCTTCGTATGAAGGGTCCGGCATACGCCCGCCCGTATAGCCTGACAAAACACCATGGATGCCGTCCCATTGGTCAAATGGCTTCACCATACACCAGAAACAGCCCCCTGCAAAGGTTGCTTTTCTCAGCTGTATTGTCATATCTCGTTCCTCCAATAGTCTATAGCTGCCTGATTATTGTAACATAAAGCGAAACTTCCTACATCATCCGGTATGTCCTGCCCGTGCTGAAAATTTTCAAGCTACAAAAAGTACGGACCGAAAAATATTGCAACCATCAGAGCATGTGCTCCTGCAAAATAAACGATTCTTGATGGTGCATGCCAATCACGGGTTGCTTTGGCAGATTGAGCCGCAATATAGGCAATAACAGCTGAGACCAGGATAAAGACATATGAGCTGCCGGGAAACGTTAAATAGTCAGGTGCTCTTTCGAATATGTCATCAATGAAAACCATGTCCCGGAACAGGAGTACGGCCAGCAAGTAAACGGCAATCCCCGCATAAAAGAACCATGATTGCTCTTCATCCAGTTTTCGGCCTTTAATGGCATACATAAGCACAATGAACAATACCGGCCACATCAGCCAGATGGTCGTGACAAGGATCGTGATCAGCACTTTCGCAAGCATCCCGAATGTTTTGCCTGACGCGCGCAGCCAGTCATCCTGATTGAGACTTGAGGCTTTATCAATGATTGCCGGGTTGCTTGATGATACATAAATGTTTTTCGAATCACTGCTCTGCTCTAGCCACATAATCGTCGAATCATTCACCCATTGCGGGTAAGTGCCTGATTTGGGACTGTTACTTTTTCGAAAGGTTTCAATTCTTCCGTTATCTGTGATGGCGGCCGAATATATATTGAATGCTTGATTGTTCTGGTATTTTGTTTCTGTATAGCCACCTGCGCTGAACAGAAGGTGCGGTGCATCATTTTGATAGGAAATGGTTATATTGTTTGCTTCTGTTAGTGCACCTTCTCCGGCAGGATCGGCAAAGGATAGTGGCTCGAGTGACGGCGCTCCGCTGCTGCCGAGGGAGGTTTCAGTCACATATGTATAGGATTGCGGCGAGCCCTGGGACTGTTTTTGCACTGTTTCCATAATATAGGCAAGATTTCCATCATGAACGGCAAAGTTGATATCTTCTACTGTTTGCATGGGATCAATTTGGAATGATTCCTCATGAATCATTTCAGCCTTTTGATCAGCCAGTTCATAGACATTGAGTTCCACATCATTGTTTCGTGACGTCTCTGTCATGAAATAAATATGATTTTTGCCCTGGAACGGAATGATTTCATCACGATTATCACCCAATTCCATGATCTCTAGTGATTCATGATTTGCCGGGTTTAGTTCGTATAATATGTTTTCCTTTATGTAGAGTGCCGTATTGACCAATGGATAAAACCGGTCCGCATCAGCAACAATCACATTGCCTTCCTTATCGCGTATATCACTGTAATCATAATAAATAAGGTCATCACCGTTAAGAAATACTTGAGTCCATTTATCAAGCGGAATATCATATGATGTTTCATTGAGCAGTTCAAATGCCTGATTGAACGTTTTTACCCGAAGAAGGTCCGGCTCATATGTCTGGAGCACATAATTTCCTTCTGCGGTTTCTCTGACGGGAAGTTTTTTATCGAGGGTGGTCTCCCCAATCTTATAACCTCTGCTCCAGTTCTCATCAGGGCGTTCTGTTACATCGGCAATGCTTTCGTTCAGCATCAGAGATATACCAAGTATGATGACAATAGACGGTAAAATCCAAAATATATGTTTTTTCATTCTGATCCTCCTGTACCTATGATAATTTTATCACAAACTCTTGAAAAATTTATGTATATTATTGAAAATTTTCCGGTAGCATATTTTTTAACTGTATATCCAGAGGCATCAATGCCGACGAACGACCCGTCATCGTTTTATTACAGGAAACTTGAAGAGAACACTATTTCCCAAAAATATACAGGTGCCATTTTCGTTTTTGCGCTATTAAAGATACAATATAATATAGCAGGAGGGAGTGGGGCAGATGCCGAAACCGTTTGTCAATAAAATTATGACAGGGAAAGTTAAGCGTATGGGAACGCCTGATGCGAGAGCCCCAATGGAGCGCGAATGGGAAAGTGGTATTTTCAAAAACATCATGGATGGTCCGCAATGGATCGGGAATGAAGGCTTTTCCACTGACGAGATAGCGGATAAAAAAGCACATGGCGGTCCGGAAAAGGCCGTTTTTGCCTATCCGTCAAAACATTACCGTTATTGGCGAGAAGATATGAATATAACTGAAATGGGCGTCGGGGCGATGGGTGAAAATCTGTCACTTGAAAAGGCTGATGAAACAACGATCTGCATTGGTGACACGTACCGGTTCGGCGACAGCATTATTCAAGTATCCCAACCAAGAAGGCCATGCTGGAAACCTGCCAGACGCTTCCGAGTGATGGATTTGGCATTAAAGATTCAAAATAGCGGGCGGACAGGTTGGTATTTCCGTGTTCTGCGGGAAGGGTATGCAGAGGGAGACAGGGAAATGGAGCTTATCGAGCGCCCTTATCCCGAGTGGACAATTGCAGCCGCAAATGAGGTCATGTATGTAAAGAAACGGGATCTTGATTTGATTGAACAGCTGGCCTCGCTTGAATTGCTTGCACCTAACTGGAAAAAGTCGCTAAACAAGCGGCTGCAGGGAAAACAGTCATCAGATGCCAAACGTGTCTATGGTCCGAACAAGGACTAACGGGACAGGGGGACGGGATCGTTGTCCCCCCTCATTAAGATTCATAAGCTCCGAAGACGAAATAGGCGTATGACAACCAGGCCATTCTGATAAGAAACATTAATTTTGTCCTGTTTTACTGGAAATGGAAGGGCAATCCTTCGTTCAAAAACGCCCTGCACAATTTCTTCTTTGATGACTTTGCCGCCTTTAAAGCCAATATCGATGACACCTTTTATTTCAAGCAAGGTGTGGTTGCAGAAAATAGCAATTTGATTCGGATCGGTTAATCCGGGAATGCAGGCGACACAAATCAATTCGTGGTCATATTGATAAATATTGATTTGCGGAATTGTTGGCTTTATAATATTTTCAACTTCATTCCAGAAATGACCGCTGAAAAAATGATCAACATGATTGCGCCAGTCGGACATTTTCTTAAAAGAAGCCATGTAAGAAACACCTCATTCCGGCGAAAGTATTGTTACAGAGGTTGTTCAAAAAGTCCAGTAAAAATGACACGTTGGTGTTTCTAGTTGACTTGTTTTTTCGCTCCTTGGAAAAGAAGAACACTAATGCTCGCGTGCCCGGTTCTGTTCAACTAACATTCAGCGGAGAAATTCCGCTGAATGAAGTTTCACTTTAACTTCCTTTTTGAACATGCACTAACAGTTTATGCAAGGGGGCTTTATTGGGTGAATATCATGGCTAAGGAGAAAACAATCATCCCGGCTGTAACCGGCAGGAGGTAAAAAAAGTGCTCAGTAATGCGTTTGTTATGGTAACTATTATATTAATCATCAATATTGTTTATGTGTCGCTTTCAACTATGCGAATGATTCTGACACTGAAAGGGCGGCGCTACATGGCTGCCTTTGTAAGCATGTTTGAAATTGTTGTTTACGTTCTGGGGCTGGGTCTTGTGCTAGATAATTTGAACGAAATACAGAATATCCTTGCTTATGCCATCGGGTTTGGTATTGGGGTTATCGTCGGCACTAAGATTGAAGAAAAACTGGCATTGGGTTATATTACCGTCAATGTGATTTCATCGGATCCTTATATTGATTTCACCCGTCAGCTCCGGGACAAAGGGTATGGGGTTACAAGCTGGTTTGCTTATGGAATGGAAGGCGACCGGTTGGCCATGCAAATTTTGACACCAAGGAAATACGAGCTGAAACTTTATGAAACAATCAAAACGATTGACCCGAAAGCATTTATTATTTCGTATGAACCGAAACAGATCAACGGCGGTTTCTGGGTGAAGCAAGTACGGAAGGGCCGGCTGTTCGATAATAATCAAAAAAATGATGAAGATGGTGGCGGAAACCCGGCATCAGCAGCTCAAGCGTCAATTTCAAAACCGGGAAATGACCGCAGCCAGCAACATTTCAACAAATAAAATGACAGTTAACGCATAAAAACCGAACATTAGATATTTTATATAAACAATCGTTCGATTTTAATTGACATCATAAACTGCCTTTGCTATGCTTGTGCTATAAAATCATACGCTGCTCTCATATATTTTCGGGGATATGGCCTGAAAGTTTCTACCCGGTACCGTAAATGCCGGACTATGAGGGAGGATGGAATCTCGCTGTGACAGCACGCCTGTTTAACCTGCCCTTCCAGCTGGATTGGCGCTGGTGTTTCAACAGGCAGACGTTTATTGAGTTGTGCGAAGTCTATTCATCTTCTCTCATACACATGGGGAAGTTGGATAGACTTATTTTATTTAGGCTCTTTTCGTAAATTTCGTTGCTCTTTAATCTTCGTAGTTGACTCCTGCGGGAAAAGCGGGCAGCTAAAGACTTAGCAGGAAGCGGTCTTTGCTTCCGAGGAGGCTGAAGCGTTGCCCTAAGGTGCGTGACTGCCCGGAACGGATACCAATCCTTTTGCAACGGATGTTACGTAAAAAATAAAAAACATTCAATATTATTTTTTAGAAAAAATATGGGAACTATAAATCGCGAAAAGAGGGATTGGATGGTACGTGTTGGCGTTATTATGGGAAGCATCTCGGATTGGGAAACGATGAAACATACATGCAGCATATTGGATGAATTGCAAATCCCCTACGAAAAAGAGGTGATTTCCGCGCACCGGACACCTGATGATATGTTCACCTATGCAAAAGAGGCAAGGGAGAACGGGCTGAACGTGATTATCGCCGGAGCCGGCGGGGCGGCACATTTACCCGGCATGGTTGCATCGCAGACGACACTCCCGGTCATCGGAGTACCGGTTCAGTCAAAAGCATTGAATGGCCTTGATTCTCTGCTTTCAATCGTGCAAATGCCCGGCGGTGTACCAACTGCCACAGTGGCAATTGGAAGATCGGGTGCCAAAAATGCCGGCCTCTTGGCTGCCCGGATGATTGGTGCATTCGACAATGATGTTGCTGAGAGATTGAAAGACTATCAGGAAAACATGAAACAATCGGTGAATGAAATGAGGGATGAACTTGCAGAACAATAAGGTGATACTTCCCATGAAAACAATCGGTATTATCGGCGGCGGTCAGCTTGGACGGATGATGGCAATTGCTGCCAAATATATGGGCTATCATGTGGCGGTCCTCGACCCGACCCCAAACTGCCCGGCGGCCCAAGTTTCCGATCAGCAAATCACGTCCGCTTATGATGATATGAGCGGAATAGAGAAATTGACTGACATTAGTGATGTTGTCACATATGAATTTGAAAATGTTGACCTTGAGGCGGCTGCTTTTATTGAACAAGCAGGCAAACTGCCACAGGGCGCATATGCACTCGAGGTCACCCAGAACCGTGAAAAGGAAAAATCGATTATGAATGATTCAGGGCTCCCGGTGCCTGCCAATAAGGTTGTTGGAGACAGTGATATGTGCGAGCGTGTTCTGGAAAATATGCCGCTCCCTTCTGTTATTAAAACAGTCAGCGGAGGATATGATGGCAAAGGTCAGCTCAAAATAAACACGAATGATGACATTCAGGCGGCTTGTGAATTTGCCGATCGGAATGACGTGTGCATTATCGAACAGTGGGTTCCGTTTGATAAAGAAATATCGGTCGTGTTTACGCGCGGACAATCAGGTGAGATCACGTTTTTTCCGGTATCCGAGAACGAGCACAAGGATCATATTTTATACAAGACGACAGTCCCGGCGTCCATCAGTGCTGCGGTTCAGCAAAAAGCGCTTGATGCTGCAGGGATACTTGCGGAAAAAATGAATATTGCCGGCACGTTTGCGATTGAAATGTTCGTCAAAGGTGATGACATTTACCTGAATGAAATGGCACCAAGACCACACAACTCGGGACACTATACGATTGAAGCCTGCACAATATCGCAATTTGAACAGCATATCAGGGCCATTTGCGGATTGCCGCTGATGCCAATTGAACTGCTCAGACCCGCTGTTATGATCAATATTCTTGGTGACGATGTGGAAACGGCTTTGAATGAGCTTCCGAAAATGCGGTATGGTTTTCTGCATTTGTACGGGAAAGAAACGGTCAAGCCTAAACGGAAGATGGGACATATCACCTTCATCGCGGATACATTGGATGAAGCAAAACAACAGTTGGCAGCATACGAGGAGGCAAAGCAATGATTGAACGTTATACCCGCGAAGAAATGGGTGCGATCTGGAGCGAGGAAAACAAATACAATGCATGGCTGGAGGTGGAAATTCTCGCATGTGAATCATGGCACGAACTGGGCATTATTCCGGCAGCGGATGTGGAAAAGATACGCCGGAATGCTTCTTTTCAGGTTGAACGTATTCAGGAAATCGAGCAGGAAACCCGGCATGATGTGGTCGCTTTTACGCGGGCGGTTTCCGAAACATTGGGATATGAGCGCAAATGGGTGCATTACGGGCTCACTTCAACAGACGTTGTTGACACCGCACAATCCTATTTGCTGAAACAGGCAAACGACATTATCCGTAAAGATCTGCACGAATTTATCGATGTTCTGAAAAGTAAAGCAATTGAACATAAACATACCGTCATGATGGGGCGCACACATGGCGTTCATGCCGAGCCGACAACATTCGGATTGAAAATGGCACTCTGGTATGAAGAAATGAAACGGCATTTGGAACGTTTTGAGCATGCGGCCACTAATATCGAATTCGGAAAATTGTCAGGCGCAGTCGGCACCTATGCGAACATTGATCCGTTCGTTGAAGCGTATGTTTGTGAGCAACTCGGGCTGACACCTGCACCGGTATCGACCCAGACATTACAGCGTGATCGTCATGCTGCGTATATTTCCGCCCTGTCGCTGATTGCCACGTCGATTGAAAAATTTGCCACCGAAATCCGCGGTCTTCAGAAAACGGAGACGCGTGAAGTGGAAGAGTTTTTTGCAAAAGGACAAAAAGGGTCATCAGCCATGCCGCACAAGCGCAATCCGATTGGCTCGGAAAACATGACCGGCCTTGCACGTGTCCTAAGAGGGCATATGGTAACAGCGCATGAAAATGTCTCACTCTGGCATGAGCGGGATATCTCGCACTCATCGGCAGAACGGATTATTTTGCCGGATTCAACGATTGCACTGAATTACATGCTGAACCGGTTTTCCGGTATCGTCAGTAAACTGACCGTATTTCCGGAAAACATGAAGCGTAACATTGATAAAACACACGGTGTTATATTTTCCCAGCGTGTGCTGCTTACACTTGTAGACAAGGGCATGAGCCGTGAAGAAGCCTATGACCTGGTGCAACCGAAAGCGATGCAGGCATGGGAGACAGGAACACATTTCAAAGTGCTGGTTGAAGGTGACGAAAAAGTGAGTACAAAGCTGACACAGACTGAGATTGATGATTGTTTTGATTATACGTACCATTTGAAAAATGTGGATTCTATATTTAACCGAATCGGACTTGAGGTGGAATGATGAAAACTGATTTGTTGTATGAGGGTAAAGCAAAGCGGGTTTATCAAGCCAAGGATGAAACAGGGAAGCTCGTGCTCGAATACAAAAATGATGCAACGGCATTTAACGGGGAGAAAAGGGGAGTCTTTACAGGGAAAGGCCGTTTGAACAATGAAATCTCCGCCTATATTTTCAACGTTCTAAATGAACAGGGTATCCAGACACACTTTGTTGAAAGACTTTCGGAAACGGAACAGCTTGTCCATCAAACAGAAATCATCCCATTGGAGGTTGTCGTCCGGAACGTGGCTGCAGGGAGCATTACACGGAGGCTTGGGCTGGAAACAGATACATCATTCACTCCAGCGCTTGTCGAACTGTTTTACAAAGACGATGATCTAGGGGACCCGCTGATTAATGATGAGCATGCTTTGTTCCTGAGCGATGTCACCAAATCCGAACTTCAGGAGATAAAAGACAAAGCGCTGGAGATCAACCAGCAGCTGATCAAACTATTCGAGTCGGTCAATCTCAAATTGGTTGATTTCAAACTGGAATTCGGACGATTGGCGAGCGGATGCATAGTGCTGTCGGATGAAATTTCGCCTGATACGTGCAGGCTTTGGGATAAAACGACAAACGAAAATCTGGATAAAGACGTATTCCGCGAGGGTACCGGTGATTTACTGGAAGTCTATCAAAAACTTTTTGACCGACTGGAGGCAAGGACATGAAAAAAGTGACTATTTATATTATGCCGAAACAGGGTGTGCTTGATCCGCAGGGTAAAGCCATTCAGACATCCCTTAACGCGCTGGGGTTTTCTGATGTGGAAGAGGTGCAAACAGGGAAGTTGATTGAACTGGTCGTAGAAGATCACGAGGATATTGATAAACGTGTCGGTGAAATGTGCGACAAACTATTGGCTAATCCGGTTATGGAAGACTATCACTATGAAGTGGAGGAGGTCGCGCGCACATGAAGTTTGCAGTCATCGTTTTCCCCGGTTCAAACTGTGACCGTGATATGTATCATGCCGTCAACAAGGTTCTTGGGATGGAAGCTGATTTAGTCTGGTATGACAATAGCAATCTAGAAAGCTATGATGCAATCCTGTTGCCCGGTGGATTTTCATATGGTGATTATCTGCGTACGGGCGCCATTGCATCGGCGTCAGACGTCATGCAGCAGGTAAAAGCACATGCTGATGCGGGAAAGCCGGTGCTGGGCGTATGCAATGGTTTTCAAATCCTGCTGGAATCAGGTTTACTGCCCGGTGCCATGCTGCCTAACAAGCATCTATCATTCATGTGCCATCATGAACAACTGACCGTTTCCAACCACAAAACACGCTTTACGACAAATTATAAAAAAGGCGAGGTCATTCAGTTGCCTATTGCCCATGGTGAGGGGAATTATTTCGCAGATGATGAAACCTTATCAGAGTTGAAACAGAATAACCAGATTGTCTTTACGTATGAGAACAACCCGAACGGATCGGCTGCCGATATCGCCGGCATCATTAATAACGAGGGTAATGTGCTTGGCATGATGCCGCACCCGGAACGCGCAGTAGAAAAATTACTTGGCAGTGACGATGGTATTAAGCTTTTTCAATCACTGATTGAAAATTGGAGGGACGCTTATGCAGTCAACACATGAAATCAGCCCGGAAAAAGTTGAACAGGAAAAACTGTATCTTGAGATGGGATTGAGCGATGACGAATTTGAAAAAGTCAAAGACATCCTAAAGCGGCGTCCGAATTTTACCGAAACAGGGATTTTTTCGGTCATGTGGTCGGAGCATTGCAGTTACAAGACGTCAAAACCGCTCTTAAGAAAATTCCCGGCAGACGGCCCGAATGTTTTACAGGGACCGGGAGAAGGTGCAGGCGTTATTGATATTGGTGATGGGCAAGCTGTTGTTTTCAAAGTGGAAAGTCATAACCATCCGTCAGCTGTTGAGCCGTATCAAGGCGCTGCAACGGGTGTTGGCGGTATCATTCGTGATGTGTTTTCCATGGGAGCCCGTCCGGTTGCCTTAATGAATTCATTAAGATTTGGCAATCTGACAACCGGCCGCACGAAATACCTGTTTCAGGAAGTCGTTCACGGGATTGCCGGCTACGGAAACTGTGTTGGTGTTCCAACAGTCGGCGGTGAAGTGCAGTTTGATGACAGCTATGAGGAGAACCCCCTTGTTAATGCTATGTGTGTTGGATTGATTGACCATGCTGATATTCAAAAAGGTATCGCTGCCGGTGTTGGCAACACGGTCATTTATGCGGGTGCTCCAACCGGCCGTGACGGTATTCATGGGGCAACATTCGCTTCAGAGGATCTGAGTGATGAATCCGATGAAGACCGGCCGTCTGTTCAAGTAGGCGATCCGTTTATGGAAAAACTGCTGATTGAAGCCTGCCTGGAGGTCATTCACTCTGATGCACTTGTCGGCATGCAGGATATGGGGGCGGCCGGGCTGACCTCATCAGCCAGCGAGATGGCGAGTAAAGCCGGCACAGGCATTACCATGAACCTGGATTTGGTGCCTCAGCGTGAGAAAGATATGAATGCGTATGAACTGATGCTGTCTGAATCACAGGAGCGTATGCTGCTTGTCGTAAGGCGGGGGCGTGAGAAGGAAATTATTGATGTTTTTGAAAAATATGGCCTGCAGGCAGTTGCTGTCGGCGAAGTTACTGAAGAAAAATCATTCCTGCTCAAACAGCATGGCGAGATCGTTGCCGATATTCCGGTTGATTCGCTGGCGGAAGAAGCACCGGTTTATCATATGCCGTCAAAAGAAGCGGCATATGTCAAAACGTTTCAGCAAATGGAAAACACGTTGCCGCATGTCGAGGATCACACTGCAATGTTAAAACAGCTTCTGCAGCAGCCGACAATCGCCAGCAAGGAAAGTGTTTATGATCAGTACGATTCAATGGTGCAGACGAATACGGTCGTGACACCGGGATCAGATTCAGCCGTGATCCGGATTAAAGGGACTGATAAAGCATTGGCGATCACAACTGATTGTAATTCACGCTATATTTATCTTGATCCGGAAACAGGCGGCAAGATTGCTGTAGCTGAGGCAGCACGGAATATTGTCTGCTCAGGGGCACGACCGCTCGGTTTGACGGACGGGCTGAACTTCGGCAATCCGACCAATCCGGAAGTTTTCTGGCAGATGGAGAAAAGCGTGGAAGGCATGAGTGAAGCCGCTCGTCTTCTTGAAACACCGGTTATCAGTGGAAACGTATCGTTATATAACCAATCAAACGGCAACTCAATTTTTCCAACGCCGGTCGTTGGCATGACCGGTCTGATTGAATCTCTCGAGCATCTGACACCGAACTTTTTCCAGGAGCCTGAAGATCTGATCTATGTAATTGGGGAAACAAAACCTGAGTTTGGCGGCAGTGAGCTGCAAAATGTTGTTGAAGGTAACTATCAGGGCAAAGCGCCTTCCATTGATTTGCAGGTGGAAGCTGGACACCAAAAACAACTGCTCACAGCAATCCGGCAAGGTCTCATCCGGTCAGCACATGATTTGGCTGAAGGCGGCCTTGGTGTTGCACTTGCTGAAAGTGTATTTAATGGCAAAGGACTTGGTCTGGAAGCAAGTATTTCCGGTAACCCGACGACTGCTATGTTCAGCGAATCCCAGTCGCGTTTTCTCGTTTCAGTTAAACCTGAGGCGCAAGAGCCGTTTGAAGCTGCACTTGAAAATGCTGTGCAGATTGGCAAAGTCACCGGTGATGGCAAATTCGTTGTAAAGGCAAATGATGAAACGTTAATCAATGAAGACGTTCAAACATTGCATGATTTGTGGAAAGGAGCCATTCCATGCTTGCTGAAATGAAAGGCATTAATGAAGAATGCGGTGTGTTCGGAATTTGGGGACACGAAAAAGCAGCGGAACTGACGTATTATGGCCTTCATTCGATGCAGCATCGCGGCCAGGAAGGCGCAGGCGTTGTTGTCAGTGACAGAGATAATCTGAAGGCTCATAAAGGGCTTGGCCTTGTCAACGATGTTTTTAAAGATGCCGATTTCAGTAAGATTTCAGGTGCCGCATCTGTCGGCCATGTCCGCTATTCAACCCAAGGCGAAAGGACTCCCGAAAACGTGCAGCCATTGGTATTCCGGTCACAGACTAAAAGCATGGCACTGGCACATAACGGCAATATCATGAACGCTGAAACACTGCGTGGTGAGCTCGAAGACCAGGGCAGTATTTTACAGACGTCTTCCGATACAGAAGTGCTTGCCCATCTGATTAAACGTAGAGGAAAAGGAATTAATGAAACGTCCATAACTGATGCGATCAATAAGATTACCGGCGCATATGCGTTTGTCATTTTAACCGAAGAGAAGATGTATGCAGCGCTTGACCCGAGCGGAATCAGGCCATTATCGATCGGCAGGCTTGGTGATGCTTATGTGGTGGCATCCGAAACGTGTGTTTTCGATCAGATTGGAGCGACATTTGAACGCGAAATATTACCGGGCGAACTGGTGACAATCAGTGACGAGGGGATAGTGTCAACCCGCTTTGCCATGAGGGGCCAGCGTAAAATGTGTGCGATGGAATACGTATATTTATCACGTCCGGACAGCGATGTCAATGAAGTGAATGTTCATGCATCACGCAAGCGGATGGGAGAAGAACTGGCTAAAGAATCGCCGGCAGACGCCGATATGGTTATCGGTGTTCCGGATTCCAGCATCTCATCGGCTATCGGTTACGCAGAAGCGAGCGGTCTCCCGTATGAAATGGGCATCATCAAAAATCGCTATGTTGGAAGAACGTTCATCCAGCCTTCCCAGGAACTGCGGGAACTGGGTGTGAAATTGAAACTCGCCCCTGTCCGGGGGATTGTCGCAGGGAAGCGGATTGTCATGATTGACGATTCCATTGTCCGCGGAACGACGAGTAAACGAATTGTTCGTATGTTGAAGCAGGCAGGGGCAGCGGAAGTCCATGTCCGGATCGCTTCACCATCGATCCAGCATCCATGCTTTTACGGGATTGACATGTCAACACGTGACGAATTGATCGCTGCCAATCATTCGATTGATGAAATCGGCGAAATTATCGGAGCAGACAGTGTGGCGTATTTATCTGAATCCGGGCTGGAAAAAGCGATCGTCAAAGATAAAACGATTCATCAGGGGATTTGCATGGCTTGCATGACCGGGAATTATCCGGTGAAGGAAAACGGTGAGCAGGAAGCTGCTTACCGAAACTGATAAAGTGAATATTCAATCAGCGGGATGCTTTTCCACCGCTGATTGTTAGATGAATGAATCGGACATTTACTGGCAGCCATCCCCCCAACTAATCTTCATCGTATACTCGAACATTTGAGGTAGGGGTTTTACTGCCAGTTACATGCGGGATAAAGCAGCGAGTGGTTATAGGTCATTATTTGCATGAAAAAGAGGTGAGGCAACCGATGGATAATAAATACAAATCTGCCGGAGTTGATGTTGAGAAAGGCTATGATGCGGTTGAACGCATGAAAAAACATATCGCAAAGACCGCGCGTCCGGAAGTGCTCGGGCGTTTCGGCGGGTTTGGCGGTCTGTTTGAATTAACGTCATTCAACTATGAGGAACCTATTCTGGTTTCCGGGACAGATGGTGTCGGCACAAAGCTGAGACTGGCGATTGATTTAGAGAAGCATGATACAGTCGGCATTGACCTTGTCGCCATGTGTGTCAACGATATCGTTGCCCAGGGTGCACAGCCGCTGTTTTTCCTCGATTATATTGCATGCGGCAAAAATGATCCGGCAAAAATCGAGCAAATTGTGGCGGGCATTGCTGACGGGTGTAAGAGCGCAGGAGCGGCACTGATTGGCGGTGAAACGGCGGAAATGCCCGGCATGTATGATGATACTGATTATGATTTGGCCGGTTTTACCGTTGGAATAGCGGAAAAATCCCGTTTAATAACCGGAGAGGCTGTTTCTGCCGGCGATGCTGTGATTGGTCTGGCTTCAAGCGGCATTCATTCCAATGGGTATTCATTGGTGCGCAAGCTGGTTCAGGATCTGGATTTGGGAAAAACTTATGACGGCTTGGATGGGCGGCTTGGTGATGTCCTGTTAACGCCAACCAGGATTTATGCCAAATCGGCTGGCGCAGTGATGAATAACGTAACTGTGAAAGGCATCTCTCATATAACCGGCGGCGGTTTTTACGAAAACTTGCCCCGCATGATGCCGGCAGGACTTGGCGTGGAAATTGATTCAACGAGCTGGGAGCGGCCTCTTGTTTTTCCATTTTTGCAGCAGCTCGGGGGAATGGCCGATGAAGAGATGTACGGTATTTTTAATATGGGAATCGGGATGGCGCTTGTTGTAGCACAGGATGATGCAGAGAATGTGCTGAAGATTCTTAAGGAACAAGGTGAAACAGCATCGGTTATCGGCAAAATTGTTTCTAAAGAAGGAGTGCATATAACGTCATGACAAAAGTACGGGCAGCCGTTTTCGCTTCCGGTACCGGCAGTAATTTTCAGGCTATTATGGAAGCGGATGACCAGCTTTGTGACATCGCGTTGCTTGTGTGTGACAAACCGAGTGCAGCCGTTATTGATAAAGCAAAAAAGTTTGGCGTACCGACGTTTATTTTTAACCCGAAAGATTTTAACTCTAAGGCCGATTACGAGCGTGTCTTGCTGGAAGAGCTGCGCAAAGCAAGTGTATCGTGGATTTTTTTGGCAGGCTATATGCGAATTGTCGGACCGGTGCTTTTGAGTGAATTCCCAGCGAGAATCGTTAATATTCATCCGTCGCTTTTGCCTGATTTCCCCGGCTTAGATGCCATCGGACAGGCGTATGAAGCAGGCGCGGATACAACAGGCGTCACCGTGCATTATATTGATGACGGTATCGACACAGGCCCGATTATTGAACAGCAGGAAGTCCCGGTTTATCCGGATGACACAAAGGAACAACTGACAGATCGGGTTCAACAAGTTGAGCACAAACTATATCCGCAAGTGATTCAACGCTTGGTTGAGGCGAATACCTGAAAAAAGGACGCCAAATGGACTTGTGCGAGAGCCGCTCCAACTCGAGCGAGAAAGACACCGGAACGAGCGACAAGCGGACCAACTCGAACGAGAGTGTCACCGGAACGCGATGCACTGGTCAACATGTATGAAAGCGTCGTCGATACCCGAGCAACGCTAACAAAACAAACTAAAACAAGGAGTTTTTTCATGAAAAAGCAGGCATTGATAAGTGTTTCCGACAAGACCGGAATTGCTGATTTTGCCAAAGGATTGGCAGAACAGGGCTACGACATCATTTCAACCGGGGGCACATTGCGTACAATTCAGGAGGCTGGTATCGAGGCTGCAGCAGTGGAAGATATAACGGGCTTTCCTGAGATGCTGGAAGGCCGTGTCAAAACACTTCATCCGGTAATTCACGCAGGACTCTTGGCCAAACGAGATAACGATACGCACAAACAGCAGCTTGAGGAAAAAAACATTAACCCGATCGATATCGTTGTTGTGAATCTTTATCCTTTTAAACAAACGCTTGATCAACCGAATGTTCGTGAGGAGGAAATCATCGAAAATATTGATATCGGCGGACCGACAATGCTGCGGGCAGCGGCAAAAAGTTTCCGTGATGTCACACCGGTCGTTGATCCGGATGATTATGATGACATTTTGCAAGCCATCCAAAACGATGAGCTTGATGTGACATTCAGGAAAAAATTAGCTGCCAAGGTGTTCCGCCATACAGCTCAATACGATGCTCTGATTGCCGGCCACTTTACTGAAGAAACATTTCCTGAAAACTATACCATTACATACGAGAAAGTCCAGACGTTAAGATACGGTGAAAATCCGCATCAGGAAGCGGCATTTTATAAAACACCAATTGAGTCACCGATGAGTCTTGTATCTGCCAAGCAGCGGCATGGCAAAGAGCTTTCCTACAACAACATCCAGGATGCGAATGCGGCGCTTAGCATTATTGCTGAGTATGACAGGCCGACAGCCGTGGCTGTGAAGCATATGAATCCGTGCGGTATCGGGATGGCTGAGGATTTGAAGACGGCATTCTCGAGAGCTTATGACGCTGATCCTGTTTCGATTTTTGGCGGGATTGTTGCTTGTAATCGGACAATCGAGGCAGATACAGCTGAACAATTGAGCGGTATTTTTCTGGAAATCATCATCGCCCCGGCATTTACTGATGAAGCCTTCACGATTTTGACGAAAAAGAAAAATATCCGGCTGCTTGAATTGAAAATGGATGTGGCCAAAGAGAATTCACACAAATTAATGGGTGTCAACGGTGGTGTACTTATTCAGGACAACGATAATAAGGAAACCAGCCGCAGTGACCTCTCATATCCGACTGAAAGGAAACCGACGGAACGAGAGCTGGATGATTTATTGTTTGCCTGGAAAGCGGTCAGACATGTTAAGTCAAATGCTATTGTACTTGCAAACGATATGCAGACCCTCGGTGTCGGTGCTGGTCAGATGAACCGCGTGGGTGCAGCTGGGATAGCGCTTGAACAGGCAGGCGATAAAGCTAACGGAGCGGCTCTTGCATCTGATGCATTTTTCCCGATGCCTGATACGGTGGAGATAGCTGCGAAGGCAGGGGTTAAAGCAATTATTCAACCTGGTGGATCGAAGCGTGATCAGGACTCGATTGATATGTGCAACCAATATGGGGTTGCGATGGTTTATACAGGCACACGGCACTTCAAACACTAGATTGGAAGGGGTTTTCTTATGAATCTATTTGTCATCGGACAGGGCGGCCGTGAGCATAGCATGATTATGAAACTGGCTGAAAGTGAGAAAGTTGATAGGATTTATGCAGCACCGGGAAATGGTGGTATCAGTGATGCTGCAGAGTGTGTGGATATTGATGAACTGGATATTGATGGATTGATAGACTTTGCCGGAAAGAAGCAAATTGACTTGACGATTGTCGGCCCGGAAAACCCGCTTCTCGCCGGAATTGCTGACCGATTTCACGAAGCAGGGCTCGCTGTTTTTGCCCCGGGAAAAGATGCCGCGTTAATCGAAGGAAGCAAGCAGTATGCGAAAGTTTTTATGGAAGAAAACGGTATTCCAACAGCCGCATATGCCAGCTTTACAGATGCAGCTGAAGCCAAATTTTACATCGAGAAACAGGGTGCCCCGATTGTTGTCAAAGCTGACGGGCTTGCTGCCGGTAAGGGTGTGATTGTCGCGCGTACAGTCCAGGAAGCGATAAGTGCTGTCGATGACATACTTGTTAATAAGGCTTTTTCCGAAGCGGGCAAGTCGGTTGTTATTGAAGAATGCCTCAATGGCGAGGAATTTTCCCTGATGGCGTTTGTTCATGGAACGAACGTATTTCCAATGTTACCGGCACGTGATCATAAACGAGCCTATGACGATGACCTGGGACCGAACACCGGCGGGATGGGGGCATATGCACCAGCCAAAGATATCTCTTCGGAAACACTGGCATTCGCAGCTGAAAATGTACTGCAAAAAGCAGCTGATGGGCTGGCCGGAGCAGGTCGGCCGTTTACCGGCATTTTATACGCCGGCATGATTATGACAAACGACGGACCGAAAGTTATTGAGTTCAACGCCCGCTTCGGGGATCCGGAAACCCAGATCGTCTTGCCCCTCTTAAAAAATGACTTACTCCAGGTTATTCTTGATGTTCTTGAAGGCAAAGACCCCGCCCTTCAATGGGAAGATAAAAGTTGTGCAGGTGTTGTACTGGCCTCAAAAGGTTACCCGGGAAGTTATAAAAAAGGTGTTGCTTTACCTGAAATAAATTCGGATGGAGATACGTTTGTGATTCATGCCGGAACGAGGAAAACCGATAAAGGAATTGTCTCTGACGGCGGCAGAGTTCTTTTTGCGGGGGCAAAAGGCAAAGATGTGGCAGACGCTTCTGAAGCAACATATAAATGGCTTGCCCAACACGTGCATACAGAAGATTTTTTCTATCGGACGGATATTGGTCAATGAGCTGTCTTGCCGGATTAAAATATTCGCAGTGCTGAATCGTTCAAATGAATCATCGCATATAAAAAATCAGTAACCTGCCGGAAAAAGCTGGTTACTGATTTTTTATCCTGTAATGAAGTTTCACTCTACCATTTGCTTTTTTAATGCTTCGTTATGTTCTTTTAGCACATCGTTATGTGAGGAAACCATGGCAGCTTTTTCAGCGTCAGGCTGAACGAACTGTTTGGCTTGGTTGACTGCATTGGCTGCGTCCTGGAAAGCGCCGGCAATTAAATTCAATTTACCTTCATGCATCAGGATATCACCTGCTGCGTACAAACCGTCCATTGACGATACGCTGTTAGGATTTCCGGACACGAAATAATTCTCCGCGATTTCTATATCAGAATCACTATTTTCAAGCAAGGTTGTCTCACGTTCATAGCCATGATTCACAATCACGTCATCAACCGGCAAATAATTGACAGCTCCGGTTTCATGGTTGCTCAGTTCAACTTCTTTAATTGTTTTACCGTCATCATCAGCTACCAAATCAGTTATGGCTGTATGGAAGAAACAGACCACCGAGCTGTTCTTTAGACGTGTTGCGAGTGATTCATGACAGTCAAAATTATTTTTTCTGCAGGATATAAAGACGCGGTCAGCGATTGATTCCAGTTCGTTCGCCCAGTCTGTTGCAGAACTTCCACCGCCGGAAATCATGACCGTTTTGCCTTTGAAACTTTCAAGCGATTTAACGGAATAATGCAGGTTGGAATCTTCAAATCTTTCCGAGCCTGATATCGTTAATTTTTTCGGATTTAATATGCCGCTGCCGACTGCCACAATGACAGTTTTGGAATAATGAACCCCTGAATCGGCGTGCAATTCATAAATCTCCTCTTCATTACGGGTAATGGATGCAACTCGTTCATTCAGGACCACTTCAGGGTTAAAAGTCAACCCCTGCTCAACTGCTTGTTCAATGTACTTGGCTCCTGAAACAGGGGGCATTCCGCCAATGTCCCAAATCATCTTCTCAGGATAGACATGGACTTTGCCGCCCAGCTGAGGCTGATATTCAATAATTTTTGTTTTCATTTCCCGGAGTCCGCTGTAAAAGGCCGAAAAAAGCCCTGCAGGACCGCCGCCTATAATTGTCACATCAAACAGTTCGTCTTTGGTCAAGTCTGCTCACTCCTCAGCATCCTAATAACTGATTATCATTCTCATTTGATTATACATGATTTCTGCTTGCATGAAAAGGTTTGACATTTGATTCACAGTGATGTTTAATTACATCTGATAATGAAAATCATTCTCAATGCATATAGTTATATTGATTACATACAAATTAGGGGTGAAGGATATGCGAAAATGGCTGTTTATATTAAGTGTTCTCGTTATAGGGATCTTAACGGCATGCGGTGCTGATGAAAGTGGGACAGAATCGGCGGAGAATAGTGATGAAAATGACACCGAGCGAACAGTTACCATCGAGGATGCAACGGGAGAGAAGACAATTGAGGGAACGCCTGAAAAAATTGTCGCACTTGAATGGTATAATGCTGAGCAATTACTTTCCTTGGGCATCCAGCCGGCCGGCGTACCGAACATAGATGGGTTCAATGCCTGGATGAATATTGATCATGAGCTAAGTGACAATGTTGAAGATGTCGGCACACGCCAAGAGCCGAACCTGGAGGCCATTTCGCGAATGGATCCGGATTTGATTATTGCAGCTCAATTCAGACATGAACAAATTATTGACCGATTAAGTGATATTGCTCCTGTCGTCATGTTTTCACCATACAGTGAAGAAGGTTCCGCCGATCTGTATGAAGAGTTGATGAACGAATATAAAACCATTGCCAAAGTCACTGATAAGGAAGAAGAAGCTGAACAGTCAATCGATGAATTAGAAGATTTTTATGCTGAACAAAGGCAGCGACTGGCTGATGCAGGACTGGAAGGGACTAAATATTTGGCAACGATGGCTTTCTCTTCGCAAAACTCACCAGTGCTCAGGCTTTATACAGATACGTCCTATCCGGCAGCGATATGGAAAAGCTAGGACTTGAAAATGCTTATCAAACGGATGAAGTCGAGCCGTACGGGTTCACTGAAGTTGGCGTTGAAACCCTGCAAAATTTCGAAGGTGATGATCTTCAATTCATCGCTATTGTGCAGGAAAACGATAATATTTTTGAAAATCAGCTGGCAGGAAATGCAGTGTGGGAAAATTTGAGCTTTGTTAAGAATGGAAATACCCATTATCTGCCTGGAGATACACCGGTGATTGGCGGGGTATCATCCGCAAAGGCCTTTACCAAGCAATTGGTTGACACCATGCTGAACGAATAATTTTGTCCGGGAGGAGGCAATCTCCTCCTTTTAAGGCTGTTCTCTAAATAGTTGTTGTTTTTGACATAAATCCATAAACTGCGAAACAGTGACAGTGTTGATTTCCGCTGCGGGCAGTCGCGCACCTTAGGGCAACGCTTCAGCCTCCTCGGAAGAAAACCGCTTCCTGCTCAGGTCTCAGCTGCCCGTTTTCCCGCAGGAGTCGACTGCCTTCCGCTCCAATCAACATTCACAAGTAAGGTTTAGTTAAGCACCAATCAGGGGGTGTTTTCAACCGCGGAATCGGCTGATTCGCAGATGTCTTCAAATCTGACTTCTGGCCTCTGACCTCTGGAAAAGCGAAGGCAGCCGAGTTTTTCTTATGGTAGCCGCCCCTTTTAAAAACGATCATTTCACGAAATTTGTCACAAAAAATTCAACGTAAGTCTTTAAAACATCACCGTATGAAAGCGCATTATATGTTACGATGGAAAAAACAACATATTGGAGCGTTGCAGTTATGAAAGACCATATACTTTGGAGAAACCGTGAATTAAGGAAGCAAGTTGCTGTTGTAGATGGTATGGAACAACCGACGATTGTATTAAAAAATGGCACTTATTTAAATACATATACGAAGCAGTGGCTAAGGGCGAACATTTGGATTTATAAAGACCGAATTGTGTATGTTGGTGAAAAAATGCCTGAGAACGGAACATCTGCTGAAATCGTTGATTGTGAAGGCTTGTATCTGGTTCCCGGTTATATTGAACCCCATGCCCATCCGTACCAATTATATAATCCCGAATTACTTGCGCTGCACGGCGCCAAATTTGGTACAACCACATTAATCAATGACAATTTGGTGTGGAATTTTTTATTGGATAATGAGAAAGCGTTTTCGCTGCTTGAGGAATTTGACCGGCATCCCGTCTCAATGTATTGGTGGGCACGGTTTGATTCACAGACTGCACTAAAAAATGAAAAGGAATATTTCAGTACGCGCAAAGTGCTTAAATGGCTCAATCATCCCTCGGTTATTCAGGGAGGCGAGCTCACAGCGTGGCCAAGTCTGCTGGAAGGTGATGACCGCCTGCTTTACTGGATGCAGGAAGCGAACCGGCTCGGCAAACCGGTTGAAGGGCATCTTCCGGGCGCTTCTGAGAAAACGTTAACGCGGTTGATATTATTGGGCGTAACGGCTGAACATGAAGCGATGACAGGGAAAGAAGCAATTAAACGGCTTGAGCTTGGTTATCAGACAGGACTGCGGTATTCGTCCATCCGTCCCGATTTGCCTGTTTTGCTGGAAGAAATGCTGGCAGAAGGCTTGCAGACGTTTGATCATGTTACCATGACAACAGACGGAGCAACACCATCTTTCTATGAAAAGGGTATTATGAATATTTGCATTGATATTGCAATCAAGAAAGGTGTTCCGCTGGCTGATGCATACCGGATGGCTTCACATAACGCCGCTGATCATTATGGAATGCTGGATGAGCTTGGCTGTATCGCTCCCGGCCGGATAGCGCATATCAATATTTTGGAGACAAAAGATAATCCGCACCCTGTCAGTGTTTTGTCTAAAGGTGAATGGATACTCAAAAACTATAAGGAACAGACGATGCCAATAAAGATCGATTGGGAGAATTATGGCATTCGCCCGATAGAGTTTGATTGGGATTTGACGTTAGAGGATATGCAATTCTCTGTTCCAATCGGTTTAAATCTGATGAACGATGTGATTATTCAACCTTATGCAATCAAAACGGATGTCACACTTGATGTGATTCCTGATGATCGGGATGACGCTTTTCTGATGTTAATTGACAGAAAAGGAAATTGGCGCGTCAATACGGCGATTAAAGGTTTTACAAACAGGCTCGGTGCTGTGGCGAGCTCATTTTCAACAACGGGCGATCTTGTTTTTATTGGAAAGAGCAAACAAGATATGCTCCTCGCCTGGAAACGAATTAAGGAATTGGGCGGAGGTATTGTGCTCGTCCATGAAGGCGACATTATATTCGAACTCCCGCTGAAAATGGCCGGAAGTATGTTTGATGGCACAATGCGTGAGCTGATGGAAAAAGAAAGCAATTTAAAAAAACTGCTGAAGGAATTTGGCTACCCGTTTGGTGATCCGGTTTACTCTATCCTGTTCTTATCTGCCACACACTTGCCTTATATCCGGATTACACAGCAAGGCATAATCGATGTAAAGAAACGAGAAGTGCTCTTTCCAGCAACGATGCGATAACGTATAATAGATTCCGGAAGGCTGACCGGCCAGGAGGTGGAATCTTGAGAAAGTCTATTGTTTTTTTGGCATTATGCTTACTCGTGTTCCTTGCTGCTTGCTTGAATGATACGGAGCAGAGCGCGCAGGACAACGAGTCAAAAGACAATGCAGTGACAGAGAAAGAATCAGCCCCTGAACCGCCGGAGAAGAACGTATATCCGCTGACAGGGGCAAAAACTGAAGACCAGGTCAATAACCGGATTGTCAGTGTGATGGTCAATAATCATCAGAAAGCCCGTCCGCAAACAGGTTTAAGCAAAGCCGATGTCGTTTTTGAAATACTCGCTGAAGGGCGTATAACCCGTTTTTTGGCGCTGTATCAGAGCGAATTGCCGGAAGCGATAGGTCCTGTGCGGAGTGCCAGAGAGTACTATTTTGAATTGGCAAATGGTTATGGTGCGCTTTATGTTTACCACGGTGCAGCGAATTTTGTGAATGATATGATTAAAGAGCGCGGGATTGCACATTTAGATGGCGCTGTTTATGATAATAATGGCCCCCTATTTAAACGGGAATCATTCCGCCAGGCACCGCACAACTCGTATTTACAGACTGGATCGGTCTATGACACAGCAGAGGAAAAAGGGTACGAGGTACAACAGACATATGAACCTCTTCCGTTCGCAACAGAAGAAGAAGCGGATAATCTCTCCGGAGACGCCGCAACAAACGTGGGAATTGATTATTCCAACAGGGTCAGCTATACCGTTGAATACACATATGATGACAAGCGTGAAGCATACACCCGTTCAAGTGATGGTGAAAAAACAGTTGAACGGAATTCGGAGGAACAGATTACTGCTGATAACATATTTATTGTAGAAGCGCCGCATCAAGTGATTGACAGTGCCGGCAGACGGGAAATAGACTTAGCCTCAGGCGGGGATGCTTATCTTGTTCAAAAAGGAAAAGTCCGGGAAGTCAAGTGGGAAAACCGTGATGGCAGGATTATCCCGGTGAAAGATGGCGAGCCTCTGAAGTTTGTACAGGGCAAGACATGGATCAATGTCGTACCGTCAAATCCCGGAATTTCACAATCGATTACTATCTCAAATTAAAAGTGCGTGTTCAAAAAGGAAGATAAAGTGAAACTTCATTCAGCGGAATGATTTTCTCCGTTGAATGTTAGTTGAACAGAATCGGGCATTTATGGTCAGTTAGCTGCCGTTTTCTGGCGGGTTACTGATCATTATATGCGGGGAAAAAGGACAAAGAAGTTCGAGGTGGCACAGTTTCAAGCAGCGGATGAACAAGCCAACGAGAAATTTGATGTGTCATTATTACCGGACTTTTTGAACAACCCATAGAAGAAAGCAGGTGACGCCTCATGCAGATTGATAAACTGCGCGGTGAACAGCTTGACCAGCTGTTTGATGCGATTCTTTCATTAAAAGATCGTGAAGAATGCTACAAATTTTTTGATGATATCGCAACAATGTCCGAAATTCATGCGATTGCCCAGCGTTTGCAGGTGGCCAGGATGCTGACAGAAGGTCGTACCTACAGCGTTATTGAAGAGGAAACGAATGCCTCAACTGCCACGATTTCCCGCGTGCGCCGCTGCATCAATTACGGCAGTGACGGATATAAAATTGTACTTGACCGCATACTTGATGATTCTGCAGAATAAGCCAGCTATCCTCCAAATTGGGGGATAGTACTCTTTCGTTTTTGAAATCTCCCAAAGCCTCTTTGTACGAATTTCCGCAAATTCATTTCATTTAACCCTAAATTCATAGCGCATTTTTTGGTATACTTTTAGAATGAAAGTATAAATCATTTGATTAAACATGATCGGCGCGAACACTTGACTTTATTTTAATATTTTATAATTGGAGGCTTTGACGTGAGATATTCAATTGACAATTGGGATCATTTGTTCAAAGTGGATCCCGCCAAAGAAATATCGGATGAGGATCTTGACGCTATTTGTGAATCGGGAACTGATGCTGTGGTCGTCGGCGGGACGGATGATGTGACACTTGATGGTGTGCTGGATTTACTGTCACGGATCCGCCAACATACAGTACCATGCATTTTGGAAGTATCCAATTTAGAATCCATCACACCCGGGTTTGATTTTTATTTTATCCCGATGGTCATGAACAGCACCGAGAAAAAATGGATGATGGATATTCATCATGCAGCCATCAAAGAATATCGTGATTCGATCGATTGGGATAAAACTCTCGTGGAAGGCTACTGTATTATGAATGAAGACGCCAAAGCATTCAAAAAGACAAAAAGTGAGATGCCCGATAGTGAAGATGTGGCAGCCTATGCGTATATGGCAGAGCATATTTATCACTTTCCGGTTTTTTACATGGAGTACAGCGGTGAATACGGTGATCCTGAACTCGTTAAAACGGTCAAAGAACAGCTCACAGATACAAAGCTAATATACGGCGGCGGGATTGAAAATAATTTTAAAGCGCGTGAAATGAAGGAAAATGCCGATACCATTGTCGTCGGCAACCTGATTTATTCAGATATCAATAAAGCACTGAAAACAGTCAAAGCAGTCAAGGAGATGGAATAATTAATAATCTGTGAAAGCTGCTGATCCCTTGGTTATCAGTGTGCTTTTTGAACAATATAAAAGGCGGTGTCACAGTGAGCCAAACAATGCATCACTTATTAAACGGATTGAATAAAGAACAACAGCAGGCTGTCCAGCATACCGAGGGGCCGCTTTTGATCATGGCCGGTGCCGGAAGCGGCAAAACCCGCGTTTTGACACACCGGATTGCTTATTTGCTTGGTGAAAAGGACGTATCCCCAAGAAATGTGCTGGCGATTACATTTACGAATAAAGCTGCACGGGAAATGAAAAAGCGTGTGAATAAACTGGTTGGCGCCGGGGGCGAGCAAATTTGGGTTTCGACATTCCACTCGATGTGTGTACGGATATTGCGCAGGGATATTGACCGTATCGGCTATAATCGTAATTTCTCAATTTTAGACAGCAGTGATCAGCTGTCGGTCATTAAGCAGATTTTAAAAGACTTGAATATCGATCCGAAAAAATTTGATCCGCGCGCAATGCTCGGTCAGATTAGCGGTGCAAAAAACGAACTTGTCACGCCGGAAGAGTACAGCAAACAAGTTGGCGACTTCTTCCAGCGTCAGGTATCACAAGTATACGAACGCTATCAGAAAACATTGGAGAAAAATCAGGCACTTGACTTTGATGATTTGATTATGCAGACGATTCACTTATTTAAACGGGCTCCTGAGGTGCTTGGTTATTATCAGAACCGATTTCAGTATATTCATGTTGACGAATATCAGGACACTAACCATGCCCAATACTACCTGGTAAAACAACTGGCAAACCGTTATCAGAACCTTTGTGTTGTCGGGGATTCTGACCAGTCGATTTATCGCTGGCGCGGTGCTGACATCGCCAATATCTTGTCGTTTGAAGAGGACTACCCGTCTTCAAGGGTTATTTATTTGGAGCAAAACTATCGGTCAACGAAATCGATTCTTGCAGCAGCCAATAGTGTCATCGAAAACAACACGGGCCGCAAGCCAAAAAAGCTGTGGACTGAGAATAATGACGGCAAAATGATTCATTATTACCAGGGAGCTACTGAGCAGGAAGAAGCGTTGTTTGTGACCGATAAGATACAAGAACTGACAGATGAGGCAGGCTTCTCAGCGGATGATATTGCGATCCTTTACCGGACAAACGCTCAGTCCCGTGCCATTGAAGACACATTCATGAAATCAAATATATCCTACCAGATGGTTGGCGGCACAAAATTCTATGATCGTAAAGAAATCAAGGACTTGACCGCTTATTTACGTCTGATTACCAATCCGGATGACGATATTAGTTTTGAACGGGTTGTCAATGTGCCTAAACGGGGCATTGGGAAAACGTCGGTTGATAAATTGCGTGCGTATGCTGTTGAGCACGGTATTTCCTTTTATCAGGCAGTGAAAGAAGTCGATTTTGTCGGGGTGACAAAAAAAGCGGCCACAGCACTCGACGGGTTCGGCAATCTCATTAAGACGCTTACACAGCAGCAGGAATTTTTGACATCAACAGACATGGTTGAAGCCATTCTTGAACGGACAGGCTATGAGGAAATGCTGAAGAATGAACGATCGCTTGAGTCACAGAGCCGTCTGGAGAACCTGGAAGAGTTCAAGACAGTCACTCAGGACTTTGAAGAATATGCAGAAGATAAGACGCTGATTGCATTCCTCACCGACCTTGCCTTAATTGCAGATATTGACCGTGTGGATGATGAAGCTGACAGTGAACCGAAAATTACGCTCATGACACTGCATGCTGCCAAAGGGTTGGAATTCCCGGTGGTCTTTTTGGTTGGTATGGAAGAAAATGTCTTTCCGCATAGCCGGTCCATGTTTGATGATGAAGAAATGGAAGAAGAACGCCGCCTCGCCTATGTCGGGGTAACGCGTGCCGAAGAGGAACTTTACCTGACACACGCTAAGATGCGTACTTTATACGGCCGGACGAATATGAACCCGATCAGCCGATTTATCAATGAAATCCCGGAAGATCTGGTCGATGGAATTGAGCAGGCACGTGCGTCAATGTTCAGCTCGTTTGAGAAACGAGCTGACAAGCTGTCTGCACCGAAACGCCGGGCCGGGAAAATGCAGCAGACAACCGGAGCGGAATCCAGGACATGGAGCCCCGGCGATAAAGCTGAACATAAGAAATGGGGCGTCGGTACAGTCGTTAAAGTCCAGGGCGAGGGAGACTCAATGGAACTTGATATTGCCTTTCCTGCTCCAACGGGTGTCAAGCGGCTTCTGGCCAAATTCGCACCTATCACGAAACAATAGGAGGTGCTTGCTTAAATGAATAACCAACAAGCACAACAACAAATTGCTGAACTTAAAGAGCTGCTAAACCAATATGGTCATGAATATTATGTGCTTGATGCCCCAAGTGTGCCCGATGCCGAATACGACCGGAAAATGCAGGAACTTTTAAAATTAGAGGAAGCTTTTCCGGACTTGGTTACAGCGGATTCACCCTCCCGGCGTATCGGCGGGGAACCGCTTGAAGCATTTCAGAAAGTCCGGCACAATGTACCGATGATGAGTCTCGGCAATGCGTTCAATGAACAGGATTTGCGTGATTTTGCCCGCCGTGCCGGTCAAGGGACAGATGATGCGATTTCATTTGTATGTGAACTGAAAATTGACGGTCTCGCTGTGTCGCTTACATATGAAGAAGGCAAATTTGTCCGGGGAGCCACCCGCGGAGACGGAACGACCGGCGAAGATATCACAAGCAACTTACGGACCGTCCGCAGCATCCCGCTTTCCATTCAGGAAGAGAGTACTATTGAAGTGCGCGGTGAAGCGTTTATGCCGCATAAATCCTTTCTCAATCTGAATAAACAGCGCCGGGAAAATGATGAAGAGCCGTTTGCGAACCCGCGCAATGCAGCGGCAGGGTCATTAAGACAGCTTGATCCGAAAATTGCAGCAAAGCGTAATTTAGATATTTTCCTTTATGGTGTCGGGGAGTGGCAAGCCGGAACACTGGAGTCACACAGTGAACGGCTTAAATACATGCAAAGAATCGGATTCAAAACGAACCCCGAATGGCGCAGGTGTGAATCGATTGATGAGGTCATTGATTACATTAAATATTGGGAAGAAAAACGGCCTGATCTGGACTATGAAATTGATGGCATCGTAGTGAAAGTGGATAATCTCCGCCAGCAGGAAGAATTGGGCTTCACGGCTAAAAATCCGCGCTGGGCCATTGCATACAAATTTCCGGCTGAAGAAGTGCTGACAACCCTCCGTGAAATTGAATTGAGCGTCGGAAGAACAGGCGTGGTAACACCAACAGCGATACTTGACCCGGTAAGAGTCGCCGGTACAACCGTCCAGCGTGCCTCACTCCATAATGAGGATTTGATACGGGAGAAGGATATCCGGCTTGGTGATACAGTCGTTATTAAAAAAGCCGGTGATATTATTCCGGAAGTCATCCGTCCTATTGAAGACAAGCGTACAGGGGATGAGAAGGAATTTTTTATGCCGGAAGAATGCCCGGAATGCGGCAGTGAACTTGTAAGACTTGAGGAAGAAGTCGCATTACGCTGTATAAACCCAAACTGTCCTGCGCAATTAAAAGAAGGATTGATTCACTTTGTTTCCCGTGAGGCAATGAATATTGATGGTCTTGGCGAGAAAGTGATCATTCAGCTATTCCGGGAAGAACTCGTTCACACGATTGCTGACATTTACCGGCTTAAGCATGAAGACTTAATACAACTGGAGCGGATGGGTAAAAAGTCAACTGATAACCTTTTGCGGGCGATAGCAGCCTCAAAAGACAATTCACTTGAGCGGCTATTATTCGGTCTTGGAATCCGTTTTGTCGGTTCAAAAGCAGCCAGAACACTTGCCGGTTATTTCGAAACAATGGAGAATCTGCAAGAGGCGACGTTTGAAGACGTCATTGCCATTAATGAAATAGGCGATAAAATGGCAGATTCAATTGTCAGTTATTTTGCCGGGGATGAAGTGAAAAATTTGATTAATACGTTGCGGGACCTCGGTCTCAATATGACATATACCGGCATCAAGCAGCAGGCGATTGAAGAAGATACAGCCTTCTCCGGTAAAACAGTTGTGCTGACAGGGAAAATGACTGAATTTACACGGTCTGAGGCGAAAGCGCTGGTTGAAGCGCGCGGTGGATCAGTCACTGGAAGCGTCAGCAAAAACACCGATATCCTCATCGCCGGAGAGGACGCCGGCTCCAAATTGGATAAAGCAGAAGAGCTTGGCATAGCCATTTGGAACGAACAACAGCTTAGAGAAGCTGCTAAAAATTAAGTATTGGTTCAAAAAAGTGACTGCCGTAATGCATCAATTCTTTCCGGAGCAGCATGCATGAGATTTTTTGAACTTCCTATTAAAGGTTGTTCAAAAAGTCCGGTAAAAATGACACGTCGAATTTCTTCGTTGGCTTGTTTCTCCGCTACTCATGTATCTGAAGGCATACATTCCGCTGCTCGAAACTGCGCCGCCTCGAACTTCTCGGTCCTTTTTATCCTCTTTTTTGAATACGCACTATTAAGGAGTGGAATATGTTGAAAAAAATAACCGTCCTCCTGGCAAGCACCATATTGATTCTTTCAAGCTGTACACCGTCGATCGATAACGAGGACGAAGTTGTGCAAAATGAAGACGAGTCACAACAGCAGCAACAATCGATTGTTTCAAGTCAAAAGCTGTCAGAGGAGAACTACCGGACCATCCTGCCATATCGTCCGAGTGCTTCAAGAGGCGTTATTACGAATCAGATGGGGAATCGTGTTGATATTGATGAAATGGAAACCGGTTTAAGACGCCTTTCCAAAGAACATTTCGACCCTGAGCAGCTGTTTTTTGAAGAAGGGCAATATTTAACGTCGGATATGTTGTATTCGTGGCTGGATACGGACCCAACAGAAGAGATGATCAATGCGATGCAGGAAAGTGATGATTATAATGAAGAAGATATTGAAAATGCGCAACGTGCTTTAAATCCGCCGCTGGATGAAGAAGAAAGCTTGACCGATGAAACAGCATCAAAGGAAGACTACGAAGAGAATCCGAAATATCTTAGCCATATTCTCGAACATAATTTTCTTAAGCGAAATGAGGATGATTCGGTTGAATTGGCAGGCGCTTCAATCGGAATCGCGTTAAAATCAGTCTTTACGTATGAAGCTGACGGAAATACACAGCACAGGGATATCCCGGAATCGGAAATGATGGAGAAAGGACAAGAAATCGCCCAAACGGTTTTGGAACGCGTCCGCAATATTGAAGAACTGAGCGATGTCCCAATCATGATTGCGTTGTACAGAGAAGAAGGTCAGGGCTCACCTGTGCCCGGGAACTTTGTCGCCAAGACAGCGATTGAAAGCGGACAGGCATCAATTGACGAATGGGAGACGGTTAACGAAGAAAATATTCTGTTTCCATCAGATGAAGGCGAAGAAAAATACTATGATACACAGCAATTAGTGCAAAACTTCAGTTCGCGTATTGAAGAATATTTCCCGAATTATGTGGGAGTAGTCGGTGAAGGTTTTTATATTGATGAAGAATTACAGCAACTGACATTGGAGATTCCAATTGAATTTTACAGTGAAGGTGAAGTGCTCGGTTTTACGCAATATACGTACGGACTGGTTGAGGAAATGTTCCAGGATTACTATGATCTTGAAGTGAAAATCACTTCAAGCGAGAAGCTGGAGAGTATCATCTTCCGGGAAGCGGGCAGCAGCGAAGTAAATGTCCAGGTGTTTGATTCCTGATTGATGAAATTTGTATTAAGTCAATATACCCAAAATGGATATCAATCCCTTTTTCCGATTTTAAAGATCCGGGAAAAGGGGTTTTTTAACCAACTTTCCTCATTTCAGGAAAGTTGGCAAGTTGAAAGTGGTTTTATTAGTGTTTTTGCCCATCAACTTTCCCAATATGAATTTTTGGAATTTATGTTATTATATAAATATAGGAGAAAAGGAAAATCATTCAAATATTCAGCTGATAAGGTAGGTAAAAAGATGGAAATTGGGCCTTATATCAAACTGCACAGAATTCAACAGGAAATGACCCAGGCAGAACTGGCTGAAGGAATTGTCTCAAGTGCCTATCTATCCAAAATTGAAAATGAAAAAACGGAGGCAAGCCCTAGTGTTATAAGCTTGTTATGCACCAAGCTGGGAATTCAGCTGGTAAATGAAACCGATGAAGTTATCAGAGAAAAGTGCCAGGAATGGTTCGATATGCTGTCTTCGGAATATGACACTGAAGACATCATTCAAAAGTATCAGGAATTGAACCAGCTTATGTATGATAATCCTTCTGCTGACAGTCTGGCCATGTTTGAGGTTCACAAGGTCAGGTACTTTTTGGTTATTGGTGAAATGGAGAAGGCGTTAAGCCAGATTAATAAACTAACCGAAATGACTGGCACCTTTGACACCTTGCATCAGTTTTACTGGTATAAGTTCAAAGGAAACTACAATTCTGTGGCTTCTGATTTTGATCTTGCTTTGCGCTTATATAATATAGCGGAAGAAAAACTGAATCAAATAGATTTATCCGAAGAAGAAATTGCTGATTTACAGTACACCATTGCTGTAACGCACAGTAAACTTCGGAATACTCTTGAAGCGATTGAATATGCTGAAAAAGCAATTTCTATTTTCCGGACGACATACAATTTCAGCCGCTGTGCTGAATGCCATATTTTGCTTGGCATCTCCTATCGCAGAATCAAGATGCATGATAAGGCAATCAAAAACTATAACCTTGCTAAACATTTGGGTGAATTGAAACAGAGCAAGCAAATTATTCAATTGACGAATCAAAATTTAGGCTATCTTTACTCAACAATCGGTGAGAACGAAAAGGCTATTGCAAATTATGAGGAGATAGTGAACGAACCGGAATTAATGTTTCTGGAGCGCTTAACAGCAACAACCTCTTTGGTTAAAGAATATTACAATATACAAGAGTTTGATAGAGCGCAGGATATGGCTGACATGAGCATGAAACTGCTGGAAGATGCTGAAGATCAGGAGAGGTATCAATTATTCTATTACATTATGCATACTTATAATTACGCAATCAATCAGGAAGCTGAAAAATTCGAGTCCCTGGTTATTGATAGGTTTATACCTTATTTGCAGAAACATAAGGACTATGCCAACTTGGTGATTTACGCCAATATGTTGGCGGATCATTTTGAAGCGATTAACAGATATAAAGAATCTGTTAAATATTATAAACTGGCTAACAATACTTATGAAGAACTCATTAGCCTTTAAAAGGGGGGATCAATATGAAAAAACTAGTGGCAACTGTTGCATTTGGAGCTCTGCTTGTAGCAGGTTTTTCAGCAGTGCAGGAAGCACCAGCTGACAACGCAATGGAACTGGAACCTAGAATTCTTTCTGTCGGTAAGGATGTTAGTAACTTTTAATCCAGTTTGATCAGGAAGATTAGTATTATTTACCCTATTACTTTATGATGATAATGCCTGAGACGGTGTGGAAAGCCGTTTCAGGCCTTTTTTTAACGTCAGAAAGTGATATAATGGTTGACCTTATAAGAAAAACTTCGACACTCACTATAAGACGAGACTAGGCCTGAGTTTTTCTAAGCTTTGCAGGGAATGTTATGATAATATTTCATGTATGAGCGTATGGTATAATAAGTACAAATATTCAAAAAAGAGGTGATCGCGATGGAGTATACTATCTCGGGGGTGACATGGCTATGGATGTTTATTCCAATGCCATTGGTAATACTCTCTTCCATTATTACATTGTTTACAGAAGGGAGAGGTAAATAAATGGATACGGCTACGCTTATAACGTTTATTGTCTATCTTACCGGCATGCTCGTCATCGGTATTATCATGTATCGCATGACGAACAACCTTTCAGACTACGTTCTTGGCGGGCGTAAATTAGGTCCTGCAGTTGCTGCACTCAGTGCCGGTGCTTCCGATATGAGCGGGTGGCTTATCCTGGGGCTGCCGGGTGCCGTTTATGCTGCCGGTCTTGCTGAAGCATGGATGGCAATTGGTCTTTCAATCGGGGCTTATTTGAATTGGCAGTTTGTTGCCAAACGCTTGCGTGTTTATACAGAGGTTTCGAATAATTCTATTACAATTCCGGACTTTTTGGAAAATCGTTTTAAAGATAACTCACATATTTTAAGGGTTATTTCAGCACTCGTTATTTTATTGTTTTTCACGTTTTATACATCATCCGGAATGGTGGCGGGCGCAAAATTGTTCGAAGCATCGTTTGGGCTTGAGTATCAGACCGCCTTATGGATCGGAACAGTCTTTATTGTTTCATATACGCTTTTGGGCGGTTTTCTTGCGGTAGCCTGGACGGATTTCGTGCAGGGATTACTGATGTTTGTGGCACTGATTGCAGTGCCGATTGTTGCCCTTAATGAGATGGGCGGTTGGGACGCTGCTGTCCAGGCAGTTGGGGAAATTGATGCGACACACTTGAACATGGTTGAAGGTGTCGGGCTAATGGCCATTATTTCATCGGTTGCCTGGGGTCTGGGTTATTTCGGGCAGCCGCATATCATTGTCCGGTTTATGGCGCTCAGATCGCCAAAGGATGTTCCAATGGCCCGTTTTATCGGTACAACTTGGATGATACTTGGTCTGTATGGTGCGATTTTTACAGGTTTTGTTGGGCTGGCATTCATCAGCACTCAAGATGTGAATGTTTTGAGTCAGTTTGGCATCTCAGTCATTACGGAAAACGGCATCCAGATGCTTGAGGATCCTGAAAAGATTTTTATTGCCTTTTCCCAGCTGTTATTCCATCCGGTAATTGCCGGGGTACTTCTGGCTGCTATTCTTGCCACCATTATGAGTACAGTTGACTCTCAGTTGCTTGTTTCCTCCTCGGCGATTGCTGAAGATTTTTATAAAGCGATTCTCAAAAAAGAAGCAGGGGAAAAAGAACTGGTTTGGGTCGGCCGGATTGCGACACTTGTCATTGCATTGATTGCTGCCTCTATTGCGACGAATCCGGAGAGCAGTGTACTAAACTTGGTCAGTTATGCGTGGGCAGGATTCGGAGCTGCATTTGGTCCGACAATTCTTTTGGCCTTGTTCTGGAAACGATTTACCCGAAATGGTGCATTTGCGGGTATTCTGGCAGGTGCAGTAACAGTAATCATTTGGGGTGAATTCCTTTCAGGCGGGATTTTCGACTTATATGAAATTGTACCCGGATTTTTGCTTAACCTGATCATTGCTATAGTAGTCAGCCTGTCGCAGCAGCCGAAAGCAGAAATTGAAGAAGAATACGATGAGGCAATGGAAAAGTTAAACACATATTAATGTTTCATAGTCGAAAGCCACTTCCCCTGTTTCAGGGGTGAGTGGCTTTTTTTTACCAGGCCTTTTCCATGCGCTGAATCCGGAGTTTATCGATGCATTGCTTTATTTGCTTTAGCCGAGCGAATTCTGCTATTATCAGTAGTGTCTTTAACTAACGTTAAGCATAATGAAAGTAAGATAAATTATTTCTATGGAGGTGTCCAGCATGGCCGATATTTCAAAGGAACAGGTCAAACATGTTGCCGGTTTAGCCCGTCTTGCCATTACGGAGGAAGAAGCTGATATGTTTACGCAGCACCTGAGTTCCATTATCGAATACGCTGAGCAATTAAATGAATTGGATACAGAGAATGTTGAGCCGACCACACACGTTCTCGACTTGAAAAATGTCTTGCGTGAAGATGAGCCAAAAGAATGGATTACAAAAGACGAAGCGTTGAAGAATGCACCGGACACGCAGGATGGCTATTATCGTGTACCGTCAATTCTGGAGTAAGGAGGGAAAAGCATGTCATTATTTGACCACAGCATAAAACAATTGGAAGAGATGTTACATAGAAAAGAAATTTCAGCTGAAGACCTGGTTGATGCATCATTCGATCGTATTCATGAGGTCGATGAGCAGGTTCAGGCGTTTTTGACACTAGACGAAGAACAAGCACGCAATCAGGCGAAACAATTAGATGCCGCCCCGGATGAAAATGCACGATTATTTGCTCTCCCGGCAGGCATTAAAGATAACATTGTCACGAAAGGCATCAGGACGACATGCGGAAGCCAGTTTCTGAAGAATTTCGATGATCCGTTGTATAATGCCACAGCCATTGAAAAATTAAATGCGGAAAAAATGGTATCTGTCGGTAAACTGAATATGGACGAATTCGCGATGGGGTCATCAACGGAAAATTCGAGCTATAAATCAACTCGCAACCCGTGGAATACGGACCATGTGCCGGGCGGCTCCAGCGGCGGATCAGCAGCCGCTGTTGCAGCTGGTGAAGTTCTTTTCTCTCTCGGCTCTGATACGGGCGGGTCAATCCGTCAGCCGGCATCGTTCTGCGGTGTTGTTGGGATGAAGCCGACATATGGGCGGGTTTCGCGCTTTGGACTTGTCGCGTTCGCGTCATCCCTTGACCAAATCGGCCCGATCACAAGAAGTGTTGAAGACAACGCACGAGTGCTTGAGGTTATTTCAGGTCATGACAAAATGGACTCCACCAGTGCTGATGTGGATGTTCCGTCATATACCGATGCACTGACAGGCGATGTCAAAGGCATGAAAATCGCCGTGCCAAAGGAATACCTTGCTGAAGGAGTGGCACCTGAGGTGAAAGAAGCGGTTATAAGTGCCCTGAACAAATATAAGGAACTCGGGGCTGAATGGGAAGAAGTTTCCCTGCCGCATTCCAAATATGCCGTGGCCGCTTATTACTTGCTGGCATCCTCGGAAGCGTCCGCCAACCTGGCTCGCTTTGACGGTGTCCGCTACGGGGTACGTTCGGATAATGCAACGAACATGATGGATATGTACACGCACTCCCGCAGTGAAGGATTCGGGGATGAAGTCAAACGCCGCATCATGCTCGGTACATTTGCACTGAGCTCCGGCTACTATGATGCTTACTATAAAAAGGCCCAAAAAGTACGGACATTAATTAAGAATGACTTTGATAATATTCTAAAGGATTATGACGTAATTATCGGACCGACTGCACCGACACCTGCATTTAAAATCGGAGAAAACGTTGATGATCCTTTGACAATGTATGCGAACGATATTTTAACCATTCCGGTCAACCTTGCCGGTGTTCCGGGGATTTCCGTTCCGTGCGGTTTTTCCGAAGCCGGTTTGCCAATTGGACTGCAAATCATCGGAAAACCGTTTGATGAAAGTACGGTCTATCGTACGGCACACGCTTATGAGCAAGCAACAGACCACCACAAACAACGTCCTCTATTGGGAGGTGTCAAATAATGAACTTTGAAACGATTATCGGTCTTGAGGTACACGTTGAACTGAAGACAGATTCGAAAATTTTCAGTCCGAGTCCCAACGCATTTGGCGATGAACCGAACACAAACGTCAACCCGATTGACCTCGGTTATCCGGGTGTCCTGCCGGTGCTGAACGAAGAAGCGGTCAATTTTGCGATGAAAGCTGCTTTGGCACTCAACTGTGATATCGCAACAGACACAAAATTCGACCGGAAAAATTACTTTTATCCGGACAATCCGAAAGCATATCAGATTTCCCAGTTTGATCAGCCAATCGGTGAAAATGGCTGGATTGAAATTGAAGTAAACGGTGAGAAAAAACGTATCGGCATTACAAGGCTTCACCTGGAAGAAGATGCCGGAAAGCTGACCCACCAGGATGACGGCTATTCCCTGGTTGACTATAACCGGCAGGGGACACCGCTAATTGAAATCGTATCTGAACCGGATATGCAGTCACCGGAAGAAGCGTATGCTTACTTGGAAAAATTGAAAAACATCATCCAATATACCGGAGTTTCCGATTGTAAAATGGAAGAAGGCTCCCTAAGGTGTGACGCCAACTTATCGATTCGCCCAATCGGACAGGAGGAATTCGGCGTTAAGACAGAACTGAAAAACCTTAATTCCTTCTCATTTGTGCAAAAAGGTCTGGAATTTGAAGAAAAACGCCAGGAGAAAGAACTGATGTCAGGCGGCGAAATCTTGCAGGAAACACGCCGGTACGATGAAAAAACAAAAGAAACGATCCTGATGCGCGTTAAAGAAGGGTCGGACGACTATCGTTATTTCCCTGAGCCGGACCTCGTGCCATTGTACATCGATGAGGAATGGAAAGAACGCATCGGTCAGGAAATTCCCGAATTGCCGGATGCCCGCAAAGAGCGCTATATTGATGAGCTGGAGCTCCCAGAGTATGATGCCGCTGTTTTAACAAACTCCAAGGAAATGTCCGATTTCTTTGAAGAAGCGGTTGAAAATGGCGCCGATATTAAACAGGCATCAAACTGGCTGATGGGCGACGTATCAGCTTATATGAACAAGCATTACAAAGAGCTTAACGAACTGGCTCTTACACCTGAAGGACTGGCAACAATGATTAAGCTGATTGAAGACGGTACGATTTCGTCCAAGATTGCCAAGAAAGTTTTCGCTGAACTGGTTGAAAACGGCGGCGATCCGGAAAAAATCGTTAAGGAAAAAGGACTTGTGCAGATTTCCGATGAAGGTCAGCTAACAGAAGTCATTACGAAAGTGCTCGATGAAAATGAGCAGTCGATTATTGACTATAAAAACGGGAAGGACCGTGCTATCAAATACCTTGTCGGACAGGTGATGAAGGCAACAAAAGGCCAGGCTAACCCGCCGATGGTCAATAAGATTTTGCAGCAGGAGATTGATAAGCGCTAAAAGTCGGAAACGATCCGAAACGGTAAATTTTTGATTAAAAATGACACATACTCCTGAGCGTATTCAGATAGGGGTGGACTACTGCGGTCATGGCGGTAGTCCATCATTTTACGGCTAATGACTTTTAAATCAGAGCGAAAAAGACTATGATAGACGTTAGGTGCAAAATTGATTGGCGTGATATGAGGGGGAGTAACATGAAGAAAGCCCGTATTATTTATAACCCGACTTCAGGACGGGAAGCGTTTAAAAATAAGCTGGCCGGTGTGTTGGAGCGACTTGAAGTGGCCGGTTTTGAAACCTCAGCACATGCCACGACAGCTGAAGGCGATGCCGCTGAAGCCGCAAAAACAGCTGTTGAACGGCGTTTTGAACTGGTAGTGGCTGCAGGCGGTGACGGAACCATTAATGAAGTCATTAACGGATTAGCTGAGCAGGAGCACCGTCCGAAGCTGGGGATTATCCCGACCGGGACAACGAATGATTTTGCTAGAGCTCTGTGCATCCCCCGTGATATTGACAAAGCGGTTGATATTATTTTGGACGGGCAGTCAATGCTGCTTGATATCGGTCGCGTGAACGGGCATTATTTTGTGAACATCGCCGGGGGCGGCAAGCTGACAGAGCTGACATATGACGTGCCGAGCAAGCTGAAAACGATGCTTGGTCATTTAGCTTACTATGTCAAAGGCATTGAAATGCTCCCTTCTTTAAAACCGATACGCACAAAGATTGAATATGATGGCAATGTTATCGATGAGGATATTATGCTGTTTCTTGTAACCAACACCAACTCAGTCGGCGGATTTGAAAAGCTGGCACCGGACGCACGTCTTGATGACGGCTATTTTGATCTGATGATTTTAAAGAAAATGAATCTGGCCGAGTTTGTACGCATAGCAACGCTGGCGGTCCGTGGTGCCCATTTGGAAGATAAACGGATCATCTATACCCAAGCCCAACATATCAGTGTTGAAACGGATGAACAAATGCAGCTGAACATTGACGGCGAATTTGGCGGCTTCCTTCCGGGTGAATTTGAGAACCTGCAGCAGCATATTGAATTTTTTGTTCCGGAGAAATTTATTGGAAAAGAAAATGAACGCTAATTGAAGACTGCTTAAAACGGCAGTCTTTTTAATTTAGAAAACGGGTATGGTAAGATTGGAACCACATAAACGGACGAAAAGGAAGATATTAATGGCAAAAAAAGCAGCACCAGTTAAAAAGAACGAGACCGTCACACTTCAATTTGAAGACCTGACCCATGAAGGAAGCGGTGTCGGGAAAATCAACGGCTATCCGTTGTTTGTTCCATATGCATTGCCGGGTGAAGAAGGTGATGTCAAGGTCGTTAAAGTCAATAAAAATTTCGGCTTCGGCAAATTACTCGAAGTGAGGAAATCCAGTGATGAACGTGTTGAGCCGCCGTGTGATGTGTATTATAAATGCGGCGGGTGCCAGCTGCAGCATATGAGTTATGACATGCAGCTCGATATGAAACAGGAACAGGTTAAAAATGCGATGCGAAAAATTGCTCACCTGAAAGATGTGCCGGTCCACCCGATTATTCGTATGGATGATCCATGGCGCTACCGTAATAAGGTGCAGATGCCTGTCGGAGAAAAAGAGGACGGCGAGCTGATCACCGGTTTCTATCAAAAACGGAGTCACCGGATTATTGAAGGTATGGAAACATGTGTTATTCAAAATGAAGAAAATGATCGGATGGTTGAGGCGGTACGGAGAATCGCTGACAGACTCAGTATCCCTGCCTATGATGAACAGAACGACACCGGCGTATTAAGGCATATCGTCGTCCGCACGGGTGAAGTGACTCGTGATACGATGATCGTCATCATCACTCGGACACCTGACTTGCCGCACCAGGATGAGCTGGTCACGGAACTGATTAAAACCTACCCGCATATTAAATCGATTGTCCATAACATCAATGACCGAAAGACGAATTCGATTTGGGGCAAGAAGTCAAAGACTATCTGGGGAGAAGACTATATTTATGACATGATCGGTGACATTAAATTTGCTATTTCCGCGAAATCTTTTTATCAGGTCAATCCGCCCCAAACAAAAAAACTATATGATAAAGCGCTGGAATATGCCAGAGTCGGCAGCAATGATACAGTTGTCGATGCCTATTGCGGAATTGGCACGATTTCACTGTTTATGGCACAGGAGGCTAAAAAAGTTTATGGTGTTGAAGTCGTCCCGGAAGCTGTTGATGATGCGAAGAAAAATGCCAAATTGAACGGATTCACCAATGCCGAGTTTTATGTCGGCGAAGCGGAAAAAGTCATGCCATGGTGGACCGCACAAGGCATGCGACCGGATGTAATTGTCGTCGATCCGCCGCGGAAAGGCTGCGACGAAGAACTGCTGAAGGCAATGCTCGGCATGGAGCCGAAACGGATTGTATATGTCTCATGCAACCCGTCAACCTTGGCGCGCGACTTGCGCATTCTGGAAGACGGCGGCTATGCCACACAGGAAGTCCAACCTGTTGATATGTTCCCGCAGACACATCATGTGGAAGCCGTGTGCTGGTTGGAGAGAAAAGCGTCTGACTAAAATAAGCTTATCCTTTACAGATCCTGTTTTGTAGTTTTCAGCGGTGCGCTATAGATGAACGAATAATCGCTATAGGTTGTAAGAAAAAGCTGTACGTTGAGAAACAATCGCTATAGACGCAAAGATGGAAAACGTTATATGTAATAGTAGCCTTAAGAATAAGTGTCCCCTGGCGTTTTAAATCAATCTTTTTTAAAAATATATATTTTTTCTGAAATATCTGTTGAACTTTTCCCATTTTCTGCATATAATATTCAAATACGATATAATAAAGCATACCTTATCAAGAGAGGTGGAGGGAAGGGCCCTTTGAAACCTCGGCAGCGGACGATTAACTGTGCCAAATCCCTCAGGGTAACAGCCTGGAAGATGAGGAGAGACGTTGATCCGGAAGTTATAATTGGCGTTCCTCTTCTTTAAGTAATAAGAAGGGGATTTTTTAAAATTTTAAGAGGTTGTTCAAAAAGTCCGGTAAAAATGACACTTCGGTGTTTCTAGTTGGCTTGCTTTTCCGTTCCTCACGTATTAACTCCATACGTTCCGGTATCGGGAGCTTCGCCGCCTCGAATTCTCGGTCTTTTTTTATCCTCCTTTTTGAACACGTACTTTAATGGAGGGGTGAATAAATGATTAATAATCTGGTCACCTATCGTGACTTTTCGGACGTTCCGTTTAAAGATTATGAGCCGTCGGATGATACAAAAGGGGCATTGGAAGTACTGCAATGGGCATACGATTCATATGGGGATTCCTTGGTTTATGCATGCAGTTTCGGTGCTGAGGGGATGGTACTGATTGATCTGATCTCCAAAGTTAGAAAGGATGCTAAGATTGTTTTTCTCGATACAGGCCTCCACTTCCAGGAAACCTATGATTTAATTGATGAGGTAAAGGAAACGTATCCTGAACTTCGGATTGAGTTGAAAAAACCGGATTTAACGGTGGATGAACAGGCTGAACAATATGGCTCAGCACTGTGGAAGCGTCAGCCAGATCAATGTTGCTTCATCCGGAAAATCAAGCCGCTGGAAGAAGCATTAAGCGAAGCTACAGCTTGGATATCGGGTCTTCGCAGGGACCAATCACCTGCCCGCAGCAACACTGACTTTGTCAATAAGGATGAGCGATTTGAGTCTATCAAGGTATGCCCGTTAATTTACTGGACCTGGGATGATGTTTGGTCTTATATCCGACTAAACAGCTTGCCTTACAATGAATTGCATGATCAGGATTATCCGAGTATTGGCTGCATACCGTGCACAGCCCGAGTAACGGATTCAAATGATCTCCGTTCAGGAAGATGGGCAGGACTTGATAAAACTGAGTGCGGCATTCACACATCTTAATCTGTATGCCTTAAATACGAGTAAACTTCCAATAATACACAACATTTGGTGGAACGGTACAACAGCTAAAAAGCATTTGAGTGGGAGAATCACTGATGACGAAAAAGCTGTTTAAATTTACAACTTAAACCTGACTAAACCAATATGTATAATTTACTATGGTTGCTTTTACTATAAGTCTGTCCTGCATCAAGGAAAAATGATGCGTAATGATGATTAGACTGCATCTTTTCAGTACGGCGAATGCAACTATAAAAATTTCTTTGTGAGGTGAGAAGCCGTTGAACTTACATGCAATGAACAGCCCTTTTACGCAAGAACAATCAGAGCATTTGAATCGTCTTTTACCAACATTGACTGAAGAACAGCGGACATGGCTCAGCGGGTATCTGGCCGCTAGTCCAAATTCATCCGAAACTCCGGTTGCCGCAGTTCCGGATGAAGCTGCCAATGCTCTTGCCACGGAGCAGTCTTCTGCTATTGAAACCCGGGAAGTAACCGTGCTGTTTGGGTCTGAAACCGCAAATGGACAGTCACTGGCTGAGGAGCTGTCCCGAAAAATAGATGAGCAGAATATCAAAGTAACGACGTCTGCGCTCGATGATTTCAAGCCGAAAAATTTTAAAAAGGTTCAGGATTTATTGATAGTGACAGCAACCCATGGCGAAGGGGAACCGCCGGATAATGCGATAACATTCTATGAATTTCTTTTCAGCAGAAAGGCACCCAAACTGAAAGATGTCAGATTTTCAGTGCTTTCGTTGGGAGATCAGTCATATGAGTTTTTTTGCCAGACGGGAAAAGACTTTGACAACCGGTTGGAGGAATTAGGCGGACAAAGGCTTTATCCACGGGTTGATTGCGATGTTGACTTTGATGATGACGCTGCGGAATGGATCGACGGTGTTTTAGCAGAGTTGTGTGAGACCTCAGAAGACAGTCCTGCACGAGAGAGCTCGCCGGCCGGGGCGGAAGCGGCATCAACAACCGAAGCACAGACTGTTTATTCAAGAACGAATCCGTTTAAGGCTGAAATTATGGAAAATTTAAATCTGAATGCTGATGGATCAAACAAAGAAACTCGTCATCTGGAACTGTCGCTGGAAGGATCCAACTTTGAATTTGAACCCGGTGACAGTCTGGGTATTTTCCCTGAAAATGAGGCGGAACTTGTTGATGGATTGATCAATGAAATGAACTGGAATTCTGAAGAGATCGTTCAAGTCAATAAGCAAGGGGATTCACGCTCGATCCGAAATGCGTTGCTCACAAATTTTGAAATTACTCGACTGACAAAACCATTGCTGGAGAAGGCGGCTGATATGTTCAGTAATGACGCATTGAGTGAGCTCATGGAAGCAGGACAGGAGGATCGCAAAAAATATCTGGATGGCCGCAATCTGCTTGACTTCATAAGAGATTTTCCACCACAAACGGTAGTGGAGCCCGGTGAATTTATCACAATTCTGCGGAAAATGCCTGCCCGTTTATATTCAATTGCCAATAGCTGCAATGCGAATTCGGATGAGGTGCATCTGCTCATTGGAAAAGATGAATTTCAGGCGAATGGAGGAATTCAGGCGGGTGTCTGCTCAGGGCAATGTGCAGAACGGGCAGAACCTGGTGATGTATTGCCGGTTTATATTCACCGGAATCCAAACTTTAAATTACCTTCCGATCCTGAACAACCGGTGATTATGATCGGCCCCGGTACAGGTGTCGCACCTTACAGGTCTTTCCTGGAAGAACGGGAAGAGCTGGATGTAAAAGGAAAGACCTGGCTGTTCTATGGTGATCAGCATTTCACGACAGACTTTCTGTATCAGGTGGAATGGCAGAAATGGCTGCAGGAAGGATTGCTGACCAATATGGATGTTGCATTTTCCCGTGATAACGCCGAGAAAGTATATGTCCAGCACCGTATGCTGGAAAAAGGCAGTGAACTTTACCGGTGGCTGCAGGATGGCGCCCATGTCTATGTGTGCGGTGACGAAAAAAAGATGGCAGGTGACGTGCACAAAGCTCTCTTGACGATTCTTGAACAAGAAGGCGGGATGAGTCATGAAGAAGCAGAGGATTACCTGAAAACCATGCGGCAAGAAAAGCGTTATCAGCGCGATGTTTATTAAACTTCCTGCAAACTAATAAACCTTGAGAGGAGAATCATAATGACAGATGATCGTTTTCTTTCCAAAGATGGCCCTCCGGATGTAATGGAGGGGATAAAAAAGGACAGCAACTATCTTAGAGGGACAATTGAACAGGGTCTGGACGACCGGATAAGCGCTGCTATTTCTGAGGAGGATACGAAACTCCTGAAATTTCATGGCAGCTACCAGCAGGATAACAGAGATGAACGCAACGAACGCCGCCGTAAGAAACTGGAGCCATCCTATCAATTCATGATTCGGGTTCGTGCCCCCGGCGGTGTCGCTACCCCGGAGCAATGGCTTACCATGGACCGGCTGGCGAATGATCATGCAAATGGCACGCTTAAACTGACGACACGACAGGCGTTTCAATTCCACGGGGTGTTGAAATGGAACCTCAAAGAAACAATGCGGGGGATAAATAGGTCGCTGCTGGATACAATCGCTGCCTGCGGTGATGTAAACAGGAATGTGATGTGCAACCCGAATCCACACCAATCAGACATTCATTCAGAAGTCTTTCAATATGCCAAAAATGTCAGTGAGCACCTTTTGCCGCGAACCAGTGCTTATCACGAAATCTGGCTGGACAAAGAAAAGATCGCCGATAGCCGTGACGAAGATGAAGTTGAACCGATTTATGGTTCCTATTATCTGCCGAGGAAGTTTAAAATTGGCATCGCTGTGCCGCCTTCCAATGACATTGATGTTTTTTCCCAGGACCTTGGCTTTATCGCGATCGTTGAAGACGGTAAACTGCAAGGATTTAATGTTGCTGTCGGCGGCGGTATGGGCATGACACACGGGGATACAAACACCTATCCGCAAGTGGCGCGTGTCATCGGTTTCTGTCCGGCAGATAAAATCGAGGAAGTTGCTGAAAAAGTCGTGTCCATCCAGCGTGACTATGGCAATCGCTCCAACAGAAAAAATGCCCGTTTTAAATACACAATCGATGCCCGAGGTGTGGACTGGATAATGCATGAACTCAATAATCGATTAGGGTGGGAACTCGAGCAGGAACGGCCGTATCATTTCGAGAGTAATGGTGATCGTTATGGCTGGGTGAAAGGCAATAATGGCAGATGGCACTATACACTGTTTATACTGAGCGGGCGGATTATGGATACTGAGGATTATCCATTGATGACCGCCTTGCGTGAAATCGCCAAAATTCATACAGGCGACTTCCGTCTGACACCGAATCAAAATCTGGTGATTGCGAATGTCACGAGTCATAAGAAGAAACAGATTAATGAAGTGATGGAAAAGTATGGTTTAGCTGAAGGAAAACATCATTCAGGACTGAGAAGGAATGCCATGTCCTGTGTTGCGTTTCCGACTTGCGGTCTTGCTATGGCTGAATCGGAACGTTATCTCCCGTCATTGCTGGACCACATGGAAGGCATATTGGATGAGGCCGGCATCAATGATGAGGAAATCGTTCTCCGTATAACCGGATGCCCAAATGGTTGTGCTCGACCGGCGTTGGCTGAAATTGCCTTTATTGGAAAAGCTCCGGGCAAATATAATATGTATTTGGGTGGAAGTTTCACAGGTGATCGGCTAAACCAATTATACCGTGAAAATATCGGTGAAGCGGAAATTCTGGAAACTTTGAGACCGATAATTCTGGCGTATGCCCGTGAACGTGAGGAACATGAGCACTTCGGTGATTATGTTATCCGTAAGGGCTACGTTGACGAGATCCGTTCAGGTCTGGACTTTCACAAAAATATAATCAACAACTAAGCTGCGTGGAGGGATATGGCTATTCATCCATTCCCTCTTAAATCGGATATGTGCTACATCATAGGAGGTGCAGGGATGGGAAAAGTTTATTTAGTTGGTGCCGGCCCGGGTGATCCTGAATTGATAACCGTTAAAGGGTTAAAAGCCATTCAGCAAGCGGATTGTATTTTTTATGACCGTTTAATCAATCCATCGTTATTAGCGAATGCCCCGGATGGTGCTGAACTGATTTATTGCGGAAAAAGCCCGAATCAGCACGCTTTGACACAAAGTGAAATCAACCGCTTGCTTTGTCAATTTGCCGGTGAAGGGAAAGTGGTTGTGAGACTTAAAGGCGGTGACCCATTCATTTTCGGCAGAGGCGGCGAAGAAGCGGAAATGCTGAGGGAGAATGGGATCCCGTTTGAAATTGTTCCGGGTATCAGTGCCGGTTCTGCAGCCCCCGCTTATGCGGGGATCCCCTTAACGCATCGGGATTACAGCTCCTCGGTCACGTTTGTCTCAGGCGTAACGAAAGATGATGACTACTGGAAAACGCTTGCGCAAAGAGCTGACACCCTTTGTATATATATGGGTGTTAAGAACCTTCCTGATATATGCGGGAAGCTGATTGATCATGGCCGGTCTTTCAATACACCGATTGCTCTCATTCATTGGGGAACAACAGAGAAACAGCAGACAGTCACCGGCACATTATGGACTATTACAGATAAGGCCGGCGCAATTGAGAATCCGGCTATGATTGTTATCGGGGAAGTTGTGACATTAAGAGACAAGATTCAGTGGTTTGAGGAAATGTCAATGCAGCAGCAGTTTCCTCTCGAGACGGTTATCGGATAAAGGAGGAAAAAACGTGCAGGGAATTTTATATATCAGTCACGGCAGCCGCATACCGGAAGCAACAGCTGAAGCTTTTTACTGTATAAGTTCGGTAAGGGAACAAACAGATTTTGCGCTTCAGGAAATTTGTTTTCTGGAACTGGCCGATCCGGATCTGGAACAAGGTGTGGATACTCTGGTGAGCCGGGGAGCGTCACGAATTGCCGTCGTTCCTGTTCTCTTGTTGAGTGCCGGTCATTACTATCATGATATACCTGGTGAAATAAACCGTTTAATGGCAATATACCCTGATATTGAATTCACATACGGCCGGCCGCTTGGGGTGCAGGAAGATTTTATTGATGTATTAATAGAACGAATAGCAGAGACTGAAAAGCCAGTCGGTCCAAGTGTCAAAATCCTGCTCGTTGGACGTGGCAGCCGCAATCCTCAGACGAAAGAAGATATCGAAACGATTGGCAAGAAGCTGCAAAGCAGAGCGGGTATCCCGGTTGATATTTGTTTTTTGGCTGCGTGTGAGCCTTCGTTTGAACAGTGTTTGAATGCCGTTTCTAAAGCGGATTTAAAGCAAGTCTATATTGTGCCGTATCTGTGGTTTACAGGGGTGCTCATGCGATATATAGATGAAAAAATGCGTGACGCAGCCAACACGGATCCCGTTCCCGGTCCTGATGTTATTTTGTGCCGGCAGCTTGGCGCACATCCTGCCATGTGCGAAGCTTTAAAAAAGCGTGTCTATGAAGCGCTGGATAGGAAAATGCCAAGTCCGGCCTGAAAAAATTTTACGCGTGAAGGAATGTCTTTCATATGGCCTTAACACCTTTTATGATTGAATTAAAAGAAAAAAATGCTGTTATCGTCGGGGGCGGGCGTGTTGCTGAACGTCGAGCGAACACATTGTTAAATAATGGTGCTTCACTGACGGTTGTCAGTCCCGATGCTGAAGAGGGCATTATGCAGCTGGCGGAACAAGGCAAGCTCGTTTGGAAACAAAAAGGTTTTGCTGGTAATGATCTTGGTCATGCTTTTCTGATTGTAGTCGCAACCGATGATCCAGCTGTCAACGAATCCGTTGTAAAGGCTGCATCTCCTGATGCTTTAATCAATCATGCGGCAGACAGTGAACAGGGGAATGTGCAATTTCCTTCTTTCTTCAGAAGAGGGCACTTATCGATAAGTGTCTCAACTGATGGCGCAAGTCCCATGCTTGCAGCAGGCGTGAAAAGAGATCTTCAAGCCCGGTACGATGAAAGCTATGAAGCATATGTGGACTTTTTATATGCGTGCAGGCAGCATCTTAAACAACAGTCATCTCTTGAAAGGTCAGAACAGCGTGATATATTACGGGAACTTTTATCTACAGCATATTTGAATAGCGACAATCAGCAAAAGATGTACGATTATCTGGAAGCTTTAACCGGGAGGAGCCCGTTATGATGAATGGCTTAAATGGTAAAAAAGTTGGCGTGGCAGCCACGCGCAGAGCAGAAGAGATTTCCGGACTCATTCAAAAAAATGGCGGCCTGCCTTTTGTGTATTCTATTCAAGGCAGACAGAAACTGCATACATCCATCAGCGAGACGAATGTTTTGGATTTAATAGACCAGCCCTTTGACAGTGTGCTGTTAACGACAGGGGTGGGAGCTGAGGCACTGGAGGAAGTGGCTTATCGATTGGACTGTCATACCGAATTTATTCAGAAATTAAAAACTGTTGATTTGATCATTCGCGGAAGCAAAACGCGCAGCTGGCTTAAAAAACATGGTTTATCACCAACACTTGTCTCAAAGGATGGAACCATGGAAAACCTCCTGGATGTGCAGGCGGATCAAAAGTTCGCTAAAGGGGACCGATTATTTTTACAGGCCTATAATCAGGATGACGCAGCACTCAAACGTCAGTTTGAAGCACTCGGTTTTACTGTCTATCTGTCAAAGCCATATGAATATGAAGAGCCGGATAACGATACGTTATTCAGTTTATCGGAAGGGATTATAAGCCAGCAGCTGGATATCGTTATTTTTACGAGTAAAACACAAGTTCAAAACCTCTTTAAGGCTTGCATTAAATCACAAGAATTAGCAGATGCATTTAATGGAAAAGTTCTGGCGGCTGCGGTTGGAAAAGTGACTGCAAATGAACTGAGCAAGAATTATATTTCAGATGTTTTTCAACCGTCTAAACCGAAGATGGGTACAATGATTATTGAACTGAACAAGTATTTAACAGACAGGGACAATGAAACATGATGTGCCATGTTGAATGGCCATATCCGTAAATTTTACTCCGCATGTAATGGTCAGTAACCCGTTAGAGAACAACGGCTAACTGACCAAATATGTCCGATTCGGCTCTGCCGGCACAAATTGAAAATGAATGTATATGGGACTGGTGTGTTGGTTGGAGAAGAAAGCTGTTTAAATAAAATACATAAACTTCCGGTGAAAACAACATTCCCAATCAATTTGATAAAATGTGGTTAGGCATGGTATAAGTGTATAAGCAGCAGCAGAGAAATTTTTGATTGCATGAGAGGGTTTGAATTCGATATGAAAGATAATTTTTGGCGCAATTTACCACGTCCGTTTTTTGTACTTGCACCAATGGAAGATGTGACGGATGTTGTTTTTCGTCATGTAGTAAGCGCGGCAGCAGGACCTGATGTGTTTTTTACAGAGTTTACAAACTCAGAGAGTTATTGTCACCCTGAGGGGCGCCAGAGTGTCCGCGGGCGTTTGACTTTCACAGAAGATGAACAGCCAATGGTGGCTCATATTTGGGGAGATAAACCCGAATACTTCAGACAAATGAGTATTGGTATGGCGGAACAAGGGTTTAAAGGTTTGGATATCAATATGGGTTGTCCTGTGCCGAATGTGGCAACCAAAGGGAAGGGATGTGGCCTTATCCGCCGTCCGGACGTTGCAGCTAAATTGATAGAAGCAGCAAAAGCAGGCGGTTTGCCGGTGAGTGTGAAGACAAGGCTTGGTTATACTGATGTTGATGAATGGCGTGACTGGCTGACACACTTATTAAATCAAGATATCGTTAATCTTTCCATTCATCTGCGTACAAAAAAGGAAATGAGCAAAGTAGATGCTCATTGGGAGCTGATCCCGGAAATTAAGAAATTACGCGATCAAGTAGCACCAGATACACTGTTAACAATTAATGGGGATATTCCTGACCGCGTGACTGGCTTGGAACTTGCTCAACAGTACGGTGTTGATGGGGTTATGATTGGGCGCGGTGTTTTTAAAAATCCATTTGCCTTTGAAAAGGAGCCAAAAGATCATAGCAGTAAGGAATTGCTTGATCTTCTAAGATTGCACCTTGATCTCTTTGATAAATATTCAACCGAACTTGAGCCACGTCAGTTCAAACCGCTTCGCCGCTTTTTTAAGATATATGTCCGCGGGTTTCGAGGTGCGAGTGAATTAAGAAATCAATTGATGATGACAGAGTCGACAGATGAAGTGCGCGCGTTGCTCGATAATTTTGGATATACGAGTGGACAGGAGAAAGTTCCCATTTAAGGAAAAGTGGGGGGTTGAACCTGTCCCTCTTTTTAATTTTATCCCGCATGTAACTCTAGGGTTTTTCTCTATTATAGCGAACCTGGGATAATCTTCAAACAATCTCGCTGCATCGGAAGGGTTTATTGACGCTGGCTGTATTAAACAGATGGATATAGCTTCCATTATTGCACCACAGTTTCGTTGCTGAGTGACCTGATCTCTAAAGTTAAAAATGCCAGGCTTGTTGCTTAGATTATGTCTGTTAGTGATTGAACGAGCAAATTCTAAACCTTTCTTGACACAAAATATGCCAGGCTTTATTATAATATCATAATCCTTATTAAAATGATAAGAAAAGAGTGATTTGAATGGCTGAAGCAACAAAAGTCCAAACGATAGATGACGTAAAGGATCCAGTGCAGCAAAAAAGCACTGATTTAAATAAACCGCAAATGCCATTGATCATTGGAGGTCTGATTGTCGGGGCGATCCTCTTGGTTTACCTTATAGCAACACAGGGTAGCGTACAGTCATTACTCCTTGTGATCGGTCTTTTGCTTGGGTATACATTATTCCATGCCCGGTTTGGTTTCACTTCGGCATTTCGCAGGCTGGCGTCGGTCGGAAATGGCAAGGCGCTAAGATCGCACATGTTAATGCTCGCGGTCGCTGTCACATTATTTGCACCGATTCTGGCATTCGGGTACTCATTTTTTGGTGACGGTGTTTCCGGTTATGTCTCACCGGTAGGCGTCAGTCTATTAGTTGGTGCGTTTATGTTTGGTGTCGGTATGCAGCTCGGCGGCGGATGTGCATCCGGTACGCTTTATGCGGTTGGCGGCGGGCGTTCCGTAATGTTTATCACGCTATTATTCTTTATTGTCGGTGCAACGGTAGGCGCGTATCATTTGCCTTTTTGGACAGAAGATTTGCCGGCATTTGAACCGGTCTCACTGGCAACATCGACAGGCTTTGGTTATAGCGGTGCCTGGCTATTATCGATTGTTCTGTTTGGCTTGATCACCTGGATTACGCTGGTCGTGGAGAAAAAGAAACGACCGCCGAAAATGGCAGCTAAACCATCAGCGACAGGCTGGAAACGTATTTTTCGCGGATCATGGCCCTTGTTCGCAGCAGCAATCGTTTTAGCGTTGCTGAATGCTCTGACGTTAATGACCCGGGGTACGCCATGGGGCATTACATCAGCTTTTGCCTTATGGGGATCCAAAGTGGCTCAAGTTTTCGGAGTTGATGTGGCCAGCTGGGGATACTGGCAGGGAAACGCAGCTGCATTGGATGCATCAATTTTTGCTGATTCTACGACTGTCCTGAACTTTGGTGTTATTCTTGGCGCCTTTCTTGCATCGGCTGCCGGCGGACTTTTCAAATTTTCAAAGGTTACCGGAAAAAATGCGACCGCTTCTGTTATTGGCGGTCTGCTTATGGGTTATGGTGCGCGGCTGGCGTTTGGCTGCAATATCGGCGCATACTTCGGCGGTATCGCATCATTCAGTCTGCACGGTTATATTTGGGGCATTATGGCGCTGGCAGGAACGTTCATAGCATTGTATCTCAGGCCTATGTTCGGTTTATCTGTTCCAAAACCTAAGGATTCGTTCTGTTAGGCTGACTTCGAATAGATTATTGGTTTAAATCAAAAGGTCGAAAATAAGTACCGTTACGAGATACCCTCTTTATGCATATATTCTTTTTCAAGACTGGTTCTAAGACAGAGCCGGTCTTTTTTGTGTTCTGCATCAATCGTTTAACTTTAGCCAAACTAACGTTGACATAAACAATAGTGTTTTGTATAATTTAATTAAATTGTTCAAAACAAATAAAACAAATTGAACAAATTATACTGGTTGAAATAAGGTTGGTGAATCATGGTGGCCGATAATGATATTCAAAAAATTGAAGAGTCACGCGATATTATGATTAGTGCAATCGCCCAGACGATGGTGATTTATGGCGTGACACCGTCTGTGGGCAGGATATACGGTGTGCTTTATTTTGCGGACAAAGCGCTCAATCTTGATGAAATAAAAGATCAGGTTGCAATGAGCAAGGGGAGTGTCAGCACAGGGCTAAGGGATCTTCTTGACACCGAAATGGTGATTAAAGTATGGAAAAAAGGTGACCGGAAAGATCATTATATTGCCGATAAAGACTTCTTCAAAAACTTTTTTGCCTTCTTTACCAAAATGCTCAGGCAGGAAAGAAACATTACTTTAAGAGCTTATGAACAGGTGGAAGGCACCCTGAAAGATATTGCGCAAAATGGTGATTCTGAGGAAGCGAAAGAGACGGCCAAAGGGGACCTTGAGGATATCAATCAAACCATGACTTATTTCGACTGGACGCTCAGATTGGCCAATGCAATGGAATCACGGGAGATATTTGAGCATTTTCCAAAATACAAAGGAGGTGAGCACACTGGACAAGAGTGATACAGCACTTGTTTTAATCGATGTGCAAAAAGAAAGTGAATTCGGCATCGAGGGTGTCGATTCAGTTGTAAATAATACAGAGCAGCTAATTGCTGAGTGCCGGAAAGCTGGCATTCCAATCATATTCACGCGACATATTAACCGGGAAGATACGATTGGTCTCTCCAATAAGGAACCGTTGAATGATGAGGCCAGGCCGGTGTTTTATGATGACGGAACGGATGCGGTGGAAATCTTTGATCAAATTAAGCCCGAAAAAGGTGATATTGTCATTGATAAATATCGTTGGAGCAGTTTTTATGATACAAGTTTAGATTTGATGCTCAGAAATATGGGAATCAAGCATCTGATTATGGGAGGATTTGTCACCGATGGTTGTCTGATGACGTCCGTGTTTGACGCTTACTTCCGTGATTATCAGGTGAATTTAATAAAAGATATGTGCGGTGCTACAAATGAAGGCGCACATATGGCATCAATCATGATAATGGCCAATTGGGTCTATGATTTAGCCGTTTTTGATACGTCAGAAATGATTAAGAAACTGAATGGTGAAAGCTACCGGAACTGGGAACCGGACTATCCTGATCAATTACAATTCACACCTGAAAGTATGCGTGAGACATTTAATGCGTTAAATAAATAATTTTACATCATAAGAGGGGGACGAATGAGTGTTAAAAAGAATGAGATTTTTAGGAATTGCCGCTATTATGCTTCTGCTGGTGGTTTTGGCAGCTTGCGGCGGAAGTGGCAGTAATGAAAGCAGTGAAAGCAATGGAGACAATGGTGGTTCAAACAAAGAAACATCAAATGAAGAAGGTTCAAATGAATCGTCGAATGGCGACACGGTTAGTGAAATCGGTCAAAAAGAACTGACGATACCTTACGTTGCATGGTCTTCAGCTGTAGCCAGCAACCATGTCATGGAAGTTGTACTGGAAGAAGCCGGTTATGACGTTACGTTAAAACAAGTTAACTCCGGTGCCATGTATACCAGTGTTTCTGACGGTTCAGCGGATGCAACTGTATGTGTCTGGCTGCCTCATACGGATGCAAGTTACTGGGAAGAATATAAAGAAGATCTGGAGCACCTTGGACCGAACTTGGAAGGAGCACCGCTTGGCCTTGTCGTTCCAGAATATATGGATGTTAACTCTATTGAAGATTTGAAGAACAACACAAACTCAGTCGGTGATAATACAGATTATACCATTACAGGTATTGAACCCGGTGCAGGTCAAATGAAACTAACGGAAGAAGAAGTTATGCCTGAATATGGATTGGACGACTGGACACTTCAGGCCAGCTCCTCTGCGACCATGGCAACGTCATTAGGCGATGCGATTGAAAATGAGGAGCCGATTGTGGTGACACTATGGTCTCCGCATTGGACATTCTCAGAATATGATTTGAAATACCTTGAAGACCCGAAAAATATTTACGGCGATCCTGATAATATCAATACCATTGTACGGAAAGGGCTCAAAGAAGATGCTCCGAAAGCACAAAAAATTCTTGACCAATTCAAATGGTCAAAAGATCAAATCGGTGAAGTGATGGTGAAAATCAACGAGGGAATGGACCCTGCCAAAGCAGCCGAAGAATGGGTCAGCAATAACCAGGATGCCGTTAGCGAATGGACAAAAGGTACAGAATAAATATTAGCTAATGAAAGAAGCGGGAACCATATTAATGTGGTTTCTGCTTTTTTGTTGTCTTAGCAGCAAATTAAAAATCTGCACGTTCTAACATTAGCTGTTTACAAAGAGAGTTTTTCTATCAACTCCTTGTTATTCTGATATAATAAAACGAGTTGTCATTAAGAGAAGGGGAATACATATGAAGAAACCAACATTTCATAACATCGAAACTATCGGACAGATTATAGAAGAGAATGAACGTTATAGACACTACCATTACCCGGAAATGCTGATCAGGTATGACAGTAATTTTATTGATTATAAACAAATGCCCTCGCCGGCTGAATTCAAACAGGCTGAGACGTTTTTAAAAGAATTTCATCAGAAGCACAACCAGACCCATTTGAAATTTGAATTCCCGGAAAATGAAAAACCAGGTCCGGGACTTTTGAAATACCTTGGCGACAATGATTATGATGTCGGATTCACGGAATTATACGCCATCCAGCCAAAAGATTTTCCTGCTATCCCGGACAGCACAGATATCCAGGTTAAAGAAGTGGTACAAAGCAATTTAGCAGACTTCATCAGCCTGCAGTATGAAAATGATAAACAGAACGGGGAGACCTTTGCCAATGAAAAGGTTAAGCTGAATAAGAAGCAGTTTAACGATGATGGGAATATGAAGGTGCTCGCTTATTATCAGGGCGAACCTGCCGGGACGATGAATGTGATTCTCTCTGATGACTTCGTGGAAATTGATGATCTTGCAGTAAAGGAATCTATACAGCGAAAAGGCATCGGCGGGCAACTACAGCAATTTATCATGGACATGTTTCATAGCCGGACAATTATCCTGGTTGCTGACGGTGAGGATACGGCAAGGGAAATGTACCAGCGGCAGAATTACCAGTACCTGGGTTTTAAATATGAGGCACTGAGAATTGATTAGGATGACAATTGTGTGAAGACGGGCATGAACGGGAGAAAAATGCTATAATAATATCAAGAATGTCTCGGATTAGTTATATTCGTAGCTAGAAACCTTCTGCCAAGAATATGATATCAGCTGGAAGGACTGAATTTAATAATTTTCTCGCTTATAAAATGCCGATGACAACTTACAAAATAAACGGACCTATTTTTGGTTGTTTTTTACCTGAAAGGATGAAGGAAGATGAGAAGGCAAATTGTCACCTCATCAAATATAAAAAATGCCGGGTACGCATCAGACAAAGGAAAAGAATCATCGTTAGTGGCGGACCTGAAGTCACTTTTCAAATTCCCTGTACTGATTGCCAATGCTGTGCCGGTTTTTGCCGGGTTCTGGCTTGCCATATATTTTACTGAGGCTTCGTTTGCATCTAATTTTGATACATTTTTACTGACCATTATCGGCAGCACACTGGTGATGGCCGGTGCACTTGTGTTCAATAACTGGTACGATGTCGATATTGATACCGTCATGGACAGGACGAAATCAAGGCCGACAGTGACAGGCAATATTTCCCTTCAAACAGTCCTTGGCATTGCTGTGGCAGCAAGTGTCTTGGGGCTGCTGCTGTTGTCCTTCACGACACTTGAAGCAGTCCTGTATGCCTTTATCGGCTGGTTCACTTACGTTGTGTTTTATACCATTTGGTCAAAACGCCGGTATACGCTGAACACAGTGATTGGGAGTGTTTCAGGCGCAGTGACGCCACTGATAGGCTGGGCTGCGATGGAATCTGCTTCACATATTGTTCCAATCATTTTGGCCCTCATAATTTTCCTTTGGCAAATGCCACATACGTTTGCGATTGCCATCCGGAAATATGATGAGTACAAAGCCGCCAATGTTAAGATGCTGCCGGTAATACATGGCATGGAAATAACAAAACGCCAGATGGTTGTTTATATTGCATGTCTCTTGCCGCTTCCATTTTATTTATTTTCACTTGGCACAGTTTTTGTGGTTATTGCCACATTGCTTAATATTGCCTATCTCGCTCTGGCCATTAGCGGTCTTTTTTCTGCAGATACCCGTAAATGGGCGGATAAAATGTTCATGGTATCTGTTAATTATTTGATGGTTATTTTTGTGGCGGCAATTGTTGTTACATTGCCATGGTTCTCATGAACAGGTGAGATTAATTAAGCGGCAATATGGGAAATATGAAAGTAAACGATTAAGGAGGCAGTCATTATGGCAGATATCAAAAAAGGTGACCATAAGTTCTATATTGGAGACGAACAGGATCCAAAAGCGGAGATCACGTACCAGGATATTGACGCCAACACATTGAACGTTGATCACACGTATGTGTCCGAAGAGCTTCGTGGTGAAGGAATCGGTGGCAAACTCGTTGAAAAAATGGTGAACTTTGCACAGGATGAAGGGAAGAAAATCGATCCGACCTGTCCATACGCCAAGAAGAAAATAGAGGAAACATCTGCATACAGGGATGTACTCGCTTAATCACAAATACAAGTAAAGGTTAATTGCAAAATTCGCCAGGGTTACACTTCCCTGGTTTTTTTATTATAATAGAGTATAATCTAGCCGGAAGAGGGACAAACGATGCAAAAAGTGGCAAAAATCACTTACGAAAGCATCATGATTTTACTCGTGATGCTGACAATTATAACCATTTGGTCTGATGATGCTTACAACTCGACTATCAGCTGGATTGTCTGGGCTGTGTTTTTTGCTGATTTCATCGTGCGTTTCACTATGTCGGATTCAAAATGGGATTTTATTAAACAAAACCCGTTTCTAATCATTGCTATTATTCCATTTGATCAATTCTTTCAGATGGCCAGAATTGTACGGGTTATCTATTTATTCCGGATAAAAACAATTACAAAATATTATGTCTTGCCCTTCGTCGAAAAGCTGACATTCCAATCGAAGTCGCTGATCCTGTCTATTATCCTGCTGTTCTTGTTTGCAGAAGCCATTCTTATCTGGATAATTGAAAATTCGGCTGAAACCTATTTTGAGGCATTATTCGTGATCCTTGGCTATTTATTCTTTTTCGGTCATAGGCTTTTTGAAATTGACCAGTCCATTTCGGTCTGGACCCTCACAGTCGTTTCAGTCCTCGGTATTGCCATTCAAGGACTCGCGCTGCAGTGGGTGTTTAATAAAATCGAAGTCATGTATAAACGTTTTAAAAGCCGGCACAAAACTGATTCGGATGAACGGCGGGAAGCCAAAAATTAAAATTCTATAGCGGTGCGCTGTAGATGGACCCGGAATCGCTGTAGTTTCCTAAAACCAGCTTCAGTCAACACGAAAAGATCTGCCCGCTAAGTGGCAGATCTCACTCGAAAGCCCCGCTTCAATCCAGCGGTGCTGTTTCCACCACCCTTCCTTTCCGTCCTTTGGTTGTTTCTGCTTTTCTTAGTGAGTTGATAACCGCTTCTTCTGTTGATTCGATGACGGCCTGGAAAAGCCCGTTCATAACCGGGTGATCGTCACGGATAAAGGCCGATTTTTCCACGTGCGAATCACTGTCATGAGCATACAAATCAGCTGTGGAGAAGGAAATCGCAATATCACCGCTCCCATGTCCAATGATACTGCCGGTTCTGCCCAGTCCGGCTGCAGTACGATTGGCAAGACGTTTTAACTGCCGGTCGTAAAGCGGTGCATCGGTTGCAATGATCATCATAATCGACCCGTCCGGTGTATTCATATTTCGTTTGCTAAAATCGGCGAACAGTGCATCTTCCCGTTTGCCGAAATTAGTGAGCACCAGACAGCCGACTGTATAGCCCTTGACTGTACGGGAAGCCGTTCCGATCCCGCCTTTATGGCCAAAGCTGACCATCCCTTTGCCTGCACCGACTGCTCCTTCCCAGGCAGGCCCATCAGAAGCCCGGTCAATTGCTTGTATAGCATGTCCAGGTTTGACCGCCTGTAGACGCATTGAATTCAAATAACTGTCATTGCACTCGCCGACGACAATATTGAGGGAACTCGCTGTATCACCGACCTCCGGGTTTTCATCAAGCATATATTGTAAAGTCCCCTGCATGACGGGGGCAACACTGAATGTATTGGTCAGCATGATAGGTGATTCCAAGAGCCCCAATTCATCAAGCTGCACAAGTCCGGCTGTCTTTCCGAAACCGTTAATGACTGAGCTTGCCGCACGCACCTTTTTACGAAAAAGACTTCCCGAGTGCGGTAAAATAGCGGTCACGCCGGTACAAATGGTATCCTGATGATTGACCTTTTCATATAGTGTGACATGCCCGACTTTGACATCGGTTATATCCGTAATGCAGTTATTCAATCCTTTTTGTAGTTTCATAAGCAGCCCCCTGTCTATAATAGATATTATAGTAGCATTATAGCAGACTGAGGCGCGTCAAAAATATAAAGTAGAAAGTAAAAAATTCCTTCCTATTTTCATCAAACTTTCACATAACTCATTTATAGTAAAAGAGGAATGAATGGAGGATTTGCCATGACATCAGCATGGGTATTTAAGAAGATTGCTCTCATTGTCTTGAGCATACTAATGGGGCTGGCCTTTTATTACATAACAAGTCCATCCGAAAAGACAGTGAAAAAACAGCAATTGGAAGAAAGTTTATCACTTATCATCAATTTTGTCCTGTTTATATGGGTGGGGAAAATTTTGCTGAATATCAATATATTTATAACAGATCCGCTCGCAGTATTGGCTTACCCAAGTGATGCGAATGCTTTCTATGTTGCTGTGCTGTTTCTGTTAGTCAATCTTGTCTGGAAAGTAAACAGAAATAATTTTAACATCGAAATTATGCTTGCGCCCCTTATGCCGATATTTCTGGCTTCGGCCTTCAGTTATGAATTTATTGATATTGTATTAAATGGAAATCCACTGTCATGGGGGCATTTAAGCCTGCTCTTTATATCGCTGATTGTTTATTTGATGCGGTATGAAAAGATGTCTGCCGGCAAGCTGGCAGCCGGGATTTTCGCGTTATGGAGTGTGGGGCAAATCATATTAACAACTCAGCTGCCTTTTACGGTCTTATATGGCTATATGATGGACCTATGGTTTTTGGCTCTCGTATTCATCATAAGTGTCATTTTTATTATCCCGCATGTAACTGGCAGTAAGACCCCTACTTCAAATGTTCGCGTAAACGATGAAGAATAGGTGGGGGATCAACTGCCAGTAAATGTCCGATTCGTTCATCTAACAATCAGTGGGGGAAGAAAGAAAACCCCCACTGATTGAAGATTCACTTTATCTATAACAAGAGGAAGGTGACATCAATATGACTGCAGCTGCAGATTTAACAATTTGGCTGGCGTTGGGTGCAGGAATTCTTTCATTCCTGTCCCCATGTACATTGCCGATTTTTCCGGCGTATCTATCTTATATAACCGGAATGAGTGTGAAAGAGCTTAAGGAAAATAAAGACATCAAAATTCGCACGAAGCTTTTGCTTCATTCCACATTTTTTCTATTAGGGGTCTCGACTGTCTTTATTGGACTGGGTGTCGGCGTTTCCTTTTTAGGCGAATGGATTCAAGGAATGCTGACAGGCGAATCAGGTCTGTTCATTCAGCGGATTGCCGGTATTTTTATAGTGGCGATGGGACTTTTTGTAGCAGGGTGGCTCAATATCCCATCATTTATGAAAGAAAAACGGATGCAGTTTGCGAATAAGCCCGCCGGCTATTTTGGTACGATTTTCGTCGGGATGGGATTTGCGGCAGGATGGACGCCATGTATCGGACCAATTTTCGCTTCAATACTGGTTGTCGCAGCAAGCAATCCCACGCAAGGAACGATTTATACCATCATGTATGTCATCGGATTTGCGCTTCCGTTTCTCGTATTGACATTTTTCCTCGGGTCGACACGCTTCATTGTTCGGTATAGTCAAAAAATCCTGAAAGCAGGCGGCGCTGTTATGGTCCTAATGGGGATTTTCCTGTTCACGGGGCAAATGACGCGTATATCGACTTTTCTATTAAAAGCAGTCGAAGGTACATGGTTTTCCAATCTGGGATAACAGGAGGTAATTCATGTGAAAAAAATAGCTGTAATCGTTGTATTGACGGGTATGTTTGCATGGGCTGTTTATGACCTGGCCATAAGTTCGGATAACACAGAGACTGCGCAAGACACGCAGACAGCCGAAGAGAGTGAGTTTACGGTTGAGGAAGGTTCATTAAATAAGGATGAAGACGGCGGTACAGCAAATGATGAGTCGTCAGAAAGTGGTAACCCTGAAGACAGCACTGATGATTCTGGTGAAAATGCCGATTCAGACACAGTCGGCTTAGAGGTCGGTAATATAGCGCCTGACTTTCAGCTGGAAACGTTGGACGGGGAGCAAGTTGCATTATCCGATTATCGCGGCCGGCGGGTGATGGTGAATTTCTGGGCAACCTGGTGTCCGCCATGCCGTGCCGAGATGCCTGACATGCAATCGTTTTACGAGGATAAGGATGTAGAAATCCTGGCGATCAATCTTACTGGTACAGAAAGCAGTCGCGAAGGTGTAACAGACTTCACGAATGAATTTGGACTGACGTTCCCTATATTAATGGATGAAGACACACAGGTAGCCAATGAATATCAGATACAGCCAATTCCTTCATCGTTTATGATTGATTCTAATGGACGTATTCAATATAAAGCTTTAGGTGCGATGAATTATGAGATGATGGTCCAGCAATTTGAAATGATGCAATAATATCTCCTGTACCGTAAAATGGAGACAGAGGTGCTGAACATGCAACAGACGATATTAGTGGTGGAAGATGATCAGATGATACGTCATCTGATTCGTCTGCATCTGGAAAAAAATAAATATGACGTCATTGAGGCAGGTGATGGCGAAGAGGCTAAGGAACTTTTTTGGGAACATCACCCATGTCTCATAGTCCTTGATTTGATGCTGCCGAAAATGAGCGGTGAAGAATTCTGCCACTGGGTCCGCGAGCAGGAGCGGAATGAGGTCTCGGTCATCATGCTGTCAGCAAAAGCCCGGATTGATGATAAGATTGCGGGTTTGAGAATGGGGGCGGATGATTATGTCACCAAGCCGTTTGATCCGGACGAGCTTATGGCACATGTGGAGGCAGTTCTGAGAAGAACAGGTCAGTTTTGTCAGAAAATCGTCCATGGCGGCCTTTGCATCAAACCGCGAAAAGGTGAAGTGCTTCTTTATGATAATCAGGTTAAATTAACAAAACATGAATTTAATCTTCTTTATTATTTTATGCAAAACCCGAACATTGTGCTGAATCGTGAACAATTGATTGAGCAGCTTTATCCGTATGCAGATAACACGGTACTGGACAGGACGATTGATGCGCATATTAAAAAGCTCCGTGAAAAAATCGAGGCGGATTCCTCCAAGCCGGAACGCATCCATACAGTCCGGGGAATGGGGTATAAGTTTGTCACTGCGTAAATGGATACAATCGTTGTTTCCGAATGGATTTCTGTGGCGTTTATCATTTTTAAACATTGTGGTTGTTGCTTCAGCGATCGTCCTCAGCGGCCTGGCGATTTATAACACAGCCTGTTTTTTAGTTGATGCGATGGGAAATTTGAATGACTCGCAGCAAACACAATTCAATGCTATCTTGTTTAATTATTTATTGATTTTTTCTGGTATAACAATCGTTGGTGGCAGTTTGCTTCATTTTTATCTGACCAGAAAATTAATTAAACCGGTCAGAAGTTTAATCGTATCTGCCAAACAGCTAAAAAAAGGCGAATACCCGGAACTTGTTGAAGCGACAACAAGGGATGAAGTGGGCGAGCTTGCTTTACATTTTAATGGGTTGGTTAAGCAACTCAAGACGAATGATGAGCATCGCCAAAAGCTGATCTCAGACTTATCCCATGAATTGCGTACACCTCTGACTAATTTAAATGGTTACCTCCAAGCACTGGAACACGGTGATATCGACGGAAGCCAGGAATTGTACAAGTCATTGCATGGTGAATCCAAACGGCTAACGTCAATGCTGGAGCAGCTGGAGCAGCTGAAGGAATGGGATTATGCCGCTTCCAGAGCTTATGTACAGTATACAGAAGCTGACATGGCGGATTTGATTAGTCAGTGTACGGATATGTTCAGCTGGCGGCTGGAACAGGAAAACATTCCAATTACTGTTGATGCTGAATCATCTGAGTTATCGGTTCATATTGCGGGTGTGCAGCAAGTAATCAGTAACTTATTGGAGAATGCCATCCAATATTATACCGGCAGCGGTGCGATAAAGATTTGGGGAGAATTGCAGAAATCATCATATTGCGTCTCGGTCAGCGGTCCAAGTGAATTCATCCCTGAAGATGAAGCGGAGCATATATTTCAGCGATTTTACCGTTTGGATCAATCCAGAAACAGAGCCTCAGGCGGAAGCGGTCTTGGTCTCTCCATTGCCAGGGAGATTGTCGAAAATCATGGCGGGAGAATCGGACTGACGTCTGGAGGCTCTTATAATACATTCTGGTTTGAGATTCCGTTGTAGCAAAAACGATGTCAAAATAATCCTCTGTTATTTTGTTATAGTCAATGGTGACATTCCTTCGGGGCCGGCTTAAAATATTCACGCCCCCGTTTCATTATCCTTTTTAAACCTTGGCATATAAGCCTTTTATAATGAAGGGATTGTTGACTTATGGTTATTTGTTTAGGAATCTTGGATCCAATTTATTTAATATTTCTGCAATTGACATGATTGTTTTTTATTGACAAAGCTAATAGTGTCAGCTGTGATTTTTTAGCTTGAGTGACTAAACCTCTTGAACATTTATAAGAATATCTGGACTGTAATAAGTATGTGAACATGGTATGCCTCAGATCATGTAGTCTGATATTTTTTAAGCTGTGTCTTTTTTATTTTCGCCCAGGTTGAAGTGGTCGTTTGCAGTGTATATGACATGCCGTTTCCTGGATGAAAGATGTATTTATCATCTTCACCTTTCCAATTCCCGCGGCCAGTTCTTTTTCTTCCTCCAAAAATGTTTGAGTTACTTCGTTTTTTCTCTGTTCCAGTTGGACATAGTGATAATACCTTTATAATTATTTGTTTTTGTAGCCTTTATATATGGTCGTTCGTTTTCAAAAAAGGATATTCCGAGTCGATAGTATATATCCTTCATTAAAACTGATATCAGGCCACTGTAGTGCAACCACCTCACCCCGACTCGTTACTGAGATTGCTGCGATAATGGAAAACATACGCCTACAACATGTTCATCATACATTCCTGTAATAAAATCAACTACATCAATTGCATCATAATATTTCATCTTCCTTTTTCTTACTTTTGGTCACCATAATCCTTCTAGTGGGCTTTTCTTTATCTATTTCGTAAAGTGTTGAATTCGAAAACTGTTCTTCTCTTTTGCTTGCGGATCCACTTGTGTGATACTTCATCTAATAAGTCCACGATGTGCATTGTTTTATTTTTTGATCTAATATTTTGTTTCCAAAATGCGGAAAATATAATCATAAGTGCCTTATTATTTCGATAATTACAATATGAATTTAGAAATAAAAAATAAAGAAATTCAAAAAATAACAGATGATTGGGTTTGGCTATTAAACATGTTAGTGTATCGTTTAATAACGATTAAAACTGTATACATAACATTCTACTGGACCTTTAAAAAATAGTCAAAAGCATTATGTTTTTGACTATTTTTTTTTATGTTTAAATATGTTGACTTTGGGTGCGAATAATTTTATTATTATTTTAGATAGCGTTTTCATATTTAAAATTCTGGTTGAAAATGATTATTAAAAAATCAAGAAGGGATGGTTAGGAATGATAAGAAAGGCTTTTGTAATGACAGTCTATCCGGATAAACACGAAGAATATGAAAAAAGACATAATGACATTTGGCCTGAAATGGTAGAAGAGCTGCGAAAGCATGGTGCAAGTAATTATTCTATCTTTTTAGACAAACATACCAGTCAACTATTCGGTTATATAGAAGTTGCAGATGAGGAAACCTGGCGTAAAATGGATTCAACTGAAATAAACCAAAAATGGTGGGCTTTTATGGAACCTGTAATGGAAACGCATTCAGATAACAGTCCAGTATCAAGGGGTTTAAAAGAAGTATTTCATATGGATTAGAATCTATGAAGAAGAGAGGTACTAAATCAAATGGGAAAGCGCAGAAAGTTTGGGCCAAAGAATGTAACAGGATGGAAAGCAACTGTTGCTATAGCGATGGCAAATTATATTGAGGCTGGATCTATTATTGCCGCTGCCAGCAGTTTAACTTTATGGCAGGCATTTTTAGGTTTAGATAGTTTTGCGGTAGGGCTTTTAGGTGCTGTTAGTGCAAACGCTTTAGGTGCTGCTATTGGCGCATTAATTGGCGGCCCAATAACTGATAAATATGGAAGGTCAACGGTTTTTAAGTATGATTTATTAGTTTATATGGTTGGTATTCTATTGATGGCACTTTCAGTTAATTTTTCTATGTTATTGATTGGTACTATTATTACTGGTGTGGCAGTAGGAGCAGGTGTGCCAGTATCTTGGACGTTTATTGCAGAAGAATCTCCTGAGGATAAGCGTGCAGCCCATGTTGGTACAGCACAATTGGCTTGGTCTATAGGCCCAATGATAACATTTTTCCTTGCAGTAGCAGTGGCGCCTTTGGGGTTACTTGGCTCTAGGCTAATCTTTTTACATTTATTCATTATCGCCTTTGTTACATGGTATATAAGACAAGGAATGAGCGAGTCGAAAGTATGGGAAAAAGAAAAAGAAGAAGAACAAAAAAACCTTATGCTGGGAAAAGAGAAGCGAAATTCTGTTAAAGAACTTTTCACTTTCGCTGTAAATCGTAAAGCCCTGTTTTTGCTTGTGGGAATTTACTTATTCTGGAATTTAGTTTCCGGAGCAATGGGTTATTTTATGCCTTATATTTATGAGAATGTGGGAGGTTTAAGTAATTCTCAAGCAAACTTATTGCAAGGATTTTTATGGATGTTTACTGTTTTAGGCACATTCTTCGGGTTTATGAAGTATGGTGACAGGTTAAGCCGAAGATTCCTATTCGGCCTTGGTGCGATAATGGGTATTGTAGCGTGGGTTATCCTCACGTTTATGCCGATGACATGGACATCACTGGTTTTATTTGTTGTCTTATGGGGCTCTGCAGCCGGTATTGGTGCACAAGCATTCTACGCATTATGGACAAGCGAATTGTTCCCGACCCGCTATCGGGCAAGTGCTCAAGGGCTTATGTATTTTGCCGTAAGGACCGGCATTGCTATTTGGTCTTTGATATTACCAACACTTATGGCTACATTGGGCTTTAAAACTGCCGGGATAGTTATGATAATCTTCTTGGTAATACATGCCGTAATTGGAATCGTACTGGCACCGGCAACGCAAGGAAAGACATTAGAGCAAATTGAAAGAGAACGTTATGGAGACACCGAATCAGAGGATAACGGAATGGTAGAAAGATAGCATAGAAGACTGATCAGACTAACTACGAGGGGAGAATCAATATGCTTGAATGCAGCTTGGCGGTGGACATTGGAGCTTCAAGTGGAAAAATGCTTGTAGGCTATATAAAAAATGGAAAATTAAGATTACAAGAAGTTCATCGTTTTGAAAATCGGCTAATCAAAAGGGATAAGCATTTTTGCTGGGATTTGCAATCATTGTTTTCCGAAATAGTGACAGGCATACATGCAAGTCGAGATCAAGGTTTCGTACCACAAAGTATAGGCATAGATACATGGGCTGTTGATTTTGTTCTGTTGGGTGAAAATGATGAGTTGCTGACTGATGCTGTATCTTATCGGGATCCGAGAACAGATGGCATGATGGAAGAAGTTTTTCAACAGATTAGCAAAGAACGGTTATACCTGGAAACAGGAATTCAATTTCAAAAGTTTAATACAATCTATCAGTTGTATTATCTTAAAAAGAATCATCCGGAAATACTTGATAAAGCAAAATCATTTTTAATGATACCGGATTATTTAAATTATTTATTAACAGGGAATAAAACAAATGAATATACCAATGCAACTTCTACGCAACTTGTGAATGCTTTTACGAAGAAGTGGGATAGGGAATTGCTAGATCAATTGGGAATCAATAAAGAAATGTTTCAGGAAATTCTGCCACCTAAATCAACATTAGGGAATCTTAAACCGGAATTATCCAGGGAGTTTGGTTTTGATATGAAAGTGCTGCTGCCAGCCACACATGACACTGGCTCAGCTGTAGTATCCGTGCCGGAATCTAATGATACGATTTATATTAGCTCAGGCACTTGGTCTTTAATTGGTGTAGAAAATAATTTCCCAATTTGTGTCACGAAAGCGCTAGATTATAATTTCACAAATGAAGGTGGTATTGATTATCGCTTTCGTTTCTTAAAAAATATTATGGGGCTTTGGATGATACAGGAAGTAAAGAGAAATTATCATAATCGCTATACTTTCGCTGATTTTGCAGAAATGGCTGACCAGGTAGACGATTTTCATTCAACTGTTAATGTCGATGATGATAGATTTCTTAAACCAAAAAATATGATTGAAGAGATTCAAAAGTATTGTAGAGAAACGAATCAAACTGTTCCGGAGACTTCGGGCGAAGTAGCAAAATGTGTTTTTGACAGTTTATCTGTAAGTTATCAGACAGCAATTGATCAAATTGAAGAGGTTTATGAAAAGGAATTCAAAAAGATAAATGTAATTGGTGGTGGGTCGCAAAACGAAATGTTAAACCAATTAATTGCCGATACCACCCAAAAAGAAGTAATAGCAGGACCATTTGAAGCTACTGCTATAGGAAATCTTGCTTCCCAACTGATTAGTTTGGGAGAAATAGAAAATTTAAATGAAGCCAGACAAATCGTTAAGAACTCTTTTGAAATGAAGGTATTTAGAAGTAAAAACAAAACGGAGGGATTAAAATGACTATTCAAGAAAATTATCAGGAAGCCAAAAAACACTATGAAAAATGGGGGATCGATGTTGACGCAGCGTTAGAGCAGTTAAAACAGGTGCCCATTTCAATTCATTGCTGGCAGGGCGACGACATCGGCGGATTTGAAGCCGATCAACAAGAATTATCGGGTGGGATTGATGTAACCGGAAATTATCCCGGAAAAGCAACCACGCCTGAAGAATTAAGAAGTGATTTGGAAAAAGCGCTTTCGCTCATTCCCGGGAAGCATCGCATTAACTTGCATGCTATTTATGGTGAAACAGATGGTAAGGTAGTAGATCGAGACGAAATTAAACCAGAACATTTTAAAAACTGGGTGGATTGGGCGAAAAACCATGATCTGGGTCTGGATTTCAACCCAACTTTCTTTTCACATTCAAAAGCAGATGACGGTTTAACATTGGCACATCCGGATAAAGAAATCAGAGATTTCTGGATTCGGCATACGATTGCCAGCCGCAGAATTGGTGAATACTTTGGTAAGGAACTGGGTACACCAGCGTTAACGAACATTTGGATTCCTGATGGTTATAAAGATATTCCTAGTGACCGTTTGACACCAAGAAAAAGATTGAAAGATTCGTTGGATGAAGTATTTTCAGTAGAGATTGATGAAAAATACAATGTTGACGCGATGGAAAGTAAACTATTTGGCATTGGCTCAGAAGCCTATGTTGTCGGGTCACATGAGTTTTACATGGGCTATGCTCTAAAGAACAATAAGTTATGTTTGCTGGACACCGGGCACTACCATCCAACTGAGGTCGTTTCAAATAAAATTTCGGCTATGCTCTTATATAATGATAAACTGGCTTTGCATGTGTCACGACCAGTACGTTGGGACAGTGATCATGTTGTCATTTTAGATGATGAACTGCGCGAAATCGGTTTGGAACTTGTCCGCAATGATGCATTGGACAAAGTGTCAATTGGTCTAGACTTCTTTGATGCCAGCATTAATCGTGTCGCAGCGTGGACAATTGGAACGCGGAATATGATAAAGGCATTGTTATATGCTTTGTTGACGCCAAATGAACATTTGAAGCAATTACAGGAAGAAGGAAACTTTACTGAAAGACTGGCGTTAATGGAAGAGTTCAAGACTTATCCGTTTGGTGCGATATGGGATTATTACTGCGAGCAAATGGGGGTACCGGCAAAAGAAGCATGGTTGGATGAGGTTAATGAATACGAGAAAACGGTTTTGTCTCAAAGAAAATAGTAGTTTGATTTTATCAACAAAACAAACATAAACAAATACATTCAAATAAAAACAAAAATATGATATACTCATTTCAACGACACACAGGAGGTAATTCTATTGGTACAAAATCGTTGGGATAAAAGTAAAAACAGCAATGAAACAGGCTTAGATGAGCTCGTGTATCGCTCGAATTTGTTAGGCCAAGATCGCTCTGTAGCCAACTGGGGCGGCGGAAATACATCAGCAAAAACAACAGAAACAGACTTTAAAGGCGACGAAATTGAAGTGATGTGGGTAAAGGGAAGTGGCTCTGACCTTGCAACAATGGGTGCTAAAAACTTTACTGGGTTAAAAATGGAAGATATCAGACCACTAGAGGAAAAAGAGGATATGTCCGATGAAGATATGGTGGCTTACTTATCACATTGCATGATTGATTCAAAACACCCTCGCTCTTCCATTGAGACATTGCTCCATGCATTTTTGCCTTTTAAACATGTTGATCACACACATCCTGATGCCATCGTTAGTATTGCGTGTGCTGGTAATGGACAGGAAATTGCAAAAGAAATTTTTGGTGAACGTTTTGTTTGGATACCATATATTCGACCTGGCTTTAAGCTTTCCAAAATGATTGCAGAAGGTGTTCGGAATAATCCGAACGCAGAACTTATCATTATGGAGAAGCATGGCCTTGTAACATGGGGCGAGACATCCAAAGAAAGTTACGACAAAACAATTTCGATTATCCAAGAGGCTGAAGATTATATTGAATCTAAAGCAAAGGGCAAGACGCTTTTTGGCGGACAAAAATATGAGACATTGAGTAAAAATGAACGAGAATCGATCCTGACACAAATATTACCTGTCATTCGTGGTCAGGTTAGCACCGACAAAAAGATGATTGTTACAAATGATGACAGCGATACAGTTCTTGAATTTGTAAATAGCAAAGACGCTAAAGAGCTATCACAAATCGGTGCCGCATGCCCGGATCATCTTGTTCACACGAAACGAGCTCCTCTCTATGTAGAATGGGATCCTGCAAGTAAAGATGTCAATCAATTAATCGAGAGTGTTAAAAACGGAATCAGTTTTTTTAAAGAAGAGTATGTTGCTTATTTTGAACGGAACAAATCAGAAGGGGATACAATCACTGAAACAGCCCCACGTGTTGTATTAATCCCTGGAATTGGTATGGTTAACACAGGGAAAAGCTGGTCCGCTGCTAACGTGAGTGAATCGTTGTACCATCGCGCAGTATCAGTTATGGGCGGATCTACTGTAATTGGAAATTTTGTATCGCTTAATGAGGCAGAGTCGTTTGCAATCGAATACTGGTCATTGGAACTCTACAAACTTAGCTTAGCTCCTCCTGAAGCAGAGTTCTCCCGTCAAGTTGGATTTGTAACAGGTGGTGCTGGAGGTATCGGAGGTGCAACTTGTAAACGTCTTCTATCAGAAGGGGCCCATGTCGTAGTTGCTGATATTGACATGGATGGAGCAGAAAACCTTGCAGCTGAAATTAATGAGCGTTACGGTACAAACCGTGCATATGCGGTTAAAATGGACGTTACAAAAGAGGAAGAAGTAGAAGAAGCCATTAAGAAGTCTGTTTTAAAATACGGCGGGCTGGACATTATTGTGAATAATGCTGGTCTGGCAAGTTCCAGTAAGTTTGAAGAAACGACAATGGACAAATGGAATCTGAATATGAATGTGCTGGTCACCGGTTATTTCCTTGTCGCAAGAGAGTCATTCAAACTAATGAAAGAACAAGAAATTGGTGGTAGCATGGTTTTCGTCGGATCGAAAAATTCTATCTATGCCGGAAAAAATGCAGCAGCTTATAGCACTGCAAAAGCAGCTGAAGTTCATCTGGCAAGAACGGTTGCTGCAGACGGTGGCGAGCATGGTATTCGGGTGAACTCCGTGCTACCTGATGCGGTTATACGCGGTTCAAAAATTTGGGACTCAAATTGGAAAGAAGAACGAGCATCTTCATATGGTATTGATGCAGATGAGCTGGAAGAGCATTATCGAAAACGTACAATCTTGAATGTTAATATTCTTCCAGAGGATATTGCGGAATCCATTGCGTTTCTCTTATCCTCTAAAGCAGCCAAAACCACAGGTTGCATGGTAACGGTTGATGGCGGTGTTGCTGCAGCTTTTACCAGATAAAGGTAGTACAATGATTCCCTGTCTCATAAACAAGGGAATCATTGTACTAGTGAGATATGACCATATGAAAGAGGTGATTCGATGCTTGTTGCAGAAAGGCAGCAAAAAATTGTTGAATTAGTTAATAAACGTAAAAGTTTACGTGTAACAGAGTTGAGCCAAACTTTTTCAGTAACAGAAGAGACTATACGCAGGGATCTAGAAACACTGGAAAGACAAAAAAAGTTATCCCGCAGCCATGGCGGTGCTATTAGCGTTAATAATTCTGAGCAATTAGAAGTCCCTTATTTTGAAAGGGAAATCACGAATGTGACAGAAAAAAAGGAGATTGCCATTGAGGCTGTTAAGCAAGTGGAAGAAGGGGATAAGTTAATATTAGATGCAAGTACTACCGCATGGTATATGGCTAAATCTCTTCCGAATATCTCATTAACAGTGTTAACAAATTCTATAAAGGTAGCAATGGAGTTAAGTTCCAAGCCTCAAGTCACAGTTATTTCTACTGGTGGAACACTATTATCCAAATCTTTGTCGTTTGTTGGACCGTTAGGTGAAACATCTTTAGAAAGCTATCATGTGAAAAAAGCATTTATTTCATGTAAAGGTCTCCATATAGATCGTGGGATAAGTGAGTCAAATGAACAACAGGCTCGAATCAAGAAAAAAATGATCGAAAGTGCTGATACGGTTTATATTATGATTGATCATAGCAAGTTTGGAATACAAACCTTTTCGCACATTAACGGCCTGGAAATGATTGATCATATTATTACGGATACTAAAGTAGATAGTAAAATTATTCAACAGTTAGAAGATAAGTCACTACATTTAATCAAAGTTTGACATAGGGAAAGCTTTTTTGCACAAGGTGGGGACTATTGCCTGTTTATTGCAAAATGGATATGATTCCAATGAAAGTTTACTTATGCATCACTAGCCTATGCAATATGTTTTCCACGGATGTCGCAGCGGTTGGCACGATTTGGACACTAAGGTGATTCGTTTAAAAATCTGGTCATGCAGCTCAAATCACGGGGCTCATGGGTTGTTCGACGAATTTGAGACAGTGTCTTTTTGCCATCAAGAATAATGTGGATAAAATGCAAAATATGAATCAACTGAGGCTTGGATAGATGTAAGTCCAATGAGAGAATGTATTTTGACGATTGCCAAGTGGAAGGACATCATATCCTCAGACATCTCTTTTTTGGTTTGGTGTGTCTACCTTCTAATACCACAACAAGCGAGATGTTATTCTATTTTCGGGCAAACATTTCAAAACAAGTCGTGGTTTAACATAATGTGGCGACATATTTTTTGCAAGAGTCAAGGTAGTAAGATATTATAACCGAAATTCAGAAATAGGTAGAAGCCACAAAACTACTATATAAACGAGGTGTGTCCATATGAGTTACGAATCATCTAAATCAGACGTTGTTTTAATAGGTGCTGGGATTATGAGCACAACCTTGGGTGTACTGATTAAGGAATTAGCACCAGATTGGAAAATTACAGTGTTCGAGCAGCTTGGCGTTGCCGGTGGAGAAAGCTCTAACGAAAAGAACAATTCAGGAACAGGACATGCTGCACTATGCGAGTTGAATTATACAGCTGAACAAGCTGACGGTACCATTGATATAAGTCAAGCAGTTAGGATAAATGAACGCTTTCAATTATCAAGACAACTTTGGGCTTATTTGGCCGATCGTAATTTAATCGAGAACCCGCGTAATTTTATTACCGGTTTGCCTCATATGAGTTTTGTTAAAGGTAAAGAAAATGTTGCATTTTTAAAAAAACGCGTTGAAGCACTATCGAACCATCCATTATTTCAAGAAATGGCGTTTTCCGATGATCCGAATCAGTTAAAAGAATGGTTCCCGCTTATTATGAACAACCGGCCAGCGAATGAACCTGTCGCCGGAACGAAAATTGATGATGGTACAGACGTCAACTTTGGGGAATTGACCCGTACAATGAGCGATTACCTTGAGCGAGAAGACGTTAATATCAATTACAATCACAGTGTGCAGGATATAAAGCAGACCACAGATGGAACGTGGGAATTGAAGGTACGGGATAAAAACGGTGCAATTGGAACGCATAAATCGAGGTTTGTTTTTATAGGAGCTGGCGGCGGCAGTTTATCTTTACTGCAGAAGACTGGAACTCCTGAAGGGAAACATATAGGAGGATTTCCAATCAGCGGACAATATTTGGAATGTAATAATCCTGAGGTAATTGAACAACACTATGCAAAAGTCTATGGCAAGAACCCGCCTGGTGCTCCATTAATGGTTGTACCACATCTGGATACGCGGTTTATCGACGGAAAAAGAGCGTTAATTTTTGGTCCTTTTGCAGGCTTTTCGCCCAAATTCCTTAAAACAGGTTCGAATAAGGATCTGTTTGCTTCAGTCAAGCCACATAATATGATAACAATGCTAGCAGCAGGCTTAAAAAATATCTCATTGTTGCAATACCTGATTCAACAATTGAGATTGACCAAGAAAGAAAGAATGAATGAATTACGAGAATTCTTCCCAGATGCAAAAGATGAAGATTGGGAACTGAAAATAGCAGGTCAACGTGTACAAGTCATTAAAGACACGTCTGCTAGCAAGGGAACAATTCAATTTAGTGATACGGAAGTTGTTCATAGCCATGATAGATCATTAGCTGCTCTGCTTGGTGGTTCTCCGGGTGCTTCAACATCTGTTTCAGACATGATTGGATTAATTGAAACTTGCTTTCCACAAAAGATGGATGAATGGAAACCAAAATTAAAAGAAATGATTCCATCTTATGGTGAAAACTTGTCCGATAAGCCTGAACTTATTGCTGAGATTAAATCTTCAACAATACGAGCGCTTGAATTGGATAGGAATATGTAATGGATATTAATGTTTGGGGAAAATATCTTGGAATTCAATGAAAAAGGCAAGAGAAGGTTCAATTATCAATGTAGCATTCAGCTACTCATGTTAATAGTAATGGGTTAAGTCCATATGCAGCAAGTAAAGGTGCAGTTGAAGGGATCACAACCACTGGTGTTTTAGAACTTGCACCATACAATATTAGAGACAGTTCGATTTCCAGGTGACATTGAATCACCAATGACACAAGGTAGTTAAGAAGAAGAGCGACGTAAATTATTGACAGGAAGCAATATCTTTAGGTAGATTAGATTAACCTAAAGATATTGCTAAGTTAGTTTCATGAGTTCTTAGTCTATTTATCAAGCACATAAAGTGTCCATTAAATGCCAACAAAAAGGCGAACGAATGACGAACAAAGATGCTTTAATAAGCTGTTAAATAATTAGTATCAGGAAGTTTATAACTTCTGTAACCGTCAAGTGAAAATGAACACTTTTCGCTAATTAATTGTGAACACTTTTTTCCTCAAAAATGGAAGAACGATGCTTCATTCGATAGCTTTCATCCTCTCTAAAATGAATGATTTCTGCTCGGTGTAATACGCGATCCAAGATCGCTGTAGCGACGCCGGGATCACCTAATAATTCTCCCCATTCACTTGGCCCTTTGTTAGACGTCAAAATGACGGAGGCCTTGTCATAGAGGTCATTAATCAAGTGAAAAAACAGGTTCGCTTCCCGATTGTCCATCGCCATATACATCAAGTCATCGATAATGACCAGATGAGAATCTTTGATACGTTTCATTCTTATCTGCGATTTCCGCGTAAACTCCTCCGTTTTCAAGGTGTGAATGAGGTCACCCATGGATATAAAGGAAACCTTATATCCTTGGTGAATGGCCTCAATCCCTAACCCCGTCGCCAGGAAGGTCTTGCCTACCCCTGGCGGTCCGAGGAGAATGAGGTTATACAGTTGGTCGAGCCATGTAAACTCTTGCAGTTGGTTCAGCTGCTTTTTGCTTAAGGACTGCTGCTCGTCGAGATCAAAGGCATCCAGCGTTTTATAGAAAGGGAACGCCGCCCATTTCAGTCTCTTTTCCACTTGCTTCTCATCCCGACGTTTTTGCTCATAAGATGCCAGGCGATGAAGAAACGTTCGATAAGTCCAATCTTCGGACTCTGCTTGTTGCACTAGTTCAGGCAGGTACTGAGCGCTTTCGGACAACCTTAGCGAACGCAATTGCTGTTGAAGTTGTTCAAGTGTCTGAGTCATACGGATGCTCCTTCCAGTAAGGCGAGATAGTCGCTCACGTCTCGCGTCTGTGGCTTTGTATCATCGACGGACGTCTCCCGCCCATTTAAAGGCTTGACCGGCTCTTTTGTGTGATCCAATGCCGCATGGTCCACCTGACGCTGGCGTTTGATGTACTGAACAACATCGCCGAACTCTGTGGCGCTCTCAATGCCTTGCTGCATACACATGTGCAACGCTTCGTCACCGATGGTTGGTTCGATCTCTTTCAAAGCTTTCGACATGAGTTGAAGCTGGTCCCGAATATAACGAGGATACTTCTTGTGAAGGGCTTCTAAAAACGTCATGGCCTTTTCTTTGTCTTCAAACTTTTCGGCTATGGTCGCCATATAGGCAGCGATCCCCTTCGTTCGATCACGTGTGTGCTGGCTGTCTTGAATCAACTTGCCTTTTCCGTGGCTAATACTGTGGTTGGCGATCACAGGTCCCTCCTGGTGTTCACGGATCACCAAGCTATGGTCGTCCGTTTGAATGTACACGATTTTATTTTGTCTGTAGGTGCCCAGAGGAACGGAGTAACGATTCGATTGGTATAAAATCGTGTTGTCCTTTCGAACCGTTCTTGTTATACTGGAATCCACACGAGAAAGTGTCAGTTTTGTGGTGACCGGTCGTAAGTGTTGTTTTTCCAGAGCGAACACTTCGACGGGTCTTTTTTTGGTTGTGTTATGCACTTTCCCATTTCCCGTTCGTTCAAGCCATGCGTCGCTTTGTTCCTTCCAGCGATCCAACGTGCCGAAGATACGATTTTTCGCGAAGTTCCCTTTCACAAACTTGACCACATTTTCAACCTTTCCCTTGCTCTCAGGGTCGGCTTTTCGACAAACGTACATGGTTAACTTTCTTTCCTCGCGATACGCCTGAAATGCCTCGGTCAAGATCAAATCCCCGGCATTCTCGCTGACCACGATTAAGGCATCTTGATCATAAACAATTTCATAAGGGATCCCTCCAAAAGCGTGAAAGGCCTGCTCGTGGCAGTCAATTACATCTTTTGTTGTCAAAGGCCTATCCAGCCATTTGACAAATTTATACCGCGAGTGCGAGAGAACGAACGTAATGAACGTGAGTTTAACCTCCTTGCCATCGGGTGTTTTTTGAACGGTGTGCCCAAAGTCTACTTGAGCTTGTTGACCCATGGGCGGATCTTGAAGGCCTTGATAGTCCCGCATGGCTTCTGTTTTAGGAATGTTGTATTTTTCACGAAGCTCATTGACAAACAGGCGCACAGTGCTTTCGCCAACTTTTAGATCTGTATATCTTTCAAGTAACCAATCATGAATTTGTGATGCGGATAGATCCGGATGTTCACTGAGCCATGTTTGGATGAGCATTTCATACGGATCCAACTTTTTTCTTCTTGTCTGGGTTGAGGCCATCCATTCACCCATTTCCTCCGGAGATTTTTCGAGATACTTATAGACCGTCGTCCTTGAAATGCCCAACTTTCTAGCGATTCTTCGAATCTTAAACCCTTGCTGTTTTAATTGATAAATATCCATGTACACGTGCCACTTTTCCACCTTTCCGTCTCCCCATTCCTCTATGTAGTATAAATGTTCAATATCTATGACATTATATAGGAATGTGAAGAAAAAATTTGAAGATAGGGGGATAAAAATTTCGAAAGCGAATGGAGGGCTGCCCCTCGGGACAGCCCTCCATTCGCTGCTACCCCTCTGCCAGAAAGTGTTCATTTTTATTTAGCGGAAATGGTCTACTTTAGTTTAGCAGTTCCAACTTCCTATTAACTCTTTTCTTTCACAGAAAAGAGTTTTTGTTTTGGTCAGATAGGGAGGTAAAAATATGTCTGATGCTGGATTTGAAAAGATAACAAAATGGATGGAAAAGAACCGGACCAAAGATGTTAAGCAGGAAGATAAGACAGTCATTAAAGATTCTGCTGAAACATCGAAGAAAGAATCATCATTAAAAAGAAGACGTAGAACAGAGGTGGACAGAACCACTTCTTTGGTTTCCTCATCAGAATGCCTGTAGCGCCAAACAGATGACCGAAAATGCATGAGGCTTTTGGGGAATTCTCGGATTCCTGATGGAGTTTCTTAACGCCAGTCATACGACGGGCCTCCTTGCCTTGTTTCCTCCCACCCCCTACAAGGACTACCTGCTCATTGAGGTAAAAGGGGAGCAATGCGTTTGACCCACCTTAAGCAACGTCAGCCGCAGAGATTCCAGCGACCATGCGGAAGAGCGAAAGAAATGAATCAGCGTGTCGTAACGATGGGCAGGCAACACGAAATCGCGTATAACTGAAGTGACCCCTAAATGATCCGAACACAACATCAAACCTGTGATGATAATGACGAACCAGAAAAGCACGGACGAAATTCACAAAGAATAGAATTGATATATTTTAACATAGGTCTGGAAAATAGGGTGCACTTTCACTATAATCCTTTCAGCAATCTAATCTCCTTTCTGGCAGATAGGTTATTAATATCGCCAGAAAGGATTATTTTTCCTTACAGAACTTTTAACTGTCCAGTAAAAAATAATGCGTGATTTATATTGATTTTATGTATGTTATTCCGCTATGATAAAAACATGCCTTCATTAAATGATATTAAGACAATCCGGTATCCATTAGATGAATAAGTCACAAAAAACAAACAAATTCCCACAAAACACAAAAGTAAAGACCCGTATTTTACCAGATATACACTAATAACAGCCCCCTGTTAGAATGATACCGGGATGATAAGATTGTAATTTATAAAAAGGGGTATGACAATGAGAAATGGTGCAGATAAAAATTCATTTATTTTTTTAAATGAACGTCAACGGAAAATAACAAATCTAGTAGAGAAGAACGGCTCGGCAAGAGTTTCTGAATTAAGCAAAGACTTTAGGGTGAGTGAAGAAACAGTAAGGAGAGATTTAGAAAAACTTGAAACGGATGGTTTTGTCAATAGAATACATGGCGGTGCTGTTAAACGTTCAATAGAAGAAGGGGGAGAAATCCCTGTTCTTAATAGACAGGAAACTCATACTGAAGAGAAAGAAATGATTGCAAAAAAAGCAGCTTCTTTTATTGAAGATGGTGATATTGTTGCTGTTGACGCCAGCACAACAGTTTTGCAAATGACTAAGTATTTGAAAAATAAAAAACTGACAGTTATAACGAATTCTATTCCAGTTACGCTGGACCTTGTTAAGCAAGAAGGAATTGAAGTTATATTAATTGGAGGCTATGTTTCTGAAGGATCTATGTCACTTGTTGGGAATTTTGCAGAAAAAGTAATTCAGGATTATCATGTTGATAAGTTCTTTTTTTCCTGTATGGGCGTAGACATTAAAAGAGGGGTAAGCGAAATACACGAAGCACAAGCGCTTTTGAAGAAACAATTAATAGATATATCTGAACAATTATTTCTTTTAGCTGATTATAGTAAATTTGGAGTTAAATCATTAATTGGATTATGTGATCTTTACGATGTTGATTATTTGATAACAGATAATAAAGTCTCTATTGAGAAAATTAAGGAATTAAATAACCTTGGAATTAAAGCCCACATCGGAGAAGAATGATTTAGTCAAGCAAATTTTGTTTTAACAGTTTAATAGTATTCGTCACTTTATTTTTACATGGATTATTTTTATAATCCATGTTTTTTTGATTAAATTTGCGAATCAGTTTTAATTCACTGTTTTAAGTTGGTGAAACAAATATAAAATGTTAGTTTTTAGCTAATAAAGCAAAATTCATGTTGAAAATCAAAAATTATAATGCTATAGTTTAATATAAGATAAGTAGTGTGACAATTAAAACTGTTATCATTTGTAGAAAATGTTAACGATTACATAATTACTCCAATGTTTCCAGTTGGTTAAGTATGGGGGGAGTCAGGATGGCGAAAATTGGACCATCGTTAATGTGTGCAGATATGGGCAATTTAGAAGATGCTATTTTAAGGCTAGACCAAAAGAGTGTTGACTTCTTTCATCTTGATGTGATGGACGGTCGTTTTGTCCCAAATTTTACTTTGGGTCCTGATATAGTAAAAACATTGCGTTCACATACTAAAACACCGTTTGATATACATCTCATGATTGAAGAGCCAGAAAAATATATAGATGTGTTTGCAGATTCAGGGGCAGATATGATTTCGGTTCACGTTGAAGCTACTACTCATTTGCAGAGAACATTACAACTTATACGAAATCGAGGCTTAAAAGCAGGAATTGCTTTGAATCCTGCTACACCACTTAGCAATTTGGATTATATTTGGGATACCATTGATTATGTGGTTTTAATGACTGTTAACCCAGGGTTTGCAGGTCAAAAGTTTATTCCGTTAGTTTACGATAAAATTGAACAATTAAGTCAATATATAGCAGAAAAGCAATTAACAATCGATATTCAAGTGGACGGCAATATTAGTTTTGAAACTATTCCAAAGGTACTGGAAAAAGGGGCTGATATGCTAGTTTGCGGGACCTCTTCTTTGTTTAAAAAGGATAATTTTTTGGAAGAGGCAATGGATGACCTGAATAGTTTCATAAGCAGTCTATAGTGAGGTTGAATTCTAATTTAAGAACAAAGGATGGGAACGAATGAGTGTAACAGTGGTAGGGAGTATCAACATAGATACGGTTGCATTAACAGATAAATATCCAGAAAGAGGTCAAACTATATTCGGCAATAAAATTGAATACCTTCCAGGGGGAAAAGGTGCAAACCAAGCTACAGCTGTTGCCCGCTTAGGGAAGGAAGTCAATATGATTGGGGCTATTGGTCATGATTTATATGGAGATAAATTGATTGAAAGTTTACAAGGTTCGAAGGTGAATACACGTTTTATTAAGCGTTCTGATTCACTGTCAACTGGAACAGCTATCATTACAATTGATCATACGGCTGAAAATACGATGTTGGTATTAAAGGGTGCTAATGAAGATTTAAATAAAAGTGATATTGAAAGTGCTTTCAATCAAATAAAAGATAGTGAAGTACTTTTGGTACAAATGGAAGTACCACAAGAGACCGTTATCAGAGCGATGCAATTAGCGAAAGAAAAAGGTATGTATGTCATTTTAGACCCTGCACCTGCTGAGGGTATTACAATCAAAGCTTTGGATTATGCAGATATTATCACTCCAAACCGACAGGAAACCTACCATATGCTTGGAATTGATGTGCTTGGAATTGATAGCGCTTTAGAAGCAGCTAAAACTTTTGAAAATATGGGGGTTAAAAACTCCATCATTAAGATGGGAGATAAGGGTTCTGTCGTGTATCAAAGTGGAAATTGGGAACACATCCCACCTATAGCTGTCAAAGCAGTTGACAGTGTTGGGGCAGGGGATGCTTTTGCAGGAGCTTTAGCCTGTGCAATAACAGATGGGTTCGACATTGTCTCAGGGAGTCACTTTGCAACCGCCGTTGGGGCATTGAAAGTCACAAAGCTGGGCGCACAAATGGGGATCCCGACAATTGATGAAGTGGAAGCTTTTTGCAGCGAACAAGGATTGAAGCATTGTAACTTAAATGAAAGCACAGTGTAGATAAAGGAGTGCATTATCTTGAGTGAATATATACTGCAAATGAAAAATATCAGTAAAACTTTTCCAGGCGTTAAAGCATTGGATAATGTTGAATTAGAAGTTAAATATGGAGAAGTACATGCCTTGATTGGTGAAAATGGAGCTGGTAAGTCTACACTTATTAAAATACTGGCAGGCATACACAAACCGGACACAGGTGCCCAATTCATTTTTGAAGAAAATGAAGTTGAAATCAATAAACCTATTGATGCAACTATGAAAGGGATTTCAATAATTTATCAAGACTTGAGTCTATTCCCAAATTTATCAGTAGCAGAAAATATTTATATAGGACAGGATAGTCATAAACGTTCGTGGAGTAAGATGGATTGGAAGAAAATAAAAAATAAAGCAGAAGAAGCATTAGATGAATTGGAAGCAGATATCAATCCAAATACTGCTGTTGAACAGCTTAGTATTGCTCAACAGCAACTAGTTGAGATTGCCAGAGCATTGGCATTTGATTCAAAGTTGATTGTAATGGATGAGCCTACTTCATCATTATCATCTAGTGAAGTCGAGAAACTGTATAAGGTTATTAAAAAATTGAAAAAACGCGGAATATCCATCATTTTCATAAGTCATAAGCTTAAAGAATTATTTGAGGTTTCCAACCGCTTCACAGTATTACGTGATGGTAAGTTTGTGGGATCTTATGATACCAACCAAACGAACGAACAGGAATTGATTAAATTGATGGTTGGGCGAAGTGTTACGTATGAGAAGAATCAATCCGAAAATGAAGTCGGTGAAATAATCTTTAATGTGAACAATCTTTCCAAAAGAGGAAATTTCAAAGATATATCTTTTGAATTGAGAAAAGGGGAAGTTCTTGGGGTTACTGGATTAGTTGGTTCAGGGCGTACCGAATTGGCACAATCCATATTCGGTGTAAATACTCCTGATAGCGGTTATATAGAACTTTTTGGTAAAGAAGTTTCGATAAAAACCTCTGAACAAGCTGTTAAGCATGGAATCGCTTATATACCTGAAGCCAGACAAACTCAAGGACTGGTCTTGGAACAATCCCTTATTAATAATATTTCACTGCCTGTTATCGAAAAATTACGAAATAAATTAAAACTTATTAATCGGAAAAGGGAAGTTGAAATAGCTAATGAATATATTAAAACACTTGATGTTCGTCCTCCTTTGCCAGAATTAAATGCTGAAAAGTTTTCCGGTGGAAATCAGCAAAAAGTTGTAATAGCTAAATGGTTATCTGCAGAACCCCGTGTGATCATTTTTGATGAACCAACAAATGGAATAGATATTGGCGCCAAAAGCGAAATTCATAAACTCATACGTAAATTGGCAAATGATGGAATCGGGGTTATCGTGATTTCTTCTGAATTACCCGAGGTACTAGCTATTAGTGATCGAATACTCATAATGCGTAAAGGGCGTATTTCAGGAGAATTGGGAGTAAAAGAGGCAACGCAAGAAAAAATCATGAATTATTCATTGGAAGGGCCGGGTAATGTGAAAACGAACCAAGGTCGAAATCATTCAGGTGAGGTCAGCCAGGAGGTTTAAGTATGAAATCACTATTAAAACAAAAAGAATTCAGTATTCTTGCCATTATTATTGTAATCAGTATTATTTTATCAATTGTAAGCCCTGCATTCCTTACAATTGGTAATCTGCTGGATGTAGTCGAAGGTAATGTTGTAATGGGAATATTGGCTATTGGGATGACCTTAATAATCATAACAAGTGATATTGATGTTTCGGTTGCAGCCATAACAACCGCGGTTGCTGTTTCAGTCGGTGCTTTATTTGGTTATCTTCCAGATAGTTGGATTTCATTGGTTATAATTTTTCTGATTGCGCCAATTATAGGTTTATTAATAGGATCGGTGAACGGTTTTTTGGTTTCAAAAATCCAAATTCCAGCAATCGTGGTGACATTAGGTACATTGAATATTATTAACGGTCTTGTCCTTTATTTTACAAACGGTCGTTATTTGAATAGCACTAACTTTCCTCAAGCCTTTCTAAGTTTTTCCAATATGGAGATACTTGGTATACCGATTTTAATTTTTGTACTGGCCATTGTGGCAATACTCACTTGGTATATATTAAAACATACATTTATTGGTCGATCAGTCATGGCGATTGGTGGTAACCAGCAGTCTTCAATACGTGTAGGTATCAACTATAAAAAAGCGAAATTATTCGTTTTTGCTTATATGGGATTCTTATGTGGTATTGCTGCAATTGCCCAAACAGCGTATACAAAAGCTGTTGATCCTAATGGTTTATTGGGACTTGAATTGATGGTTATTGCTGCTGTTGTGCTTGGCGGTACAAACATTCATGGAGGCCGGGGGACAGTTCATGGGACACTTTTAGGTGTACTGCTTCTTGCCTTGATGCAAAATGGAATGATATTAGCGCGTATTGATACATTTTGGCAAAATGTGGTGACAGGTGCGATTATTGTATTTGCAGTTTCATATGACCACATTAGTTATAAAAGACAACAAGAAAAACTTGCTAAAATTGAAGTGGAGGCATAGGAGGTAATTAAATGAAACTTTCAAAGGAAAATATTTTAGGTCTGATTGCACTTGGAACCTTTTTACTAATGAGCTTAATTGCCCCCGGTTTTCTTGGGTCAAACAATTTAACTAATTTTTTGTTCCAACTTCCGGAATTCGGTTTGCTTGCTCTAGCTATGATGGTTGTGATTTTAACTGGAGGAATTGATCTTTCCATAACTTATGTTGCAGCTTTGTCAGGTGTAGGAGCTGCTCTGATGTTAACAAATGGTTTTTCAATCCTAACAGCAGTATTAGTTGCCATTCTTTTTGGTGTTGCATGTGGTGCATTCAACGGATTTGTAGTATCTAAAATAGGGGTTCCGGCAATACTTGTCACGCTTGGAACTATGGTGCTGTTTGAGGGTGTAATATTAGCTATAACGAAAGGGAATTCTATTTCTGGTTTTGGTGATACCTATAGTTTGATTGGAAATGGGTACTATTTAGGAGTAATTCCATTATCTTTTTTAATATTTATTTTTTTCGTTATTTTGACTGCGATTCTATTAAATAAGACCAGTTGGGGAAGAAGTATTTATATGTTTGGTAATAATGACGTTGCTACATTATTCTCGGGCATAAAAAACAGTCGAGTGCTTATGAAAGTTTATTTGTATGTTGGTTTGTTGGCAGCAATTTCAGCAATTATTATGACATCCCGCTACAACTCCGTGAAAGTGGACTTGGGCTCCGCATATTTGTTACAAAGTGTTGCTGCTGCAGTTCTTGGAGGAACGAATATACATGGTGGATATGGAAAAGTAATGGGAACAGTATATGCGGTAATTATATTTCAGACAATTTCGAATGGGTTGAATTTGCTGGGTGCACATAGTGCTATTGTAGATGTGTTCATAGGATCAATATTGATAATCGTTCTTACACTTAACTTTTTCTCTGATAAATTCAAAAAGAAAAAAGAGACACAAGCTTCCACTGCTTAGAATATGAAATCGTGGTTCATCAATTTAGAGGGGGTGGTGATTGGAAAAAGGAGGGAATAGAATGAATGAAGTGAAATTTATATCTTAAGGGAAACTTCTAAAGTTTGAGAGAGGAATTCTCGAGATTTAACAATTAAAACTACCTTGATGAGGGGGATCTTTTATGAAAAGAATTACGTTAATTCTACTGTCGGTTATAGTGATAATTGGTATTTTAGCAGGGTGTGTTTCTGAAAGTGATGGAAGTTCAAGTGGGGAAAGTGGAAGTAATGGGGATTCAGGAAATGAGGGTGAAGCAAGCAATGAGAATTCCGGTGATGAAGAGCTATCCATTGCTGTCGTGCCAAAACTTGTAGGTATTCCTTATTTTAATGCATCTGAAACAGGAGCTGAGAAAGCAGGCGAAGAATTGGGTGTTAATGTGCAATATACCGGTCCTACCCAAGCGGATGCTTCCCAACAGGTGCAGGAAATTGAGAACCTGATTTCCCAAGGTGTAGATGCAATTGCAGTAGCTCCAAATGACCCGGCTTCTGTTGATCCCGTACTTCAAAAAGCAAAAGATCAAGGTATTCATGTTATGGACTGGGACACTCCAGCAAATGAAGTCGATTTGTCGGTGAAGCAAGTAGATGACGAAGAGTTCGGACGTCATATGGCTGAAAAACTAGTAGAAGCAATGGGTACAGAGGAAGGTAACATCGCCGTTTTGACTGGTGGTCTGGCTGCAGCAAACTTGAATGCTTGGATTGACGCTGCAAGGGCAGAACTTGATGAAAATTATCCTGGTATTGAAATTGTGACAGAAAAGATACCAACAGATGAAAAACAACAAGTTGCTTATCAAAAGACTCTAGATTTAATTAAGTCATACTCTGATTTGGATGGTATATTAGCTGTTTCTACTCCTGCCCCACTTGGAGCAGCTCAAGCTGTGCAGGAAGAAGGACTTCAAGATGAGATTTCAGTCGTAGGATCTGCTTTACCAGGAGATTCTCAACCGTATCTAGAAGACGGTTCTCTTGATACTGCTGTTTTATGGAATCCTGAAGATCTTGGTTATTTAACTGTTGCACTCGGAAAAATGTTAGCTGAAGGTGAGACACCTAAGGATGGTCAAGAAATTGAAGGTGTTGGTGAAATATCCGTTAAAGACGATGGAAATACAGTAATTATGGGGCCGCCGCAAGATTATACAAAAGAAAATGCAGGTGACTTTGATTTCTAAAATGTCTTGTTGCCCCGAGACTATTTCTTGGGGCAATATCTTTCTTTATCCCTCATAATTGCTCCTCTAACAATGATTATTATATCTTAAGGTGGTTTAAATAATGAAGAAACAGAACTTTCAAATCAAAAATGAAAGGATCCGAGAACAATTTCTGAAGTTGAAGGGAAATTCCCCACACCGTTTCCAGGAAAGATTAAAACTTTCGTGGAGTAACTGGGGATTTGGGCTTGAAACCTTAGAAGAATCCATTTGCAGATTGAAAGAAGCAGGGCTTCAATATATCGAACTGCATGGAAACCATTATGGGGATGATCTTGGTTATAATATTGATCAAACACTTGATTTATTAAGCAAGTACGATATGAAAGTATCAGGAGTTTGCGGTATGTTTTCGAGCGAAAATGATCTCTCCAGCAATATTCCGCAAAAAAGACAGGAAGCTATTAACTACATACAAAGGGAACTGGAATTTACAAATGCGATAGGAGGGGAATATTTACTTGTCGTTCCAGGGGCTGTTGGACGTCCGAATCCTTATGATGAAACGGAATTTGACCGTAGTACACAAACATTAAAAAGTTTAGGTGATTTGTTTAAGAATTATAATATTAAAGCGGCTGTAGAACCGGTGCGTGCAGCTGAGGTAAGCTTTATTCATACAGTTTCAGATGCAAAAAAATATATTGATGCAGTGGACCATCAAGCTATCAGGCATATTAATGGAGATATTTATCATATGCAGTCTGAAGAGTCTCATATAGGGGAAGCCATAATTGAAGCGGGAAGTCAACTAGTTAATCTTCACCTTGCTGATAGTAATAGAGGAGCATTAGGGGAAGGGTTTATGGATATTGATACGATTATAATGGCACTACATATAATTGGTTATAATAAGGGGAATAAATTTTTAACTCCAGAACCCTTAGGTCCGGGTGGGGATCCGTATCCTGCTATGAATGCTAAACCTGATCAAAATAAATTGAAACATTTGGTCCAGCAGACAGTTACTTACTTTAAAGAAAGGGAAGATGAATTACTTAAACTATAAAAATATCAAAAGGGATTTAGCACACCAAATAGGAGGAGCTAAGCTTTGTTAGATGAACTAAAAAAAGAGGTTCTCATGGCAAATCAGACTTTACCAAAGAAAGGTCTAGTCACTCTTACGTGGGGAAATGTAAGTGGTATTGATAAAAATTCTGAATTAGTTGTTATAAAGCCAAGCGGGGTTTCATATGAAGAATTGACTGTGGAAGATTTATCTGTTGTTAACTTAGATGGTGAAGTGATAGAAGGTAAAAAACCATCTTCCGATACACCAACTCATTTATTATTGTATAAACAATTTTCGGAATTAGGCGGCATTGTCCATACTCACTCTCCTTACGCTACAAGCTGGGCTCAAGCTGGGAAGGATATCCCGGCGCTGGGGACTACTCATGCGGATTACTTTTATGGGAGCATTCCCTGTACGAGGCCTATGACCGATGTCGAAATAAATGGAGATTATGAGTTGGAAACAGGCCATGTAATCGTTGAAACATTTAAAGATAAAAGCTATAAGGAAATTCCCAGTGTTTTAGTTCATGGCCATGCTTCTTTTAGCTGGGGCATCAATGTAAATGAAGCTATTAAACATACGATTGTTTTAGAAGAAGTGGCTAAGATGGGAATGTGGACTCAACAGTTAAAAGGTGAAATCCACTCTCTGAATCAAGTGTTACTGGATAAGCATTATTTAAGAAAACATGGTAAAAATGCATATTATGGTCAAAATTAGGAGGGGGATTACTCATGAGTGAAAAGTACACACTTGGAATTGACTTTGGAACGGAGTCGGGTCGAGTTGTGCTGGTATCGCTGGAAGACGGGAAGGAAATTGCCGATCATGTTACCGAATATTCTCATGGTGTTATAGATGAATTTTTACCAGAATCGGGTAAAGGGCTCGGGTTTGATTGGGCCTTGCAACATCCCAATGATTATTTAGATGTACTGAAAAAATCAGTTCCAGCAGTAATAAAGAATTCTGGAGTCCAACCTCAGGATATTATTGGACTTGGTATTGATTTTACAGCGTGCACTATTCTCCCAATAAACCAAAGCGGAACCCCGCTGTGTTTTGATGAAAAATGGAAAAGCAATCCACACAGTTGGGTAAAACTTTGGAAACATCATGCTGCTCAGAGACATGCTAACCAGATTAATGAAATTGCTGAACAAAGAGGTGAAAAGTTTCTTCCCAGGTACGGAGGTAAACTATCATCAGAATGGATGTTAGCTAAAGTTTGGCAAATTTTAGATGAGGCGCCAGAAATATACGAGGAAGCAGATCAATTTATAGAGGCTACCGACTGGGTAACATATCAACTGACTGGCAACTTACTTCGGAATAGCTGTACAGCTGGCTATAAGGCTGTTTGGCATAAAGAAGAGAGTTACCCGAGCAGCGATTTCTTCAAGTCTTTAGATCCACGATTGGAAAATATAACCAAAACCAAGCTTCGTGGGGATGTTGTTCCATTAGGTACATCGGCGGGACAGATTACACAGCAAATGGCAGAATTGACGGGGCTGCACCCAAATACGGCTGTATCTGTTGGGAATGTCGATGCCCATGCTTCTGTACCGGGGGTTGGTGTCGTTACACCTGGAAAAATGGTTATGGCAATGGGAACGTCCATCTGTCATATGGTTCTGGGTGAAAAAGAAGTAGAAGTTGAAGGTATGTGTGGAGTCGTAGAAGATGGTATCATACCTGGATACTATGGGTATGAGGCTGGCCAGTCTGCAGTTGGGGATATATTTGCATGGTATGTTAACCAGGGAGTTCCCTCCTATGTGGAAAAGATGGCAGAGTCTGAGGGGATAAATGTACACCAATGGTTAGAGCGGGAAGCATCTCAGTATAAACCCGGTGAATCAGGATTAATTGCTTTGGATTGGTGGAATGGAAATCGTTCGGTTTTAGTTAATACAGAGCTTAGTGGTATTATATTAGGTGTTACTCTGCAATCAAAACCAGAGGAGATATATCGTGCATTATTAGAGTCAACTGCATTTGGGACACGAAAAATCGTTGACGCTTTTCATGAAAATGGTGTAGAAATAAATGAACTGTACGCATGTGGTGGCTTACCACAAAAAAATAGATTATTGATGCAAATATATGCAGATGTAACTAATCGGACTATCAAAATAGCTGATTCTACACAAACGCCAGCTGTAGGAGCATCTATGTTTGGTGCAGTAGCAGCTGGAGAAGAGAATGGTGGATATAATAATATTGTTGATGCTGCAGAAAATATGGCACGTGTAAAAGAAAAAACTATTGAACCGATTCCAGAGAACGTTGAGGTATATGAAGAACTTTATAAAGAGTATAGTAAATTACATGATTATTTTGGGCGTGGTCAAAACGATGTGATGAGTCGATTAAAGTTTATTAAATCTCAAGCTAATGGATAAAAAGGATCCATCTATTATCAAAGTTAATATAATAAGCAGGATCGGAAAGAAACATCCGATTTCTGTTTATTTTTGTTTAACCAAAACTTTTGTGTGTTTTTGGACATATAAAACAGAAAAGGTCAATTAATTTCAGGGTAACTTTAATAGAATATTAGATTGTAATACATTTTATCCTTATGTATTTATAAAAAGATTTGTGTAATCTAACTAATACTTGTAATTTAATGAAAAATATTTTGTATGAAAAACCTTATTATATTTGTTGACAATCTGCTAACGAAATTCGTCGGCAAGAAGTAAACATAATCATATTTAAACGAAAAACAAATACAAACAATCCTTTGAACTTGCATATTTAGCACATTTAAGTTATAACTAAAATAAATATTCATACAAAACATTCCTTCGGGGCAGGGTGCAATCCCCGACCGACGGTGATGAGGCATAGCCTCAAAGTCCGTGACCCGTGCGGCATAAAGCCAAGCGGTGGACCCGGTGAAACTCCGGGACCGACAGTGACAGTCTGGATGGGAGAAGGAATTTTTTCGGGATCGTTTAATATCGGGCTAAGTATATGCAGCGGGCTTTTTCTCCGTTGCCATATGCTTGGCCGGTTCGACCAAAAAAACGATACGATTTAAATTCTGTCCTTATGCCTCTGAAGCGAATTCAGGGGCTTTTTTAGTGCTTAATTTGAGATAATAAACGGAGTGGGCCTCGCTCGAATCCCACAATGTAAAAGGAGGCGGCAGCCGTGAACGATGAACATTATATGCAATTGGCACTGAACTTGGCTGGATCTGTTTCAGGGCAAACGAGTCCGAACCCTCCGGTAGGCGCTACAGTTGTCAAGAATGGCGAAATCTTAGGAGTGGGTGCGCATTTGAAGGCGGGCGAGCCGCATGCAGAAGTTCATGCGCTCCAAATGGCCGGTGATAAAGCAAAGGGTGCAACAATTTATATCACCCTCGAGCCGTGCAGCCATCATGGCAAAACACCGCCGTGTGCCGATCTGATTATAGAAAAGGGATTAAGCCGGGCGGTTATTGCCATAAAGGATCCGAATGAAAAAGTCGCAGGGCGCGGGATTGAAAAGTTAGAAGCGGCAGGTATCAATGTTGAATTGGGTGTGCTGCAACAAGAGGCAGCAGATGTTAATAAGCATTTTTTCCATTACACCCGGACCAAAACACCTTATGTCACGATGAAATCGGCTGTCAGTCTGGACGGGAAAACAGCAACACATACGGGTGACAGCAAATGGGTGACCGGTGAGGTGGCAAGGCGCGATGTTCACCAGTATCGTCATACGCATGACGCCATTTTGGTTGGAGTAAAAACTGTTATCGCTGATGATCCAAGCCTGACAGCACGTATCCCTAATGGCGGTAAGAATCCGCTGCGCATCATTCTTGACAGTGATCTTCGAACGCCGTTGGATGCAAATGTCCTGAATGACAAGCGAGCTGATACGTGGATTTTTACTGAACAGAATATTACAGAAGAGCAAATCAAGCCTTTTCGGGAAAAGAACGGCGTGAGCATTATTCCGCTTAACTCACTGGATCCCGCAACCGTGCTCAGGCTTTTGGGAGAGAAGAAGATCATGTCATTATTCGTTGAAGGCGGTGCTGCGGTGAACGGTTCGTTTCTGGAAAGCGGGAAAATCAATCGGCTTGTGCAATACATGGCGCCAAAATTGATTGGCGGTAAAGATGCCCCGTCATCCATTGCAGGCGACGGCTTTAACAGCATGAGGGAAACACTGCCGCTTGATATCATAAATATTGAAATGATTGGCGGGGACATTAAAATCATAGCGGAACCGCGAAAGGACGATGCAAATGTTTACGGGAATTATTGAAGAGAAGGGAACTATTAAACAAATACAGCACGTTTCTGAAAAATCAATTCAGATGGCAATCGGATCGTCAAAAGTTCTGGAGGATATTCAAATTGGTGACAGTATTTCGGTCAATGGTATCTGCTTGACCGTAACGGACTTTACGGAAACAAGTTTTCAGGTGGATGTCATGCCGGAAACAATTAAAGCGACTTCCCTTAGGATGCTGGAAGAAGGATCAAATGTGAATCTTGAACGTTCGATACCTGCAAATGGCAGGTTTGGCGGGCATTTTGTTTCCGGTCATGTGGATGGGATAGGCACGATTGTCCGTAAAGAAAAACAGGAAAATGCGATTTATTATGATGTGGAAATTCCGGGTGAACTGGTGATTTATTTCATTATGAAAGGCTCTGTCGCAGTCGATGGTGTCAGTCTGACGGTGTTCGGTATCAGCGAAAGCACGTTTACGATATCACTCATTCCCCATACAGTATCCGAGACGGTTTTGGGTGAGAAAGGTGAAAACGACATCGTGAATATTGAATGTGACATGATCGCTAAACATGTGAAAAATATGATCAGTCAAGAGCACCATGGAATTGATTCAAAAAGCGAAGGAAGTGGACAAAGTGTTTCATACAATCGATGAAGCGATAAACGATTTGAAAGCAGGGAAACCGGTGATTGTGGTTGATGATGAAGACAGGGAAAATGAGGGTGACCTGGTGGCATTATCGGAAAAAACGACACCGGATGTGATCAATTTTATGATTACTCATGGAAAGGGTCTTGTGTGTACATCTATAAAAGGGGATTTAGCCGAGAAACTAAAACTGCCGATGATGACGCCTCAGAGCAGCGATCCGTTCAGAACAGCATTCACGGTCAGTATCGACCACAACGATACAACAACCGGCATAAGCGCAGATGAACGTTCAAAAACAATCCGGGCATTGCTTGAACCGGATGTTAAAGCGGATGATTTTAAGCAGCCCGGCCATGTTTTTCCGCTTATTGCCAAAGATGGCGGCGTTTTAACGCGGCAAGGCCATACTGAAGCTTCGGTCGATCTGGCGGGATTGAGCGGTGCCTCCCCGTCCGGTGTCATATGTGAAATCATCAAAGACGATGGCACAATGGCGCGGGTACCGGATCTACGTAAAATGGCTGACGAATTTGATTTGAAACTGGTCTCAATTGCAGATTTGGTTGCCTACCGCAAGCACCATGAAGTGCATATCACACGTGCTGTCGAAACAACACTGCCGACCGATTTCGGCACGTTTACCGTGTATGGGTACACAAATGATCTGGATGATAAGGAACATATTGCCCTTGTAAAAGGTGACATTCACGAGTCAGAACCGGTGCTGGCCCGGGTCCATTCCGAATGTCTGACAGGAGATGTCTTTGGTTCCCACCGTTGTGATTGCGGACCGCAGCTCTATGAGGCCTTGGATAAAATTAATGCTGCGGGTGCTGGCGTGCTGGTGTACATGCGTCAAGAAGGGCGCGGCATCGGACTGATTAACAAACTGCGCGCCTACCAGCTGCAGGACGCCGGAATGGATACGGTTGAAGCGAATGAACAGCTGGGATTTGCACCGGATATGCGCGAATATGATATCAGCGCTCAGATTTTAAAAGATTTAGGCGCAGAAAAAGTGAAACTGTTGACTAATAATCCCGAAAAAATGCAAGGGCTTCAATCACACGGCATTCAAATCGATGCTCGTGTACCGATTGAGACAGGACCAACGACGGAAAATGAAAGGTACATGCACACGAAACATCAAAAGATGGGACATTTATTCAGTTTTCATAATAACTAAAGGAGATGATCCAATTGGGTAAAACATTTGAAGGCAGCCTTGTCGGTTCAGACTTGAAAATCGGCATTGTTGTGGCGCGGTTTAATGATTTCATTACGAGCAAGCTGCTGGAAGGGGCGGAAGGTACCCTGAAACGGCACGGCGTCAAAGAAGCGAATATTGATATTGCCTGGGTTCCGGGTGCATTTGAGATTCCCGTCGCTGCCGGCAAAATGGCGGCTAAGGATGAATATGATGCTGTTGTAACGCTTGGGGCGGTTATCCGCGGCTCTACACCGCATTTTGATTACGTCTGCAGTGAAGCCGCCAAAGGGGTTTCCAATGCGGCGATTCAGTCCGGCAAACCGGTTATTTTTGGTGTGCTGACGACTGAAACAATCGAACAGGCGATTGAGCGTGCCGGAACAAAGGCTGGGAACAAAGGATCGGAGGCAGCAACTGCAGCGATTGAAACAGCAAATGTTATCCGGGAATTGAATGACTGATTTTCCCGGCAGGACTGGTGCTTTCGTTTTGTAAGCTTAAGTAAGCATTTGATGTTCTTATCAATGTTGATTTAGGTCTGATTGCATCAAAATCAGCTGTTCTCAAATTTCATAATGGCAAAGCAGCCGTCAGTACGATAAACTAGAGATAGAGAATTTTATCCCACATGTAATGGACAGTAATCCGCCCGGGAACGGCGGTTAACTGTCCCTAAATGTCCGATTCATTCATCTAACAATCAGTGGGGGAAAAAACCTCCCACTGATTGAAGATTCACTTTAGGTCTGGGGGCAATCACTATTAAATTTTTAGTTTATCAAATACTTGGATTGGGTGTTATCTGGATCGGGATGGCATTCTTTTTTCAGGAAATGGATCAGTTCAGCAAATTGATATTCTATGCCGCTACGTCATGGTTGCTATTTTTAATTGTTATTTTAATCAAACAGCTGATAAAAAATCATAAGAATGACGATGATTCAACATTAGGAAGGTAATAGTATGCTTACAGTAGAGAATTTATATAAATCATATGGCGACAAAACGTTACTCAATAACATTTCATGTATCATCAAACCAAATGCCAGAATAGGATTGATTGGTGTTAACGGTACCGGGAAGTCAACCTTTTTGAAAGTGCTTGCCGGAATCGATACAGCAGAGAAAGGCACGATTGATCACCCTAAACATTACAAAATCGAATATTTGGCTCAGGAACCTGATTTGGAGGATGACCTGACTGTTATTGAACAGATTTATTATGGAGAAGCCGTCATCATGAAAGTGATGCGAGAATATGAGCAAGTACTGCTTGATTTGCAGCGCAATCCGGAAAACGAGAAGAATCAGGAACGGCTGCTGGTGAAACAGCAGCAGATGGATGAAGTGGAAGCATGGGAAGCTAACACGGCGGCCAAAACAGTCCTAACTAAATTAGGGGTGACTGACTATCATAAACGGGTTGCCGAACTTTCAGGTGGTCAGAGAAAGCGTGTTGCCATCGCAAAAGCGTTAATACAGCCCGCTGATCTTCTGATTCTTGATGAGCCGACAAATCATCTTGATAATGAAACGGTGGACTGGCTGGAAAACTATTTAGCATCTTATAAAGGTGCTTTGTTGCTCGTAACGCATGACCGTTACTTTTTGAATCGGGTCACGAATCAGATTTATGAACTGGATAAAGGGAATCTTTATATTTATGAGGGCAACTATGAAGTATTTCTTGAGAAAAAAGCTGAGCGGGAAGCATTGGAAAAAAGCTATGAAGAAAAGCATCAAAACACGCTGCGCCGTGAACTTGCCTGGCTGAAACGGGGACCGAAAGCACGTGGAACCAAACAAAAAGCACGGGTCGAACGGGCAGAGGAGATGAAAAAGCAAACATTTGATACGACATCCAGGGACGTTTCGTTTGAAGCAGGATCAACCCGGCTTGGAAACAAAGTGCTGGAACTTGAAGGTGTCGAAAAAGGCTATGAAGCAGGTACGCTGATCAGCAACTTTGATTTCATGGTTGTTCCCGGAGACCGGTTAGGCATTGTTGGACCAAATGGTACGGGCAAAACCACCTTGCTGAATATCATGGCCGGCCGAATACACCCTGACAAAGGGGAAGTCGAGATAGGACAAACCGTCAAAATCGGCTATTATACGCAAAATGATGAAGAATTTGATGGTGACAAACGAATTATCGAATACATCCGTGAGACAGCTGAAGTAGTCCATACAAAAAAGGGTGAAGTCATTACAGCAGAGCAAATGCTGGAGAGATTTTTATTCTCACGCCGCCAGCAGTGGAATTATATCCGCAAATTATCGGGCGGGGAGCGGCGACGTCTTTATGTGCTGAAAGTGCTTATGCAGGAACCGAATGTCCTGCTGCTGGATGAGCCGACCAATGATTTGGATACTCAGACGCTCGGGGTGCTTGAGGATTACTTGGATCAATTCCCGGGTGTTGTCATTACAGTATCGCACGACCGGTATTTTCTCGATCGTGTCGTTGATCATATGCTTGTGTTCAAAGAAGATGCCCCCATCGAGCATTTTTACGGCAACTACAGTGAATTGCTTGAGCGGGAGAAGCAGCAGGACAAGCAAACACCTAAATCAGACAAGAAAACGCAGAAAAAACCTGCACCGAAAAAGAAGATGTCATATCATGATAAAATCGAATGGGAAACGATTGAAGATGATATAACCGAGCTGGAAACAAAACTGGAAGAGCTTCAGGAACAAATAGCCGGAGCGGGAAGTGATGCCGGCAAGGTGCAAGACCTTTATAATGAACAGCAGGAAGTAGAAGAAAAACTGGAAGCTAAAATGGAACGCTGGGAAGAGCTTTCCTTAATAGCACAAGAACTTGGTCAATAATCACCGAAGGCTTTTTTCGTAAGTTGCAATCTTTGAGACAATAACCTTACCGAAAAATCATAGGGGAATTTTGCATAACCAGCTGAAATTTTTGAACATACATTGTATTTTCTCCCATTTTATGTTTAATTTATATAGTATTACGGAAAATAAGAGTGGTATAATGTATAAAATTTAAGGAGGCACGAAAATGAAATTATTTCAGGTTAGAAAAGGGCAGTTTGTTTATTACAAAAATGAACTTCACAAAGTATATTCGGTGAAACCGATGTTCAAACAATCTGTACACCTCTATCGTTTGAAAGACATGCAGCAGGATATAACCAGTGCCAATAATATTGAGCCTTGTCGACCGAAACATAACGATTCATTTATTTTCTATGGCCGGCGTTACACGATTGATCAGAATAAAAAACCTGAGCCTGGTGATTATATTTTAATCATTAAACCGGCACCTGACTTTCTTGATCATTATTCACTTAACGAAATTGAAAAAGTAGACAACGTTGAAGATGGAAATGTTGTCACCACACGTGATAATGGTGTCAAGCACAGTGAATATGTCGTCCTGGTCCCGGGCAAGAGTGGGGGCAGTGAGGATATAGCATATTATGACAAAGAGCTTGTCTCGGAGGCTCAGCTTGAAGAAGATGAAACGACAGGTATCATATCCTACAATGACGATTTCGATAAACCTGTTGTCGGCGATATTTATTATGATATGCAAAATGATACAAAAGCGATGATTGTGGCAATGACTGACGAGGAAGCGTATCTGGGGCATAATGTCAAAGTCCATATGAAAGAACTGGTGAATGAAGATAAATACAGATTGATTTATCGTTTTGAAGAAGGATTTTAATCGGGCGCCATATTTAAATAACATAGAAAAAGGCACCAGTCAGCCGGCTGGTGCTTCTTTTGCGCTTATTACAATCATTATCAAAAAGTTTTTTAAGACTCCAGTTTGCTTGTTGCTTTATAGCCGATGACATTGACGGGGTCTTTCGGTGATGAATATGGCGGCGCGTAGGCCAGTTCCAATTCCGTCAGAGTGTGCACGGTCATTCTGCCTTTCATGGCTGTTGCCAGGACAGCTAATCGTTTATCGGCACCTTCTCTTCCAATGACTTGAGCACCGTATAACAAGCCTGTTTTTGCATCGAACAGGATTTTGATGCAAATTTTCTCAGCACCGGGATAATAGCCGGCATGAGAGAGGGCCTCATGTGTCACTGTTTTATACTCAATGTCCAAATGATCCAATACAGCGGCGTTCAACCCTGTAGAACCAACTGTTAAATCAAATACTTTAAAAATGGCAGAACCCTGCACGCCTGAATATTCGATTTTGTTTCCTTGCATATGGCCGGCTGCAATGATGGCCTGGCGATGTGCCGGCCCTGCCAGTGCAACATGTCTCGGCGTTCCGGTCAGAAAGTCATTTGTTTCGATAACGTCTCCGATGGCATAAATATCGGGATCGTTCGTCTGCATAAAATTGTTTACTTTAATCGCACCCGTTTTGCCTATTTTCAAGCCGCTGTCTTCAGCCAATTTCTTATTCGGACGGATGCCGGCAGCCATGATGGTCATGTCAGCCTGCACACTTTTGCCGCTGCCTAAGTGCAGCGTCGAGCCGTTATTTGAAAATGAGTTAAGTTCTTCATTCAAAAGAAGGTGAGTGCCTTTTGAAGTGATATGGTCCTCAATCATTGCGGCCATGTCCTTATCGACAAGCTTCATGACTTGTTTGCTTCGGTCGATAATCGTACAGTCAATACTGAGTGCTTGTAAATTCTCGACCAGTTCCATACCGACGAAACCGGCACCGATGATGGCACAGGTTTTTGGTTGATGGGTCTGGATAAATTCCTGAATCGCATCCATATCCGGGATAGTATGGAGTGTGAACACCCGTTTTTCATTATACCCGTCAAAATCAGGTTTGATGGCAGAAGCGCCGGGTGCCAGCACAAGTTTATCGTAAGGTGTTTTATGTTCTCCCGAGGAATCCCGGTAAGTAACCTGCTTGTTTTCACGGTCGATTTTTATAACTTCTGCATTGGTTTGCAAGTTTATATCGAATTTATCGGCAAACTTTTCGCTATTCACGAGCAGATGAGACCGCTTTTCAACTTCACCGCCGATGTAATACGGCATACCACAGGTGGAGAAGGCGATATGCTCATCTTTATCAAATAAGGTAATGTCAGAGTTTTGATCATTCCGCCGCAATTGTGACGCGATGTTGGCACCGCCCGCTACACCGCCGACGATGACAATTTTTTGTGCCATATGCGATAACCTCCCATTTTGAGAATAAATTCCCTCCTCATGCTATTTTAACCTTAAATATCACTGTTTACATGGAAAAGGCTTAGGATTCATGCATTAAAATTGAATAATACCGACTGAATTTAAGAAGACGATAACGATGGTGACCGGCACGAGCCAGCGCATGATTTGAAACCAGAGCTGATATGCTCCGGATGAAAGGTTATTGGCATAGGAAAATTCCTGCTTCATCAGTGACTGATCCATTCTGATACCGATGAATAATGCCATCATCAGACATCCGCCCGGAAGCATGATGTTACTGACAAGAAAATCACTCGCATCAAAAACAGTCTTTCCAAAGATTTTAAAGTCTGCCAGCGCACTTGATGACAGGGCAGCAGGAATGCCGGCTATAAAGACGATTAGTCCGGAAGCCCACACGACTTTGGTTCGTGAATAGTTCTTTCTGGCGGTAACAGCGGCTGTCATAATCTCAAGCATGCTGAAGGCTGATGTGAAAATGGCAAACAGGAACAGCAACAGAAATAACGTCAGGAACACTTCACCGAATGGCATTTGTGCAAAAGCAGCCGGCAGCACCATGAATAATAAGCCAGGGCCTTCTGTCGGCTCCAGTCCGAATGAAAAGACTACAGGGAATATGGCCAGTCCGGCTAAAAGTGAAACAAAAACGTTCATAATTGAAACAGATGCCGCTGAAAACGGCAAGCTCACATCTTTACCAAGGTAGGAACTGTATGTCACCATGACGGAAAAACCGACCGCCAGGGCAAAGAAGGACTGGCCGAGTGCATACAAAATCCCTTCTGCTGTCATTTTGGAAAAGTCAGGCTGCAGAAAGAATTTAAGACCTTCAGCTGCGCCTTCGAAGGTAACAGATCGGATGACCAGTATGATAAAAAAGACAAACAATAATGGCATCATCACTTTACTTGCTTTTTCAATCCCCGCTTTAATCCCAAAGGAAACAATAATGACGGCGAGGATTAAAAACAGGGCATGCCCGGAAATGGCGATAAGCGGATCACCGGTGATCGCTCCAAATAACTGTTCATAATTGGCATTGTCTGAAATGACAGAGCCAAACAGCGACATGACACTGTATATGAGCACCCAGCCGCCGACAACACTGTAAAATGACAACAGGATAAATGAACCGGCAATGCCCCAATAACCGATAACCTGCCAACTGCTGCCGGGAGCGAGTTTTTTGAACGCACTGACAGCTTCTTTCTGAGCACCGCGTCCGATAATAAATTCAGTAACCAAGAGGGGAAGCCCGATGATTAAGGTAAATGCAATAAAAAGCAGGAAAAAGGCGCCGCCCCCGTTCATGCCTGTCATATAGGGGAATTTCCATATAGCTCCAAGGCCGATCGCTGCACCTGCTGATGATAAAATAAATCCAATTCTGGATGACCAATGATCGTTCATAATTAATTCCTTTCCACTTTTAAAATGTAACCAATATTATATACCATTTTAGGTATTGACTACAATCGCATACAGTGTCGTTTTTACCGGGCTTTTTGAACACCTTCTTAAATTTTAGTACGCAGTTCCCACAACTCCGGAAAGAAATAGTGATCAAGCACCTGTTTCAGGTAGCCGACACCTGATGAACCGCCGGTGCCTGTTTTATGTCCGATGATTCGTTCCACTGTTTTCATATGCCGGAAGCGCCACTGCTGGAACCAGTCTTCAATATCGACCAGTTTTTCCGCCAATTCATACAGCTCCCAGTATGCCGGGGCGTTGTGATATACGTTCATCCACGCTCTCTCAACAGAAGCATTTTTCTCGTATGTTTTGGAGAAATCACGGTTGAGAACTTCCTCATCGATTGTGAATCCGTGGCGTGCCAGAGCTTGAATCGCAACGTCATAAAGTCCTGGTTTATGATAGGCATCTTCCAAAATGCGATAGATTTCCGGGTCATTTTGATAGATTTTTAAAATATGCGGTGCTTTATAACCAAGCACAAATTCGACCAACCGATACTGGTATGACTGGAAACCGGACGCATTCCCCAGTTTGTCGCGGAACTCCATATATTCAGCGGGTGTAAGGGTGGACAGCACATCCCAGCCGTTAATGATTTGCGATTGTATTTTCGACACACGGGAAAGCATTTTGAAGGAAGCCCGCAAATTATTCTGCTCGATTGCTGCAATCGCGCCTTTGGTTTCGTGAATGATCAGTTTCAGCCAAAGCTCACTCACATGGTGGATGATGATAAACAGCATTTCATCATGGTGATCGGAAAGGCGTCTCTGACTGTTCAGCAGCTGGTCGAGCTGCAGGTAGTCACCGTACGTCATTTTTTCTTTAAAATCAGTATGGATGTCGTTTTCATTTTCAAATGGATTATCGTTCATATGCTGACTCCTCCTATTCATTGACCGGCCGCAGAACTGCACGGACCGGACTGCCGTCAGCACCATTTATGGCTAGCGGCAGGGCAATCAGTTCGTATTGACCGGGCTCGACGTGATCAAGCATTAAATTCTCCAGAATAAAAATATTCTGCCGGTACAGTGCATGATGAACCGGAAGTTCCTTGCTTTCAGGCGGATCAACGGACGGGATGTCGACGCCAAGCAGGACTACCCCTTGTTCGCCCAAAAAATCTGCGATACTCGGATCCAGCTCAGGTATTTGCTCAGGGAAACGTTTTGGATTATTTGGAAGTGACGTGTGCAATAAAACACGCGATGCCCCTTTTAAATCAAATGGCTTTAGTGTGTCTGCCGTGATTCTCTCGGTATGGCTGACATCAAGCACGACTGCATTGCCGATATACATATTGACATCCAACTGATCAACCGTTTTCCCGTTTTCATCGTAGTGAAAGGGTGCGTCAATATGGGTGCCGATATGGACGCTCCCGGTTAGTTGACCGACGTTGGCTGAGCCGGTTTGTGCTTTTGTGAATGTCAGTGAGTAGTCAAATGGCGCGTCCCCCGGGAAGTGTGCCATGTCTTGGGTCAGCGGCTGTGAAATATCGATCCAATTGGTTTGTGTCATCAGGCAATGATACCCCTTTCGTTTTCGTAGTGTTTAAAGCGTTCTTCGTCCATGATGGTTTTCAGGATTCGGATGGTCTCCCATACGTCAGTAAACGTGTTATACAACGCGACAGGTGCCAGACGGATGCCGTTTGGTTTACGGAAATCAGGGATCACACCATCTGCTTTCAGAGCTTTGCAAATACGGGCAGCATCCGGATGTTCGATATAGACATGGCCGCCGCGTTCGGATGCGGTTGTCGGATTAGCGATTTTAAAGTCATATTCTAAAAGCTCTGTTTCAACCAGATCCATTAAATATTGGGTGAGCTGAAGTGATTTCTGCCGTATGTTTTCAATGCCCGCTTCCCGGAACATTTTGAGAGAACCCAATAGTGGTGCAGCACTCAATAGGTGCGGTGTGCCGATTTGATAGGCGCCTGCATCGTGAGCAGGTGTCAGGGTATGTTCCATATCAAATTGTTTTTCCTTCGATGAACTGAACCATCCGGCAAGACCCGGTTTATGGCCGAAGTGCTGCTGATTGACATATAGTCCTGCGACACTGCCCGGGCCGGCATTCAAATGTTTATATGTGCACCAGAAGGCAAAGTCCACGTCCCATTCTGACAGCTTATGCGGAACCGATCCGATTGAATGGCAGAGATCAAAACCGATGGGGATTCCGCGTTTGTGTGCTTCATGTGTCAAGGTTTTCATGTCAAGCACCTGGCCGCTTCGGTACAAGACGCCGGGAAGCACAATCAACGCAACATCATCTGTCATCGCTTTAACAATGTCTTGTGTTTCCAGCATATTCCCATCTTTGCTTTTAATCTGGATAAGATGCCCATCCGGGTCATATCCTTGCAGTTTCAGCTGACTTTTCAGAGCATAAATATCAGAAGGGAAGTTTAAGGTATCTGCCAGGATTTTTGTTCTGCTTCCCACAGGGTTATAGAAACTTGCGGTCAGCTGATGCAGATTGGTGGTTGCCGATCCGGTCACAACGACTTCTTCAGGCTTGGCTCCGATTAATGGAGCAGTCAGCGCACCGAGATTTTCGGACAAGTAATACCATGGATGATCACCTTCTGTCCATCCATTGATGGCAAACTGCTTCCATGATTCTGTCATGTCATGGATAGCCTGCTCCGCTCGTTTTGACAGAAGCCCAAGTGAGTTGCCGTCCAGGTAAATCGTGTTATCGGGTGTATAAAATTCATTCCGGAAGTCGGACAACTTATCCTGCTGGTCCAATTCATCTGCATATTTTCGGTCAGTGTTCATGATAGCACCCTTTCATATGTGTTTTCTTTTATGATAACAATGAAAGCCCGTGTTTGGAATGTTTATTATTTTCTGGAGGATTTTAAACGTTAGTATCGAATCATAATTATGGGTGCCAGAACGGAAACATGGGCGTCAGATGGGGGATATGGGCGGGGATATGAAAACATGTTCCCGAGAAATAAAACATGGGCCGGAAATGTCAAAACATGGGTGAAAAAAAAGAAATATGGGCGCGTGAATCAAAACATGGGCGTGAGCACAAGAATTTGAGCGCGTTTCCGGAAATAAACAGCTTGATCTAAATAAAAGAAGTTGTTTACAAACAGTTGCAATTTTTCAGACTCTATTTTACACTTAAAACAGATGCATGAAATGTTATTTCATTAATTGAAATGGAGGTGCGTGATGTCGTTTGTCTCCAATAAAGTGAACGATTTGCCGCCATATTTATTTTCCGAATTCCAGCAGAAGAAAAAAGATCTCCGGGAAAAAGGTGTAGATGTAATCGATTTGGGAATTGGTGCGCCGGATTTGCCGACACCTGATTTCATCATCGATCGTCTGACGGAAGAAGCACGGGCCCCTGCCAATCATGGTTATTCCACATACAGTGGCATAAAAGAATTCAGAGAAGCGGTGGCACACTTTTACAAAAGGCGGTACGATGTGGAATTGGACCCGGAGACAGAAGTGCTTGCTGTTATCGGGTCGAAAGAAGGAATTGCCAACCTGATGCAGGCAACCGTCAATCCGGGGGAGAAGGTTCTTGTGCCGGATCCGGGCTATCCGGCTTACAGGACAGCGGTTCAGTTAGCTGGCGGGATAAGTGAACAACTCCCGCTGGATGAGGCAAATGGGTATTTGCCGCTTTATGGCCATATTGATCAGGCTAGTGTTAATCAAGCAGTGTTAATGCTTTTGAATTATCCGAACAATCCGACTGCAGCGACTGCTGATTACAACACATTTTTGGAAGCGATTGCATTCGCAGAGAAAAATCAGCTGCTGCTTGTGCATGATGCCGCATATGACATGCTTACGTTTGACGGTTATGAAGCACCAAGCGTGCTGCAGGTTCCTGAGGCGAAAGCATGTGCAGTGGAATTCGGCTCATTGTCGAAAAACTTTAATATGACCGGTTGGCGGATTGGTTATGCGGTCGGTAACAGGAAAGTAATAAAGGCACTTTCAGCTCTTAAAAGCAACATCGACAGCAGTCAGTTTATCCCTGTTCAAAAAGCTGCGGCGACTGCTTTGACCAGTGATTATTCAGCAGTGGATGAACATAGTAAAATCTATGAGGAACGGATGGAAACGTTGTACACGTCTTTCAGAAAACTTGGCATTGAAGCAGACAAACCAAACGGGACCATCTTTTTTTGGGCGAAGGTACCGGATGGGTTTACATCAATGTCATTTGCCGGCAAATTGCTTGATGAAGCAGGCGTCATCATCACTCCGGGGAACGCGTTTGGCTCGCGGGGTGAGGGATACTTCAGGGTGGCACTTACGGTTTCAATCGATCGTTTGGAAGAGGTTATCGAACGGATGAAGCAGCTGAATTTGGAGGGGTGACACGATAAATGAAAACAACCGTAAACGTACGGACTGTCAAAACAGTCACTGCTGCACAGGCAATTGTGGAGTGCATGAAAATTGAAAGCATTCGTGATGTGTTTTGTGTCCCGGGCGAAAGCTATTTGCCATTGCTGGATGCACTGTATGATGAAGAAACTATTAATCTGATATCAACACGACATGAAAGCGGTGCGGCCTTTATGGCTGAAGGATATGCGAAGTCATCACTGAAGCCCGGTATTGTAATGGCTACGCGTGGCGTTGGTGCATCAAATCTATCGATAGGGGTACATACCGCTTATCAGGACTCAACACCGATGGTCGTGTTTCTGGGGCAGGTACACAGCAAACACAGGGGCAGGGAAGGTTTTCAGGAAGTGGATCTTGATCAGTATTTCGGGCATATTGCCAAGTGGGCTGTTGAGGTGAAAGACCCTGAACGCACAGCAGAAATCACGCAGCGTGCAATTCGGATAGCCAAAACCGGAAGACCCGGACCTGTCATTGTGTCACTGCCTGAAGATGTATTGCCGGAAAAGGAAGAAATGGTATTTGGTCCGCCAACTGTGATCCCAAAGCCAGCTCCGGCCAAAGAAGAAATCAACCGCGTCAGTCAATTGCTCTCTGCGGCTGAAAAACCATTGATTATTGCCGGCGGCGGGATAAAAAGCTCTCGCACAGAAGAGGCGCTTGTCACATTTGCCGAGAAGCATCAATTGCCTGTTATTGCAGCATTTCGGAGACAGGATGTATTTCCGAATGATCACCCGCTTTACGCCGGGCACCTGGGACTGGGAACAAACCGGGAAATAATCAATTCTGTTGAGGAGGCAGATACGATACTGGCCATCGGCACACGCCTGTCTGAGGTGACGACACAAGATTACGCGATTATCACACCGGAGAAAAAACTTATCCATATAGACATCAGCTTTGAAACAATCGGCAAAGTTTTCACACCGGATGTCGGTATTGTAGCAGATGCTGGTGAAGCTCTCCTTGCGTTAACCGGCATCAAAATCCCAAACACTTGGCAAAAATGGGCAGATGAACGCCGGCGTGCTTATGAAGCGATCAGTCGTCTTGATGTGTCGCATAAAGCTTCCATATACAAGCATATAGTGGCACTGATGGAAGATATTTTGCCTGATCATGCCCTTTTGACTAATGATGCGGGAAATTTTGCCGGCTGGCTGCATGCGTTTTACTCGTTTAAGAAAAAGCATACGTATGTGGGACCGACATCAGGCGCCATGGGGTATGGCTTGCCGTCAGCGATTGGAGCAAAGCGTGCCCTGCCGGATAAATCGGTCGTTGCTTTAGCGGGTGACGGCGGTTTTATGATGACTATGCAGGAGCTTGAAACAGCTGTCAGATATCATATTCCTGTCATCAGTATCGTGTTTAACAATCAAATGTATGGAACCATTCGGATGCATCAGGAAATGCATTATCCGGGAAAAGTCATTGGCACTGATTTGGGGGGATCTCTTTCAAAGATTTAGCTGAAAGTGTTGGTGCCGATGGGTATGAAGCCAACACACCGGATGATTTCGCGAAAGTATTTAAGCTGGCACTGGAGAAAAATGTACCGGCTGTGATAGAAGTTATGACTGAGAAAGAACAGATTTCCGTTTCTACCACGATTTCACAGCTCCGGGATCGTGCTGAAAAATAACAGGATATCAATCAATATTAGGAGGTATTTTCCATGAGTAAAGCACTGCTGAAAACAGACAATCTGCAAAATTTTATTGACGGTGAATGGGTGGAGAAGCACGAATCGGCCCCGGTGATTAATCCGGCAAACGGCAAAACGATCGTGGACGTGCCCTTATCGGATGAAAAAGATGTCAGTAAAGCTGTTGAAGCTGCGGGAAAAGCGCAAAAAGAGTGGGCACTTGTTCCGGCGCCACAGCGAGCTGAAGTTTTGTTCAAAGCCGGTCAGATGATGAAAGAACGGAAAGAACGGCTTTCACAGCTTTTGACGATGGAAAATGGAAAAGTGCTGGAAGAAGCACGAGGTGAAGTTCAGGAAGGGATCGATATGGCATTTTACATGGCTGGCGAAGGACGCCGTCTATTCGGTCACACGACACCTGCAGAGCTGCCAAATAAGTTTTCCATGAGCCAGCGCGCGCCGGTAGGTGTTGTCGGCATTATCACACCATGGAACTTCCCGATTGCAATTGCCACCTGGAAGTCGTTCCCGGCGATTGTTGCGGGCAATGCGGTTATCTGGAAGCCGGCGACTGAAACGCCAATTATGGCATATGAACTGGCTAAGATTCTTGAAGAAGCGGGCTTGCCAAAAGGTATCATGAATGTTGTCAATGGCAGGGGGTCTGCTGTTGGTGATGCCATGGTGCATCATGACGATATCCGGGTCATTTCATTTACCGGGTCCAATGAAACCGGCCGCAATATCGCAAGCGAATGTGGCAAACAGCTGAAGAAAGTGTCGCTGGAAATGGGCGGCAAGAATGCGATTACCGTCATGGATGATGCTGATCTCAATCTGGCAGTGGAGGGCATTATTTGGAGTGCTTATGGAACGAGCGGTCAGCGGTGTACAGCAGCGAGCCGTGTCATCGTTCATGAAGATGTGAAAGAAAAGGTCGAGGAGCGGTTGCTTGTCGAAATTGAAAAACTGGCAATCGGTGACGGACTTGATGAATCAAATAAAGTTGGTCCAATCATTAATAAAGCCGGTCTTGAAAAGATAGAAAAGTATATTCAAATCGGTAAAGAGGAAGGCGCCAAATTAATGGCTGGCGGTTATGTGCTTGATGATGATAAATATGCAGGCGGCCATTATTACGCACCAACCTTGTTTACAGACTGCACGGCAGATATGCGCATCTCTCAGGAAGAGATATTCGGTCCGGTTATTTCATTGATTCCTGTGAAAAGTTTTGAAGAAGCGATCGACGTGAATAATGGTGTCTCTTTCGGTCTGTCAAGCTCGATCTTTACAACAGATGCCAATAGAGTTTTTCAAGCACAACGTGATCTGGATACCGGGATTGTTTACGTAAACGCCGGAACGACAGGGGCAGAAATCCACCTGCCATTTGGCGGTACAAAAGGAACCGGAAATGGTCATCGCGATTCAGGTGTGCAGGCACTCGATGTATTCACCGAATGGAAAGCTGTTTACATCGATTACAGTGGCAAACTTCAGCGGGCACAGATTGATACGGAGTAACGTGTAACAACCGTCATGAATTTATAAAATGGGCTGTCTCATATTTTGTTGGATTCCCGAAGAATTCGAGACAGTCCTCTAAAAAGTGGAAACATATTTCAGGCAGGGAGTGAATGCATGTGAAAATAGGTGTGCTGGGATCTGGATTGATGGGCAAGGAAGCAACGCGGGATTTAGTGGCAAGTGGAGGTGTGACAGAGGTCGGGCTTGCTGATATCGATATTGATGCTGCGCAAAAAGTGGTTAATCAGCTCAGTTCCGCCAAACTGACGGCTTATCAGGTCAATGCAAAGGATGAACGGGAGCTTGGCAATTATATGCGGCAGTTTGACGTCATCATTAATGCGTTATTTTATTCATTTAACGAAACCGTCGCCAAAACTGCAATAAAAACCGGCGTTCATTCAGTTGATTTGGGAGGGCACATTGGTCATGTGACCGATAAAGTACTTGACATGAAAGAGGATGCTCAGGATGCAGGTGTAACGTTAATCCCGGATTTGGGTGTTGCACCGGGTATGATTAATATTCTATCAGGCTATGGAGCCGGCAAACTTGATAAAATGGAAGAAATTAAATTATATGTCGGGGGAATTCCGGTTAATCCGGAGCCGCCATTTGAATATAACCACGTCTTTTCGATGGAAGGTGTTTTTGACCATTATACTGATCCGGCACTGATTGTACGCGATGGTGTCAAACAGGAAATCGAATCGTTAACAGAAGTTGAGCGTGTTCATTTTGAAAAATTCGGTCCGCTGGAGGCATTTCATACTTCCGGCGGTACATCAACATTATCAATCTCGTACCCGAATCTTAAGACTCTGGAGTATAAAACGATTCGCTATCCCGGGCATGCAGAGAAATTCAAGCTTCTGGTGGACCTGAATTTGACACGGATGGATTATTCGGTTGATGTGAATGGTGAAGAAATCAATCCGCGTGAAGTCTTGCTTAAGGTGCTCGATCCAATTGTTGAATTGGGTGATAAAGATGATGTTGTTCTGCTGCGGGTGAAAGTAGGGGGCGAAAAGGCAGGACATAAGGATACACATGTGTTTGAAATGACGACTTATAAAGACCGCGAACATAAAGTTACGGCTATGGCACGGGCCACAGCAAACACAATTTCAGCCGTTGCGCAGATGATTGCTGATGGGACGATTGATAAGCGTGGTGTCTATCCGCCGGAGCAGATCGTCCCGGGTGATATCTATATTGACGAAATGGCAAAGCGGGGAGTCAGCATTCACGAACCTAGCAGCAATAAAAAAGCACATGTAACTGGCTGATTACTGGAAAAGACTGTTGGAACTTCATGTGGCACCCTTTTCCTGAGTATTTCCAGTTTCTGACACAGAAGCCAGGAAATGCGATGTACTGTTAAAATTCTCATTTGTGTGGTCCTTTCTGACTTTTACTGATTGCTAAGAGGCGCTCCGGCAATAAAACCCGCCTTCCATGGGCACGGCCTCAGCCCCGGGCAAACATAATGTTGGTCACAAAGGAGTTGGCTATTGTCGTGGCGTTCTTAGCCTTTGTTCTTCTGTAACCGTGGGATCTCCTTGTCTTAGCTTTCCCGCTGGCGTATTTCATGGCGTTTGGTTGGAGAGGAGGGCAGTCGACTCCTGCGGGAAAGCGGGCGGCTGAAGATCCCGCAGGAAGCGGTTTTTGCTTCCGAGGAAGCTGAAGCGTTGCCCTAAGGTGCGCGACTGCCCGGAGCGGAAATCAATTCTATCACTGTGTCGCAATTCATATTAACTGCAATAGTAAAATAACAAAGAACGGGAAAAGAGCTTTAAAATATATCCATAATTACGCCTGGTGCAAGGAGTTTTCGTCATGAATCAAAGTGTGATCAAAGCATTAAAATTATTAGATTATTTCTCAGTCGATACACCCGAATGGACATTAAAGGAAATTGCCGAAAAAGCGAATCTTCCAAAACCGACTGCTTACAGGCTGTTATCGGCACTCGAATCGAGCGATTTTTTATATAAAACTAAAGAGAACGAGCACGACAGCAAATACCGATTGGGTCTTAAACTGCTGGAGCTTGGACATATTGTTTCCGATCAGCTGGAAATCCGGCATATTGCGCTCCCCTTTATGCAGCAGCTTGCCGGTGATATTAATGAGGTTGTCCATTTGGTTATAAGAAATCAGGATGAAGCCACATATATTGAGAAAGTGGACAGCAGAAGAGCACTAAGGCTGAATACCAGAGTTGGCAAAAGCTCTCCGCTGTATTTAGGGTCGGGTCCAAAGATGCTGTTAGCACATATGCCGATGAAGCGCCAGGAAGAAATCTTGGAGAATGCTGAATTGCATCATCCCGTAACTGAGGGTATGATAGATAAACAGAAATTACTTCAGGAATTGCACACGATTTATGAAGAAAGTTTCGCGTTCAGTATCGGTGAACAGGATGCTGATACAACAGGCATTTCTTACCCCATTTATGACTACAGGAATCAAATGATTGCGGCGCTTGCAGTAAGCGGACTGTCGAGTCATTTTGAAGGGGAAAATCTGGAGGATCTGAAGCGACAGACACAATTAACAGCTGAAAGAATTTCCCGAAAACTCGGCTTTCGGGAACCTGTCTTCTAGTTGGAGGGGGATGATGCAGATGAATACGGTATTTATTGCAGGGCACGCGCGACTGCCATCCGGAATGGCTGCCAGAAGCATGTATGAAACACTCACCATAACAGCTGAAATCGATAAAAAATACGGCGTTATCGTTACCGCGAGTTGTACATTGGCAACAGAACACGGCAGGGAGTTTATTCACCAGCTTCTAAGAGGACACAGCCTGCAGGATGGGGTTGATGAGCCTGCTGAAGCGATGAAAGAACATTATTTGGGAAAAGCCGGCAATGCCCTTTTATCAGCGTTGTATGATTTGTACCGGCAATACGAACAATATAGGGAGAGTCTTGATTAGAAATGTCGGCAGGGGGATATATTAATCTACAGCGCCAATTTCAAAAAAATGGATAGCCGCATTTCCTCAGCAGAAAAAGCGACTATCAACTTCAATGCAAACTTAGACTTTTGCCTGGTTGCCTTCCCATGCCGGTAACATTTTGTTTAATGGTTTGTCTTCACGATAGCCTAAAGCGTACCCTGCCTGGATTAGGGTATGCACTTCACGGGTTCCTTCGTATATGACCGGTGCTTTCGAGTTGCGCAAATAACGTTCAACCGGGTATTCATCGGAATAGCCATAGGCCCCGTGTATCTGCACGGCATCATCAGCCGCTTTATTGGCAAAATCGCACGCCTGCCACTTGGCCATTGACGTTTCTTCCGTATTTCGTTTTCCTGCGTTTTTCAGTTCGCCGGCGCGATAGACGAGCAGGCTGCTCATTTCAAGGCCGGCTTTCATCTTGGCGATCATTTGCTGGACAAGCTGATGCTGGCCGATTGGTTTGCCGAAAGTTTCCCGTTCATTTGCGTATTGAGCACTTGCTTCAAGGCAGGCACGGATTTGACCGACAGCACCCGCAGCGACGGTGAAGCGCCCATTATCAAGCGCAGCCATGGCGATTTTAAAACCTTCCCCTTCTTCACCAAGCAGATTTTCTTCCGGCACTTTAACATGATCGAAAAAGATTTCACCCGTGTTGCCGGAGCGGATTCCCAGTTTTCCTTTCGTCGCTTTTGAATCAAATCCTTCCCAGTTGCGTTCGACAATAAAAGCAGAGATGCCTTTATGACGTTTTTCTTTATCGGTATAGGCAAATACAAGGAAGTGGTCGGCTGTGTCGCAAAGTGAAATCCATGCTTTTGAACCGTTCAGGATGTAATGATCGCCTTCTTTAACTGCAGTTGACTGAAGCGCGGCAACGTCGGATCCGGCACCGGGCTCTGTCAGGCCATAAGCACCGACTTTTTCACCCTTTGCCTGGGGCACAAGATATTTTTGCTTTTGTTCTTCCGTCCCCCACTGCAAAAGCGTCATGCTGTTCAGACCGGTATGAACGGAAACGGCTGTGCGAAATGCAGTGTCTCCGCGCTCCAGCTCTTCACAGACAATCGCTAATGAATTGTAATCCATGCCGGTTCCCCCATATTGTTCCGGCATGCAGACTCCCATCAGGCCAAGGTCAGCAAGGCGCTGCATTATGGCCGGATCAAATTCTCCTTCCCGGTCCCAATCGGCAATATAAGGCATAATTTCTTTGTCCACGAAACTCCGGACAGTACTGCGCAGCATATTTTGTTCTTCTGAAAAATTAAAATCCATCTGATCAACTCCTAGTTTTTTTGTTTGGAAATGCCTAATTGTTTCAATATCGTCTCTGTGTTTTCGCCGGCATCAGGCGGGTGATGGCGAGTGTTCACCGGTGTGCGTGACAGTTTTAAGGGACTTCCGATCATCCGGATATTCCCTGCTGTCGGGTGGTCTTTATTGATAAACATATCACGTTCATTCAGCTGCGGGTCTTGTGCCACTTCATCAATTGATTGAATCGGGCCGCATGGGATGTTGTTTTCCTGGAATTTTTCCTGCCAGTATGCAGTTGGCTCAGTCGAAAGGAATTCCTGAAGCAGCGGAATCAAAGCCTCTCGATTTTCGACACGATCCGGGTTTGTCTTGAACCGTCCATCTGATGCGTATTCCGGTTTGTCTAAAATGTTGCATAATCGCTGGAACTGATGGTCGTTGCCTACAGCGATCACCATCTGACCATCCTTTGTGTCAAATGTCTGATACGGAACGATATTGGCATGCTGGTTTCCGAGAGCAGTTGGTTTCTTCTCCGCCATCAAATAATTGCTTCCGATGTTAACAAGTGCACTGACAGCCGAATCATACAGTGAAAGGTCGATCTTTTGTCCTTTGCCCGACTGGTTTCGTTCAAGGAGGGCACCCTGAATGCCAATGCAAGCATAAAGGCCGGTTAAAATATCGGTGATGGCCACGCCGACTTTTTGCGGGCCGGATTCATGATCACCGGTAATGCTCATCAACCCGCTCATCGCCTGGATAATAAAGTCATAGCCCGGCATATCCTTATAAGGACCGGTTTCACCAAAACCTGTGATGGAACAATAAACGAGTTCAGGATTAATTTCGGATAATGTTTCATAATCCAGACCAAGCCGCTGCATTGTACCGGTTTTGAAGTTATTGACAATGACATCACTATCGCGAACAAGTTCTTTAATCGCTTTGATGCCTTCCTCTGATTTCAGATCAAGCGTTATACTCCTTTTATTCCGGTTGGCACAAAGATAATAAGCACTCACACCATTTTGAAAAGGCGGGCCCCATTTACGCGTTTCGTCACTGCCGCCGGGCGCCTCGACTTTTATGACGTCTGCACCGAGATCTCCGAGAATCATCGTGGCATAAGGCCCGGCCAGGACACGGGACAGATCAAGAATTTTGATGTTTTCAAGTGCTCCAGCCATTTCATCACTCCTTTCTGAGAAAAAAATAAACCACTCCAAAAAGACCACAGGAATCTGCGAGTCAATTTGAACTGGCTTGTGTCTGTTGAATCAGAACTGGTATAGAACTGTTAACAGATTAGGCAGTTTCTTTGAATGTCGTTAAATGCATCATGCGCTCTAGCGTGGAAACGTTTTAGCATGATTAATTATATTATATATTATTCTGAAAAATATGTAAACAGTTAATTCCGCATTAATGGTTAGTAACCCGCCACTTTCCGCTTTATTTCCCGTCAGTTGCAAACGTGGCGGTGATAACGTTTGACAGGTCTGTTGTGTGCCCCAGCTCACTTCTGATCACCCTGATATCGGAACGAATGCTTACTTGGTCCATCACATCATTGTAGTGTGATTTGTTCCGAAATACAGACTGTACCAGGAAAATCACTTCATCATCTTCTTTTTGAATCACTTCAATCAGACCTTTATAGTTATGATGGCCGCTGAGATCTTCAGCCTGATAGGTTTTTTCTTCCAGCGATCCATGTGACATATAGATTTCGCCAGCCTGGTGATTCATGTCGATAAATGTTTCAATGCTCTCCAGCTTAACCCGATACAGATAAATAAGCGTATACATATGACCACCTCTCATACAATAATTCCACAAAAATTTTAAAAATCCTTTTTGTGGAAGGTGATTTTTTAGTTTGTTTTCTAAAAGGTCTTTGTTTTTGGTCACAATATCCATAAACTGCGAAGTACTTGCTATGTTGATTTCCGTTCCGGGCAGTCGCGCACCTTAGGGCAACGCTTCAGCCTCCTCGGAAGAAAACCGCTTCCTGCTCAGGTCTCAGTCGCCCGCTTTCCCGCAGGAGTTGACTGCCCTCCACTCCAATCAACATTCACAAGTGAGGTTTAGTTAAGCACCAAAACAATGAGATTATAAGGCGCGGCGCCAGCCCGAGGAGGCTCACCAGCCGCCCTAAGGTGCGCGGCGTGTATTTCCGGAGCGCCTTTAAGTACTTAACGGTAATCAGAATGAAAATTTCACTGTTTCGCGGTTTACATCAACCATGAGATTAAAGAGCAACTACATTTACGAAAGGTGCCTTTTTAAAAAGGAATAAGGCAGAGACTGGCGGCAGGAGAAAACTTCAACCGGAGAAGGCCTGCATTGGCTGCAGACTCAGTTTCGCTATAAACGATTGCATAATAAAACCGCACACCACTTATGATGGCGTACGGTTTTATCATTTTTTTATTTATTATTTTGCAGCTTTTTGGAGCTTCGAGATCATTTTCAATGAGCGGCCTGTTCCGATTGCAACAGATTCCAGCGGGCTCGGTGCAATATGGACAGGAACGAAAATTTCCTGTGACAGCCAGTCCTTGAGACCGTTTAACATTGAGCCGCCGCCGGTCAGAACGATACCGCGGTCTACAATATCACCGCTCAATTCAGGCGGACAATTTTCCAGCGTTGACCGGATTGTTTCCAAAATCTGATCGAGTGATTCTTTCAACGCAGAATAAACTTCCTTTGATGAAACTGATACCGTTTTAGGCAAGCCAGTTACCATGTCACGGCCACGGACATCCATTGATTCTTCTTCATGATTTTCGTCTGCATGCCCAATTTCCATTTTAATGTTTTCTGCAGTACGTTCACCGATTAAGATATTATATTTTTTCCGGATATAGTTGATAATTTCTTCATCCATTTTGTCGCCGCCGGTGCGGATAGAGTTCACGGATACGACGCCGCCGAATGAGATAATCCCGACTTCGGAAGTGCCGCCGCCAATATCAACGATAACATTTGCAATCGGCTCATCGACAGGCAAATCTGACCCGATGGCAGCTGCGACCGGTTCTTCAATCAAATGCACATGTTTTGCGCCATAGCTGGAGACGGCATTATGGATAGCGCGCCGTTCAACGGTTGTGCTGCCGGATGGCGTACACACAACTACAGTCGGTTTACGCATAGATAAGCCCATTTTCTTGCTCACTTTTTTCAAAAATTCTTTTAGCATTTGTGCGGTCACGTCATAGTCTGCGATAACACCATCTTTTAAAGGACGGATTGGGACAATATTCGCCGGGGTTTTTCCGACCATTTCTTTGGCTTCCGAACCGACCGCCACGACATTTTTGGTATTCAAATCAATTGCCACGACAGATGGCTCGTTTAACACGATTCCTTTTGATTTGGAATAAATCAGTATATTCGCTGTACCTAAATCAATTCCGATTTCTGCAGTAGATAACATCTCAGTTCCTCCAATGATGTGATATAAAACTATTAATTCAATTTATCGATGCGAAAAATGCATATCAATACGATAGCTTTCCAAACATTGATATATTTTCTGAGGATATATGAAAGCCACGTTGAGCGTTCCCAGAAAATTTCACTCCCTTCTATTTTGAAAGGAAAAGGCATCAAAAATCAAGTAACATTTCGTTTACAAATAATGGCCGATTGTAACATAAAAGGCTGATTCAGAGGGGTGTCAATAGTTATGTAAATGTAAAATCTGCCATTACATCAAACCTTTTCCTGCACTTTTTCCCAGGATATGAAGATGAGGCCTGTCTGCATCGATAATATTCAGAAAAATTAGTTGGATAACGAGCGAATGGAAATGAGTGACAGTAATATTACAAAAAAACTATGATACGATGATTTTGCAATAAAAAACACACAGGAGAGGTGACAGCAATGATTAACAAATTGATGGTCGGATCACTGACCGTAGCGTTGTTATTCGGCGGAGCATTTCAAACAACTGCAGATGCTTCTGCGAGTGAAAATAATACTCAAAACCAATCTTATCAGCATAAAGTCTATTATTCTGTTAACGGGGGTGACTGGACTGAGGGTTCAAATGAGAAGTTCAGTAACTATTTAAATAAACACTTCCCGCAGGTTAATTGGAATAAACAGCAAGAGAATAATAGCAAACAGCCTAAACAGGATCAGTCTGAAAAGAATGGTAACGCTGAACAAGCTAAATCAAAGCAAGAAACAAACAAGAAACAAGAGGAACAAACTGAACAGGATAAATCAGAACAAGACACTAACAACCAGCAAGAGCAAGAAACTGAGCAGCCTGAAGCCCAGGCGCCACAGCAGCCGGCTGAACAGCAAAACCAGCAAACTCAACAAAATAAGCAAAATCAAACACAAGATTCACAACAACTGAGCGAATTTGAACAGCAAGTGGTGGAACTGACAAACCAAGAACGCGAAGCACAAGGGCTTGAACCGCTTAAAATTGATACGGAATTAAGCAAAGTGGCACGTGAGAAATCCCGTGACATGGCAGCAAACAACTATTTCTCTCACAACAGCCCGAACTACGGGTCACCATTTGATATGATGAAAGAGTATGGTATTTCTTATCAAACAGCAGGCGAAAATATTGCCAGAGGACAAACGTCTCCAGAGCAGGTTGTGAATGGCTGGATGAATAGTGAAGGTCATCGTGAAAACATCTTGAACGAGAACTTCACTCACATCGGCGTTGGCTATGTAGAACAAGGCAACCACTGGACACAGCAGTTTATTGGAAAATAAGAAGGCCGGGCAACCGCCTTCTGTTCTACTGAAAACAGACAAATCGAAAAGGGACTGGGCTTAATGGCTCAGTCCCTTTTCGTTTGCCGTTCTTTTCTGACCATACATTGAAACCAGGGCTGCAACGATTGAAAGAATGACAAACAAACCGCCGATAGTAGCATTTTGTTCCACCGAAACACGCTCAATAACTATTCCGCCGACAAATGACCCAAAAGCGATACCAAGATGAAGTGCCGAGTTATTCAGACTCTGTTGAATATCCGACGTTTCAGGAGACAGGCCGATCAAATAGCTTTGGGTAGCAGGTGCTAATGTCCAGCTCAGCATTCCCCAGATGACCAGAATCAATAAAAATAATGGCAGTGCAAAAGTCGTATAAGGAATCGTAAACATAACCAGTGAAAATAAAATGGTTGTTGCCATAATCGTGTTCTTTGATCCCCATGTATCTGAAAGGAAACCGCCCACTCCACCGCCGCTGACGGCTGCAAGTCCGAAGATCATGTAAATAATACTTACCCATGTGCCATCAACTCCTAAGACGTTTTTGGCAAATGGTGTCAAATAGGCATAAAGGATTGTATGACCTGCCAGGAACAGAAAGGTGATGGACTGACCAAAAAAGATTCCCCGATCTTTCAGTGTTGCGAGTTGCTCCTTGATTGGACTGGAAGGTTTTGGTTCAACACGGCCCATCAGGAAAAACACTCCAGCCATCGACAGGATAGTCAAAACTGAAACCAGCACAAATGGGGCACGCCATCCAAATGCATTTCCCAGCAGCAGGCCAATGGGAAGACCGAGTACAATAGAGGCGCTGACTCCCATGGAAACTATTCCAATAGCGCGCCCGCGGTATTTTGGATGAACAATCGATGGTGCAATGGTGAGACATAATATAATCAACAATGATCCGCTTAACGCTGAAATGATTCTCCCAATAAATACGACCGTATATGTCGGGCTGAACACAGTCACTAAATTTCCCACGAAAAATATAGTCAAGGAAATCAGTGTCAGCCGTTTGCGTTCAACGTTCGAAGTCAGAATAAGCAGGACAGGGGCACCAACTGCAAAAATCAATGAGAAAATGGTTATTAAAAAACCAACCTGGCCAAGGCTGACATTCAAATCAGCTGCCATCAGATCCAGGATGCCCCCGATAAGTAATTCAACCATTCCGACAACAAATGCGACAATCATTAAAAAGTAGACACGTTTATTCATAGCAGACGCCTTTCTCAGGTAAGTTCAGAAATTAATCGTAACGCCAATTTTATTAAAAGACAAGCGAATGAAAAATTCATCTTTTCCCGTTTCTTTTCAACCCATCGTTTGACAGGTATAATAAGAGTACTAACAGGGGGAGTTTAAAGTGATCAGGAGTCTTAACGTTTACTTGTTATGCAGCCGTACTGATAATAGGTGCCTGGTCCAAATTGCTTCGGGTAACAATCGACGGAATATATCAAATGCTTGAAGAAGGCAGGTGCCGTGTCGGAACATCTACCATTAACATGATGATAAATGCCCCCGTTTATCCGAATGATTATCAGGATAAGAAAACATGGCGAATTGGCGTCAGAAATGAGGTGATTCAATGGTTCAGGGAATAGCGAATTGGAATACCGAAGAAACAGAGGAGTGGCTGCAGCAATATGTCGATGACTGGGTCGCTTTTTACAGGAAACATACGAATGACGGGGAGGTTGCTTCGTATATTCCGGAGCTGCAGAAAGCCAATCCGGATGCTTTAGGTATTGTAATTAAGGGCAATAACGGTATTACCATCCGTTCGGGCGATACAGAAGACCCGTTCACACTGCAAAGCATTTCCAAAGCCATCACATTTGCTGTGGCCTGCATGGAACGCGGTGTCTCGTATATGCTGCAGCAAGTCGATGTGGAGCCGACCGGAGAAGCATTTAATTCAATCATGCATTTGGAAATGAAGCAGGTCAAAAAACCGCTCAATCCATTTAATAATGCCGGAGCGATTACGGTAACATCGGCTTTGCCTGGAGATACATCGGATGATAAGCTTGAGCCTGTGCTGAAATTGCTTGAAGATATGCTTGGCAACCGTCCTGAATTAAATGCTGATGTTTTCAAGTCTGAGCGTGATTCTTCCACGCGCAATCGGGCAATCGGCTACTATTTGCTCGAAGTTGGTTTTCTGGAATCGGATTTGGATATTACGCTGGAAACGTATTTCAAGCAGTGTTCCATTGATGTAACCATTGACGATCTTGCCCGGATTGGCATGATCCTCGCCAATGATGGGATGGATCCGAAAAACGGTGAAGAAATCATTCCAAGACAGATTGCCCGGATCACCAAGGTGCTCATGCTGACATGCGGGATGTATGATGCATCAGGCAAATTCGCCACTTATGTCGGCATTCCGGCAAAAAGTGGTGTATCCGGCGGCATCCTGGCAGCTGTTCCACCACGGGTTCGGGATGAATCTATGCCCTTTACCGACGGCTGTGGCATCGGTGTTTACGGTCCGGCTCTAGGGGAAGAGGGAAACAGCGTGGCCGGCATTCGTCTGCTTAGGCATATTGCAACACAATGGGATTTGAGTATTTTTTAAGAGAGGGCGGGTTTTTAAAAAATGGGGGGGGTGACACGATGTGCGGACGTTATACATTGCTTGCTGATGAAGTTGAAATTCTCGAGGAATTCGGCATTGAACAGTCAATCGACGATTATCAGTTAAGCTACAATATTGCTCCTGGACAAAATGTGCTTGCCATTATCCATGATGGAAAGGCAAAACGTGCAGGCTACTTGCGCTGGGGGCTTGTGCCTTCATGGGCGAATGATGAAAAAATCGGTTATAAGATGATTAACGCTCGAAGCGAAACGGCCCATGAAAAGCCAAGCTTCAAAAGACTGATGTCCCGTAAACGGTGTCTGATTGTTGCAGACAGTTTTTACGAATGGAGGCGTGATGGCAATGAAAAACAGCCGAAACGGATCCGGCTTGAGAACCGGGGGTTGTTTGCTTTTGCCGGGTTGTGGGATAAATGGGAACAGGACGGTAAGAAACTTTTCACTTGTACCATTCTGACAAAAGAGGCGAACGGTTTCATGCAGGATATCCATCACCGGATGCCGATCATTTTGCCAAAAGACAAGCAAGATGCCTGGCTAGAGGCAGGCGAGCAATCACCGGAAGAGGCACATCATTTTCTGAGGTCATTAGAAATTGAGAATCTGCGGGCATATGACGTGGCAAGCTACGTCAATTCAGCGAAAAATAATGATGAAGACTGTATTGCACCACTCGCTCAAAACTAAATTGGCATTGTCATTTGTGATAATGCAATAGAGGATGGTGGCATTTAATAACGGCTCCTATTATAATGAAAACATAAACAGCAATCATTAGGAGCAGGAGTTGAATTCATGATACGCGTATTATTTGTATGTCTTGGGAATATTTGCCGTTCCCCGATGGCAGAAGCAATCTTCAAGGACTTGGTAAAACGGGAACAGCTTTCAGATAAAATCGGGACAGATTCTGCAGGTACAGGTCATTGGCACGTTGGTGAGTCGCCACATGAGGGGACAAGAAACCTGCTGGATAAACAGCGAATCTCGTATGAAGGCATAAAGGCTCGACAATTTGATGCCCGTGACTTCCAGGATTTTAATTATCTTATAGCGATGGATGATGAAAACATCAGTTCAATACGAGGGATAAGCGATAAGCATGATGATATCATGGTAGCCAAACTGATGGATTTTGTTGATGAAGCAGAAGAAGCCAGTGTCCCCGATCCTTATCTGACAGGCAATTTTGATTATACTTATGAGTTGGTGTCAAAAGGCTGCAGTGCCCTATTAAATTATATCAGGAAAGAAAACAACATATAACATTAAAGGAGCGATTATCTATGGGAAAACAAAAACTATGCTTAGGATTATTGATTGGTACGATTACAGGAGGCCTTCTGTCTTTAATCGACCGTGACGTGCGAAATTATGCCACAGAGCAAATGACAACTTTAAAAAGTGGCTCATCGTATTACGTTAAACGGCCATCAGAAGCCGTGAAAAATGCAAAGGATGCCTTTGACCGTTTAAATACCACTTTTACAAAAAATACCGATAGTGCCATCACCGCTATAGAGCAGGTGGAAAGCTCATTGGAACGGTTTACCAATAAAAGCGATAGGGAAGAGTTAAATAACAATTTGTAACTTAAACGTGTGAGGCGATTTAGATGTGGAAAAAAACGGTAGGGTTTGGCAAAGAGTTATTTCAGCGTATAAGTAACGATGATATTGCAGGAGTGGCAGCACAGCTTGCCTATTTCTTGTTGCTGTCATTGTTCCCATTCCTGCTTTTTTTGATGACCTTGCTTGGTTACCTGCCACTGGATTCGGGCAATGTGACCGGCTTTATTGAACGGTATGCGCCCGGTGAAATAAACGAACTGATTAATGAGAATGTATCAGAGCTTGTCAATAATCAGAGCGGCTCTTTATTGTCAATTGGGATCATTGGTACATTATGGGCCGCTTCCAATGGTGTAAATGCTATCATGAAGGGGTTCAACCGTGCCTATAAGGTTGAGGAAGATCGTTCATTCATCGTTATGCGGCTGATTGCAATTGCACTGACTATCGCAATGGTTCTTGTCATTTCGATCGCTTTTCTGCTTCCGGTATTCGGAAAAATGATTGGAGAATTTATCTTTTCATTCATCGGTATGTCAGATAGCTTTTTGGCCGTTTGGGATACATTGCGCTGGGGCGTTTCATCTGTGGTTATTTATATCGTGCTCCTCGCGCTTTACAGATTGGCCCCCAACATGCGTATTTACTTCAAAAATGTTGCATGGGGCGCGCTGTTTGCGACGATGGGCTGGCAGCTTGCCTCGTTGGGTTTTTCATTTTATGTCAACTCAATGGGTGATTACTCAGCCACATACGGGAGCCTGGGTACCGTCATTGTCCTGATGATTTGGTTTTATTTAAGTGGTATTATTATTATGATTGGCGGAGTTATAAACGCCATGCTCCGTGAAAAAAGATTAACATAAGTAAGAAAGCTGCCATTTGGATGTGGCAGCTTTCTTATCTTCTTTTTACTTATAATTCGGCTCTGGCCGTGTATCTTTTTTGAAAAAGATGACTGCAAACAATATGATGAGCATCAAAATAATACAAAAGAAAAAGGAAACCTCAGGAAACAGGTCAATAAATAAACCGCCGAGATACGGGCCGGTCAAGCTTCCGAAACTAAATGCTATCCCTGTCATCAGGTTGCCTGCAGGTAAAAGTGAAGCCGGCACCATATCGGTCATGTAAGCAATGCTCAGTGAATACAGGGAACCGACGAGCATACCGGAGACGGCAAACGAAATAAACAGTGCTGCGGCGGATTCTTCAAATGAAGCCGCAAACAGAAAAGCGAGAATGCCGCCTCCAATCACAGTGAGCAGAATTTTACGTCTGCCGACACGGTCACTTAATATACCTAAAGGAATTTGTGTAACAATGCTTGCCCCTGCAAAAAAAGGAATAATTAACGACAGGATATTTACATCATGGCCGATTCTGAGACCATAAATCGGGAAAATCCCGTGCAATGTCGCTTCCAGAAAACCATACCCAAATGCCGGAAGTATCGCCACCCAAGCAAGCTTTCCGGTTTGTATGAACCGTGTAATTGAACTTGAACTGCTGCGGGAGTGAACATCATCATCCTCAGGCATTTTATTTCGGATGAAAAACGTCATTGACCAGACGAGCATGCTCAAAAACGCCGATACGAGAAACGGCAAAGCCTGATTAATCTCCAATAGCCGGGTCATCAGCGGCCCGACTGTAAAACCGAGACCGAATGATAATCCATAGAATGAAATATTTTTCCCGCGTTTTTCGATAGGACTGGTAGTGGTGATCCACGTTTGCGTGGCGAAATGGAGCATATTATCACCGATTCCGATGATGACACGCAGAATAAACCAGAACCATAAAGCCTGCCAGAACGGAAATAAAGCCAGGGAAATAAAGACAAGCATTCCGCCGGCAACAATTACCGGTTTGAAGCCGAAGCGGCGCATTGGTTTTTCCATGAAAGGCGACGCAATCAATATGCCAATGTACAACCCGGTCGCATGAAGTCCGTTGACAGAAGAGGATACCCCATCTTGCTCAAGAATAATTGACAGTAATGGAAGGATCATACCTTGAGAGAATCCGGATACGAAAACGAGTGCAATTAAAATGTAAAATCTTGTTTGAGCAGATACCATCGCATTTTCACCTTCCACCATTCATTCTGTTCCATACAATGTAATTCTTTTCCCGGGGGAGGTCAATTCAAATTACTTCATTAAAAGGAGCATTATGATATAGCATTAAGGGTAAATAATAAGAAGTATTATCATAAAGAGGAGTGTCGTCATTATGGAATTTCATTTAAAAGAAGAAGGTTTGCGCACTGAATTTGAATACGGGCAGCTCGACATTTCAGGGAACGCGGAGCATGGTTTCCGTCCATACCAATTGATGGTTGCCTCAATCGCCGGCTGCAGTGCATCTGTTTTCCGTAAAATTTTAAACAAGCAGCGGATGGAAGCAGCAGATATGAAAGTGACAGCCGAAGTAAAGCGCAACCCGGATGAAGCTAATCGAATCGAACGGATTGATCTGCATTATGTGATTAAAGGGTACCATCTGGATGATGAAAAACTGTACAAAAATTTGGCCCTGGCAAGAAAAAATTGCTCAATGGTCCGTTCGGTTGAAGACAGCATTCATATAGAAGAAACACTGGAATCGGTCGAACTAAGCCGGTGAAATTTTACAAGGTATAATATTCATGTGTCCGAAAAAACTACGGTTAAAAGCTGAAATATCTGTTATGTAGTGTGATGCGTGCGTAAGTTCCGCACCAGGCCGCTAAAGTCAGATATTGAAAGGAATGGGACACATGAATAGACGTTTTTGTTTTGTTGTTTTACTGATATTGCTCATATTTACTCCGGTTAATGCTCTTGCCGAAGAAGAAGAATCGTCCAATAAAGAATTTGAGGTTCCGAACCACGTGTTGAATATATCAAAAGAAAATACATTCCCAAATTCGACAGAGGATCAGGAAGTTGTGGAGCCAAGTGAATTGACACAGGAGCTGATTGACGGCGTTGACGCAGCGATCGAAAACCCCGATCTTATCAAGATGCTGAATGAAACATCAATCAACCCCTCGCCGATTGCGTTTGGCTACCGCGGCATGGTTTATATCGGGAGATGGCCGCTGAACTATAAATCGGATGAAACGAATATCAACTGGGAGTATCAAAACATCAATACCAATGAACTGAACAATATCGGCGGAGAATCTGAGAAGAAAATGCAATACTCGCAGCAGAATAAGCAAGAAGTTAAAGGCGCATTAACAAACAAAATTACCAACCCCGATGATGTTAAAAAAATGATGCTGCTTGAGGCGCAGGATAAAATTAAACTGCCGCTTGCTTATTCGACTGTCATCGGTCAGAACACGAAAAAAGAAAATGCCTATAGCGTTCCTGCCAAAAAATATGGCGAACTGCAGGCTTATGCTCCTGCAGTTAACGAACGGGGACAAGTAACGTTTGGTGAAGTATATTTTCAGTTAAAAGGCTCGAGTAAATCAATCGTGGTCAAAAATGTCACCAAACAAGGAATCGGCGCATGGGTGCCAATCCAGGATCATGTATCATTTTCCTTTAATTTGAAGTAAGTATAGCTGAATCCCCTGTCGGAAAATGTCCGGCAGGGGATTTTTAACAGAAAGGGCAAGGTATCGACAGGAACAAGTGTGATATCAGCCCGAGTAACAAAACATCGTCGGAGTTGCGAAACGTCAGGCGGGGGAGCCACTTCATCTGATCCGCTCTCTTTAAGTTGCCCCATAGCAAGCCTGAAATGATATTCCTAAAAAAATTTCAGAAACAGGGTTGATTTTCTTGCTTTAATGCTTTATCATGATAAAGTATTGCTTAAGAGAGAAAAGAGGGGAAGCGAACATGGAGTGGGTTGTACTTATATCAGTGTTAGTGCTGACGGTTCTCAGTCTGCTGAGAGTTAACGTTATTATTTCGATTATCGCTGCAGCAATTACAGCAGGGCTTATGTCCGGATTGACAATCATTGAATCAATTGATTTGATGGTCAGCGGTATGGGTGACCAGGCGAGCACAGCGCTAAGTTATATTTTGCTCGGTGCTTTTGCCGTGGCGATCAGCTATACAGGCATTACAACGATACTAGTAAATTTTTTAATCAGAATGTTGACTGGGAAGAAAACGATAATGGTGCTGGCGATTGCCGGTGTGGCATCTTTATCTCAAAATGTGGTTCCGGTTCATATTGCATTTATACCAATATTAATTCCGCCATTATTAAAATTATTTGATGATATGAAAGTGGACCGGCGCGGCGTTGCGGCTGCATTGACATTTGGTCTGAAAGCGCCGTATGTCATGATCCCGGCCGGATTCGGATTGCTTTTTCACGAAACCATACAAAACGGAATGGTTGAAAATGGAACTGACATCACAATCACCCAGACAGCACAGGCTATGCTGATTCCGGGTGCTGGAATGATTGTGGGCTTATTAATTGCGATATTTATTACGTATCGAAAAGACCGTGAATCAGTTCCGGGTGCCGGCGGAAGTGAGGTTAATTTCACAGCGCCGCCAGCGGAGAAGGTTTCTTTTAACCGTAAACATGCATTAACACTCGTTGCGATTCTCGGTGCATTAGTCGTGCAGGTGGTTTTCCAAAACTTGATAGCCGGTGCGTTGACAGGTCTGGTGTTAATGTTTGGCCTTGTCGTTGTTCCATTTAAAAAAGGTGATCAGGTGATGGCCGACGGGATCGCGATGATGGGACAAATCGCATTCGTCATGCTGGTGGCATCCGGATTTGGTAAAGTTTTGGAAGACACAGGTGCGGTCAGTGCGCTTGTGGAAGTGTCATCAGGCTTTCTTAGTGATAACAAGGCACTTATTGCACTTGTATTACTGCTTGTCGGGCTCGTTGTCACAATTGGTATCGGGTCTTCATTTGGGACAATTCCGATTCTCGCAGCATTGTTTGTGCCAATTTGTGTAGCGGCAGGCTTTTCGCCGCTTGCGACCGCTTCATTGATTGGAACTGCAGGCGCGTTGGGTGACGCTGGTTCGCCGGCTTCAGACAGTACACTTGGTCCGACATCCGGGCTGAATGCTGATGGCAAGCATCACCACATCTGGGATACGTGTGTTCCGACGTTTCTTCACTTCAATATTCCGCTGGTGGTATTTGGCTGGATCGCGGCAATGATTTTGTAAAAGGGGAATTGTCAAAGTGATACCGCTATATATGCATAAAAATCTCTGCAGACGAGCAAAGTAAGGGAAAAACAGGTGGGCTGTGGAATGCAAAACTATATGGCTATGGCACTGACATTCATTCTGTTGTTACTTGCCTTTGCCCCGCCTGCAGATGCCAGCGAGGCGGCAAGCGGGTATGGATGGGGATTTAAAAAGAATGATGATCATCAACTTCCGGATATCGGCAAGTACAAACAGATTCTCGAAAAGCATGATGCTTACTATGCTGATGAATCTAAAAAGAAAACAGTTTATCTGACATTTGATAACGGTTATGAGAAAGGTTACACGGATGAGGTTCTCGATGTGTTGAAGAAGCATGATGTTCCGGCTGCGTTTTTCCTCACAGGTCATTATGTGGAGAGTGAACCCGAACTTGTTGAACGGATGGCAGAAGACGGGCATATTATCGGGAATCATTCGTATCATCATCCCGATCTAACAGTTGTTACGAAAGATAAAATGAAGAAAGAGCTCGAGACGCTGGAACAAGCGGTTGCTGAGGTTTCTGAGCAGAAGGAAATCAAGTATTTGCGCCCACCGCGTGGCATGTTCAGTGAAAAAACATTAAAGTGGGCAAATGAACTGGGCTACACTCATATATTCTGGTCGTTGGCATTTGTCGATTGGGGTGACCAGAAAGGCTGGCGGCATGCATACGAAAATGTTATGGATCATATTCATCCGGGAGCGATTATTTTGCTGCATACAGTGTCGTCCGATAATGCCAAAGCGCTGGACAAATTGATTACGGAAATGAAAAAACAGGGCTATCAGTTCAAAAGTCTCGACCATCTGGTGCTGAAGGATAATCTGCCACAGCCGATCTATGGTTATTGATAATTTGTGCATGAAGAAAGAGGCTGGGATAAAAGTGTTTGTAATAAAAGAGTTCCGAACTTAAATTTGCGCATATAACCCGCTCCGGAAATATACTTCGCTTTCCGCGGGCGGCTGGTGAGCCTCCTCGAACTCCGTTCTGCGGGGTCTCACCTATGCCTTCTTTCCCGCAGGAGTCTACGTATATTTCCTCCGCTAGAGCTGTATATTATTCCTATTCAGAATAGATTGTTTTATTTATGTCTCAATATCTTTTATTTTTTATTTTGTTGATTCAGGCAAGTCTCCTGTCTTCTTCCAGAAAACAAAAGCACTTATTCAAATTTTAGTTCAATTCTGATATACTAAAGGAAATCCGAATTGGAGCTGATATGATGAATAAAGAGGACTTAATTGCGCCTGAAGAGTACAATATCGTTATGGAAATGGAACATTTCACCTCCAAAAACCCATCCAGAAATGCACTGGTCTGGAAAGATGATAAAGGCAACTCAAAACAAATTACATATGAAGACTTACTCGAAAATGTCAGCAAAATTGGCAACATTTTCAAAAGTAAAGGGCTGAAGAAAGGCGACAAAGTCCTTGTGATGATTCCGCGGCTGATTGAAGCTTATGAAACGTATCTGGCAGCACTAAAGGCAGGACTCGTGGTGATCCCAAGTTCGGAGATGCTGAAGACGAAAGATCTCCAATACCGGATCAGTCATGGTGAAGTCAGCGCGGTCGTTAGTTACTATCCGTATGTGGCCCAATTTGAAGGTGTTAATGAATTTGACGAGCTCAGTTTATTTTCGGTCGGACAATCCGTTGATGGCTGGAACAATCTTGATGAACTAAAAGAGGAAGCTTCAGATCAGCTGGACATGGCTGGAACAACCAAAGACGATACGGCGTTTTTGTCGTACACCTCAGGCACAACGGGCAATCCAAAAGCAGTTGTACATACCCACGGTTGGGGATTTGCCCACCTGAAAACCGCACCGGAAAACTGGCTTTCGATTAATGAAGGTGACAAAGTTTGGGCAACAGCTGGTCCGGGCTGGCAAAAATGGATTTGGAGTCCATTTCTGTCAGTGCTCGGTTCAGGTGCAACCGGTTTTGTATATCTTGGCAAATTTGACCCGAAAACTTATCTCGGACTGCTGCAGGATGAAGATATTAATGTATTGTGCTGTACACCGACCGAGTACCGCCTGATGGCTAAAGTTGATAACCTTGACGCTTATCAGCTGCCCGCTTTGCACAGTGCTGTTTCAGCAGGTGAACCTCTCAACCGCGAAGTCATCGATACCTTCCGGAAGTATTTTGATATAACGGTTCGTGATGGTTATGGTCAAACGGAAAATACTTTATTGCTTGGCTTCCTTAAAGACACCAAAGTGAAACCGGGCTCAATGGGGAAACCGACACCCGGTAACGATGTGGATATTATTGATGAAGATGGAATCCCGGTGCCTGCCAATGAAATCGGCGATATTGCAGTCAAACTTGACAGTCCTGCATTATTCCGTGAATATTACAAGGATCCTGAGAGGACGCAGATGTCTCACCGCGGCGATTATTATGTAACGGGTGACCAGGCATGGAAGGACGAAGAAGGCTACTTCTGGTTTGAAGGGCGCAGTGATGATATTATCATCAGTTCCGGTTACACCATCGGTCCGTTTGAAGTTGAAGATGCATTGGTTAAACATCCATTTGTACAGGAATGTGCGGTTGTAGCCAGTCCAGACGAGGTCCGCGGCAATGTCGTCAAGGCTTATATCGTGCTTCAGAACAGCATCAATCCTGACGATCCGGATTTGGTCAGAAACTTGCAGGAACAGGTTAAAAACTTGACCGCACCATATAAATATCCGAGAAAAATCGAGTTTATCGATGAATTGCCGAAAACAACATCAGGCAAAATCAGACGCGTGGAATTAAGACAAAAAGAAAAGGCGACAAATTAAAAAAGAAGGGCTGTCCTATGTTTAGGGCAGCCCTTTTGAGTTAATAGGAATAGAGAGACCTTTTTCATTGGAATAATTGTTTGATCAAAGCGTTCGCTATTCACGTTGAATCCCTTGCACGCATGGCGTTTGCTGCGTAAATATTTTTCCAAAAAAATTGAGTAAAAACACTTGAAAGTCAAAGAAGGTCAGAGTATAATAAGAATCAAAGGTCAAAGATAGTCAAAGTCAAACCTTTTATTATAGATTCCAATTTAAGGAGGAATTACAGTATGCAATGTCAAAATTGTGGTATTCGTCCAGCATCAATTAACGTCTCAATGCAAATAAACAATGAACGTATGAATATGCATCTATGCAATCAATGTTTCCGCGAAATTCAGGGAAGCATGATGAGTGGTAATGGCCAGGGAGGCCAACAAGGCGATTTTGCCAATAAATTTTTCCAAGGCAATGGTCAGCAAGGTCAAGGATTCACCGGTACACAAACACAGCAAGGTTCCGGGAACAATGGCTTGCTTGATCAGCTCGGCAAAAACGTAACAAATGCAGCACGCGCCGGCCTGGTTGACCCGATAATCGGACGTGACAACGAAGTGAAACGTACGATTGAAACACTAAACCGCCGGAACAAAAATAATCCGGTTCTGATTGGTGAAGCCGGTGTCGGTAAAACAGCTATTGCCGAAGGACTCGCCCTTAAAATTACGGAAGGTAAAGTGCCGGCTAAACTGATGGATAAAGAAATCTATCTGCTCGATGTCGCATCACTCGTTGCCAATACGAGCATGCGCGGTCAGTTTGAAGAACGGATGAAACAGCTTGTTCAAGAAATGCAGGAACGCCAAAATGTCATCCTGTTTGTAGACGAAATCCATCAGTTGGTTGGAGCAGGCACCGCTGAAAGCTCACAAATGGACGCCGGCAATATTTTGAAACCTGCACTGGCCCGCGGTGAACTGCAATTAATCGGTGCGACAACTTTGAAAGAGTATCGTCAAATTGAAAAAGATGCCGCTCTTGAACGCCGTTTCCAGCCAATTATGGTAAAAGAACCATCACTGGAAGACGCTTTTAAGATTCTGGACGGTATCAAAGACCGTTATGAAAAATTCCATGAAGTCCGTTATTCCGATGAAGCGATTCGCGCGTTTGTCACATTGTCACAACGCTATATTCAAGACCGCTTTCTGCCGGACAAAGCGATTGACCTGATGGATGAGGTCGGCTCACGTTTGAATCTCGATAACGCGGAAAAAGATTCCGATACCATTCAAAACCGATTGGATGAAGTTGTCCGTGAAAAAGAAGCAGCTGCTGAAAAAGAAGACTATGAACATGCAGCCCACCTGCGCTATCAGGAAATTCAGCTGCAAAAGCAACTGGATAAAGCGAATGAGGAAGAGCAAGTCACCGATGTGGATATTTCCGATATTCAATTGATTGTTGAAGAAAAAACGGGCATCCCGGTAACCAAACTGCAAACGGATGAACAGGAAAAAATGCGTGATTTGGACAAAAATCTCAGTGAGAAAGTTATCGGCCAGGACGAAGCGGTACAAAAAGTTGCCAAAGCCGTCCGCCGCAGCCGTGCAGGACTGAAATCGAAATACCGTCCAATTGGATCATTCCTGTTTGTCGGTCCGACCGGTGTTGGTAAAACAGAGCTGACAAAGGCACTGGCTGAAGAATTGTTCGGTTCACGTGACAGCCTAATCCGGCTTGATATGAGTGAATATATGGAGAAACATTCAACATCCAAAATCATCGGTTCACCACCAGGATATGTCGGACATGAAGAAGCAGGTCAGCTGACTGAAAAAGTGCGCCGCAACCCTTATTCCATCCTGTTGCTGGATGAAATCGAAAAAGCGCATCCTGACGTGCAGAACATGTTCCTGCAAATCATGGAAGATGGCCAACTGACTGATTCGCACGGTCGTACTGTAAGTTTTAAAGAAACAGTTATCATCATGACCAGTAACGCCGGAACCGGTGATAAGCAAATCAATGTCGGTTTCAACCGGGACGAGCATGAATCAGTTCAAACTCTGGAAAACTTAAGTGCCTATTTCAAACCCGAGTTTCTGAACCGTTTTGACAGCATTATCACATTTAATGAGCTGGCTGAAGAAAGCCTTCTGCAAATTGTTGACTTGATGCTTGCAGAACTTGAAGAAACAATTGAAGAGAATGATGTTTCCATTTCAGTTACTGACGAAGCGAAACACGAACTTGTTCAGCTTGGTTATGACCGCCGCTTTGGTGCACGTCCATTGCGCCGCGTTATCCAGGACAAGATTGAAGACCAGCTGACTGATCTGATTCTGGAAGAAGAAACAATTGAAACTGTCAATGTAGCTGTTAAAGATGGCGAAATTGTTGTTGAAAACACAAAATAACAAATGTGTGATTGAAAAAAAGCCGCTGACACTGTTCAGCGGCTTTTTTTTGTTGAAAATTTTAATTACGAAACATGGGCGGGAGGACCAAAACCATATCCAAAAAAGCAATCAGCATTAACCTGGACATGCACAATTGTTATATTTCCACCAATCAAGTCGCATAATAATAACCTCAATTTGTATAAACTATAAGCACTCACAGATAAAGGGATGTTTATCATGCAACGGCAAAAAGCTATATGGGTTATATCTGTCATCATGTCCGTATTGATAATCGCGCCAGGCGTTTATCATGCCGAGCAAGAGTCTGACATGGAGGTTCATTTTATCGATGTTGGTCAGGGGACAGCATACTTGTCCAGACGCCAACTGATAAAAACATTCTAATTGATGGCGGACCGCCTCAAGCAGGGGAAAAAGTCACTTCATTTCTGGAAGAGCAGGATATAAAGAAGCTGGATTTAATGATCGCGACACACCCGGATATCGATCACATTGGCGGTCTTCTGGAAGTTATGAAATCTGTCGATGTTCAGAGAATTGTAGACACCGGTAAAATTCATTCGACCAAAACATACGCCCGCTACATCAGCCAGGTTATGAAGCGGCAAATACCAATTGAAATTGCTGAGAGCAATAGTCTTTTACAGATCGATCCTTTATTAAAGGTGCGAATTTTAAATACGTACAGCAGCTCCGAATCAAATAATGAATCATCCATTGTTCTTAAAATAACATTTAACAAAATGGATTTTTTGCTGATGAGCGATGTTAAAAAGAAGCAGGAAAAAAAACTGATCGAAAAGCATAATCTGAATTCGGAAATCGTTAAAATTGCACACCATGGGTCACGCACAAGTACATCTCTTGAATTTTTACGCAAGGTTAGCCCGAATGCAGCTATTTTAACCTACGGGAAGAAAAATGAGTTCGGCCATCCGGTTGACCGTGTTATGGAGAACCTTAACAAAGTGAGTGCGGCGATATACCCCACGGCGGCCTTTGGTGATATCACAGTTCGGACAGATGGTAATGGCTTTGTCATTTATCATGAAAATAATCCGCTAAGCAGTTTAAAGGCAGGATAATAATTTACAGAAATAAACAATTATGATATCATAATAATATGATTTTAAAATAATGTGGGGAAGGTGTGTGTATGAACGTGATTCGTGAAAAAGACGCGTGGATGATGAATGGGTATGTCGGTATTCTTGCAATTGCCATACTGGTAGCCGTGACAGTGATGAGCTTTCTTGAAGCACAGTTTGTCATTGGCGGAATTGCGTTGGTGATCGCAATTGCATTGGGAAGCGGAATTACGCTTGTCCAGCCGAACCAGGCAGCGGTTGTGACTTTTCTTGGAAAATATATGGGCAGCATCCGTAAAGAAGGGATTGCTGTTACCGTTCCATTTTCAATGAGACGGATGGTGTCTTTGCGTGTCCGCAACTTTAACAGCAGCCAGCTGAAAGTGAACGATGTGAATGGTAATCCGATTGAAATTGCGGCTGTTATTGTGTTCAGGGTAGTGGATGCAGCAAAGGCGGTTTTTGAAGTGGACCGCTATGAAAAATATGTGGAAATCCAGAGTGAAACAGCCATTCGTGCGGTCGCAACGCAATATCCTTATGACACATTTACAGAAGATGAAATGACACTGCGCGGCAATGCAGAAGAAGTATCTGCGCAGCTTGCCAAGGATCTTCAGGAACGGCTGACGGTTGCGGGTGTTGAAGTACTTGAAACGCGCCTGACCCATCTTGCCTATTCAACTGAAGTTGCCCAGGCGATGCTTCAGCGTCAGCAGGCGAGCGCCATTATTGCTGCCCGTAAACAAATTGTGGAAGGTGCTGTAGGAATGGTAGAGGAAGCGATTGCTCAGCTGGAAAAAGATGGCACCGTCGAACTGGACGAAGAGCGGCGTGCTACCATGGTCAACAATCTGATGGTATCGATTGTTTCGGAAAATGGCTCACAGCCGGTCATTAACACCGGTTCACTTTATCAATAAAAAGAAGGGGTTCGATGGCTAAAAAAAAGAATTTCCCATTAAGGATCGACCCGAAATTGTATGAGATCCTTCAAGTCTGGGCTAAAGATGAATTTCGGAGTGTCAACAGTCACGTGGAATTTTTGCTTCGCGAATCAGCTAAAAGAGCAGGCCGCCTGCCCAAATCACAAGATAAAAAAATAGGGGAAGACTAGTTAGGCTCCGCACTTTTATAAGGTGCGGAGCTATTTTAATGGACGCTTATCCACGCTGCATTAAAAAATGTGAACTTTTCTCCCGCATGTAACGGTTGCTAACTGGCGAAGAACAACGGCTAACTGTCCATAAATGCTCGATTTTGTTTTGAAATGACAAAGTTCACAAAGACTGCTCCTTTTCCCTGCTTTATTTTTTCAAAAAATTATTGACAAACGTATAAAATAGTTATATGGTTAGTTACATAAGTAATTAACCGAATAACTAAGGAGCCTCATTATGAAATTGCAGTTGGATGAAAATAAACCTATTTTTCAGCAGATCAAAGAGTATCTGGAAGATGCGATCATCAATGGAACAATCAAGCCGGGCGAGCGTGTTCCGTCCACAAATGAATTTGCCAAGTACTATCGGATTAACCCGGCGACTGCAGCGAAAGGGACCAATGAGCTGGTGGATGAAGGTATCCTAGTGAAACGGAGGGGTGTCGGGATGTTTGTGACTGAAGATGCCGAAACAATTTTAATCGGGAAGCGCAAACAGACGTTTTATGAACATTATGTCCTGCCATTAAAGGATGAGGCAACCAAATTAAAAATCAATAAAAGTGAGTTATTGGAAATGGTGAACAGGGAGGAGAACCATCATGAAAATTGAGGTTAATCATGTATCGAAAGCATATAAAGATACGAAAGCACTGGATGATGTTTCGTTTGCGTTATCAGAGCCAAAAATTTACGGTCTTCTGGGACGAAATGGCGCAGGGAAGACCACGTTCATGGAAATTTTATCGGGGCACATTTTAGCCTCCGAGGGCGAGATTCTGGTTGACGGGGAAAAACCGTTTGATAATCAGCGGCTGACGGAGTCCATTTGTCTGATCAAAGAAGGCGATAATTTTAAAAAGGATTTAAAGGTTAAAAATGTCCTCAAAATTTATGCTTATTTTTATCCGACATGGGACCAGAAGTTGGCAGATGAATTGATACGCGAATATAATCTGAGTCTGAATGCCAAAGTTAAAACATTATCGAAAGGCATGGCTTCAGCTCTCGGCATTATCGTCGGGCTGGCAAGCAAGGCGCCGATTACGATCTTTGATGAGCCCTATATCGGACTTGATGCTGCCGCCCGCAAGAAGTTTTACGATATTTTACTCGAAGAATATGAAGCGGAGAAGCGGACAATTATCTTCTCAACCCACTTAATTGATGAAGTCAGTCTCATGTTTGAAGAAGTGCTTATACTGCAGGAAGGAAAACTGGTCTTGCAGGAAGAAGCTGACACGCTGCGTGAGCACGCTTATGCAGTATCAGGTCCTATACAGGATGTTGAACAATTTACCAGCGATAAGGAAGTTTTCCAGAGTAAGCAGCTTGCCGGCATGATGACAGCGTATGTCTTCGGAAATATGGTGCAGGCGGAGTCAGCCGGGTTGACGGTTGAGAGCATACCAATTCAGGAATTGATGATTTATTTGACAGAGAAGGAGGGAGCAGCGCGACACGTTGCTAGTTGAAAAGACTAGACACACTAACAAATTTTAGTGGAGAACTCTTAGTTCGAGAGGTGGAATGATAGGGTAACGCCTTGAAACGCCCCTTTAATACTCCGACATGCGACAAGTAGATATGTGTAATCGAAAGTGGTATGAAGCTCGGTGAAGACGGCAGAAATTTATCGTAGTAGTGGTAACACCAACCGAAAGGGCGGTGGAGGCATCGTCCATAGATTATATGCCGGAAGTCGTAAAAAGCTTGGCATGGTGAGAATGTGCAGAAGCACTGACGAACTGGCGAATGTACTGTCCTAAACGCCTAAGGCATAGAAATGTGTCGGGTAGAGCCTTGAAATAAGAAGGTTATTCTATTGTATCATGCGGTGGAGTAAGAATTGTTTTTATGAAACTCCGTGGAGTGTTATAGGCACTTGAAGTGGTACAGGGCAAAAGTCAGCACCTAAACCATAGCATTGATAGAACTAAGGGAACGTGGGAAGTCAAGAACGTGGAGTTTACACAGACAATGAAGCGTTACTAGGGAACTAAGAATTATTAATAACCTAGTTTAATCTTGATGAAAGTAGTGACATGAGCTTTGAAACTTCTGTAATGGAAGTAGAGCAACAGTCACAAGTCAACATTATAAAGAAAAGAAACCTAAGTCATTACCATAGATTTCCCGTAAGACCAAAAGGTCACAACCAGGAACTTCTAAGGGGGTGACGAACTATGGACAACATTAGACACAAAGATAGAAAACTCAGACATTCGGAATACTACGGTATGCAAGAAGTGTACGATAAACTCTATCAAAGAAGTGTCGAAAACCAAAATTTCAAATCACTCATGAAAATCATTACATCTGATAACAATATTCTTTTGGCATATAGAAATATAAAACGAAATGGCGGAAGTACAACAACAGGTGTAGATGGTAAAACAATTAAAGATATTGAGATACTGGACACTGATGAATTTCTAAACATCGTGAAAAGAAGGTTTGCGTGTTATAAACCAAGAAAGGTTAAACGAGTAGAAATACCGAAACCAAACGGTAAGAAACGCCCACTGGGTATTCCGTCTATATGGGACAGAATAGCACAACAATGTTTCTTACAGGTTTTAGAGCCAATATGTGAAGCAAAATTCAACTCACATAGTCACGGTTTCAGACCAAATAAATCAACGGAACACGCAATAGCCGACTGTGCAAAGAAGATGAATATCATCAAAATGCAATATGTGGTCGATATAGATATCAAAGGATTCTTCGATGAAGTATGGCATTCAAAACTAATTAGGCAGCTCTGGGCTATGGGAATACGAGATAAACAAGTCCTAGTCATTATCAGGAAAATGTTGGAGTCGCCGATACAATTTCCAAATGGAAAAGTATTCACACCGACGAAAGGAACGATGCAAGGCGGTATTTTATCGCCATTACTTGCTAACGTAAATCTCAATGAGTTCGATTGGTGGATAGCGAATCAATGGGAAAATCGAAGAATGTCGGAGATAAAAACCCAATACAATTCCAATGGGACTGAACACATGGGAAATCACCATAAAAAAATGCGCTCACATACTAATCTTAAGGAATGCTATTTCGTAAGATATGGTGATGATTTCAAGGTTTTCTGCCCGGATAGAAAAACAGCAGAAAAACTATATCATGCTTGTAAGCAGTGGTTAGAAGAACGTTTACGTTTGCCAATATCGGAGGAGAAGTCCAAGATCACTTACCTTCGTAAAGAAGAAAGCGAGTTTTTAGGTTTCTCACTAAAGTTAGAAAGAAAAGGCAAAAATCGCTATGTTATGCATTCCCATATATGCACCAAAGCTATTAATCGAATGAAACAGGAACTAAAAGCACAAATAATACAGATTCAGAAAGCTCCTAGACGTGCTGACGGGATTAGAGCAATTGGCAAGTACAATAGTAAAGTTATAGGAATGCACAACTACTATAGGATAGCCACACATGTCAATAAGGATTTCAAGAAAATTCACTACCCAGTGCTTTTAACAATGAATACCCGATTGATAAATTCTGGACTATCTAAAACTGGAAAATATACCGGAAAGGATAAAGGTATAGTCAGATACACAAATTCGAAGAATATGAGATACCTGCTCGGTAGACCCATAATTCCTGTGAGTTACGTACGGCACCGAAAGCCTATGTACCCTAAAACATACATTAATAAATATACCTCACAAGGTAGAAAACTAATTCATGACAATCAAAAGGCTGTGTCCGAAGCTTCACTTCAATGGCTACGAGAACACCCTGTAATAAATGACCGTGCAACGGTCGAATTTAATGATAACAGGATTTCCTTGTATGTCGCGCAATATGGTAGGTGCTCCGTAACAGAAGAGGAATTAGAAATAACTGATATGCACTGTCATCATAAAAAACCGTACCACCTAACACATGATGACAGCTATAACAACTTGACGCTCATAAAACCCGAAGCACATGCGCTTATACATGCAATAAGAACCGATACTATCAATGAATATCTAGCGATATTAAAGCTTAATGAACAGCAGCTTCATAAGCTTAACAAGTTGCGTAAGTCAGTGGGAAACAAGAAAATTAAACAATAATCAATATCTAAAATAATTTGAATGATGATGAATACATGGTAAGTTGTCAGACTTAGGAGCACACAAATCTTTAAGTGTTGATGGAACGCCGTATGCGGTGAAAGCCGCTCGTATGGTGTGGAGCGGGGGAAAAGTTGAAGATAACTTCAAAAACTTACCTATCGCTATTAGCCAATGGGAAGACAAATAAAAGAATTGCTTTATTTTTTCGGATCAGATTTGCGTTACTCACTCACAATTTTCTGGACGATTTTACTGTCTATATTGGTTGTTTCACTGGCATTCACTTACTTTCTGGCAGGTTTGGATAATGAGGTGACACTTTTTACGTTCAGCCTGACAGGGCCAATGTATGTTTACTGCGCTATTTTGGGATTCCTGACGGTTAAAGATTCAGTACCATTTTTAATCAAGATGAGTGCCACACGCAAAAATATTTTTGTCGGATCAGGTGGATTTTTTCTTATGCTCTCTCTGGCCATGGCTATTGCTGCGGCTGGTCTGCAGGAGCTTGTCATGGCGTTAATGAACGCAACAGGAGTCGACTTCTTTTTATTTCTTCACCCGGCTTATTTCCTGGATGGCACATGGTATACACGCATTGTCATTGATACAGCCATCATGTTTTTCTTCCTGGCAGCTATGTTCATGATAGGCTTGTTGTTCTATAAATATGGCATAGCCGGCGGAGGGAGCTTCCTTGGTGTACTGCTCCTTATCAGTCTGTTAGGCATCGCACAGGGATGGCTCATTGATTTCGTTGTTGATGTATTTACCGGCATTGACCTTATATTCTTTTATCAGCTGTTCGGTATTGGAGTGGTGATTTATGGTATATCCTTCTTGTTTTTGCGGCGAATTACAACCGTTAAAGTGAAATAGAAGGGTTGGACATAATTAAAACGGCCAACTTTAAAGACGAACAATATGCTACTTGAGCGGAGGAAATATGCGAAGACTCCTGCGGGAGCATAGGCATAGGTGAGACCCCGCAGTGCGCCAGCACGAGGAGGCTCACCAGCCGCCCGCGGAAAGCGGAGTATTTTTCCGGAGCGGGTTGTATGTACCAGCCATATCTAGTTAATTCGGATTTTTTAAATAAAGCGCCTTTGCCCCAACCTCCTTTTAACTTGCCATTTCCTTTTTCCTGAATATCATGACTGAGGCGATTAACAGCAATCCAATCATGATGCCTGTCACGATAGCCGCACAGGTTAAGTCTGATGGAGCATTGCCCGTAATCACCATTTGCTGAATATATGGGGAGATGCGGCTGGGGCTCCATTCAAGGACATGGGAAAAAACTGATGTCACTATACTGATGAGTCCAACTGTTGCGATTGTCAAGAATGCAATCAGTCCTGGTATTTTGAATATGGCATTGTAAAAAATCGACAGTGACACAACAAGCATGAACCATAATCCGTAAAAAAACAGTACCTGCAGTAGTGCACCAAACGATAATTCACCGAATAACAAATTGATATAATACCAGCTGGCAAGCATGCCAAGCGCAAAGGAAACCAGTATCAAACAGGCAGTTGAAGCCCATTTGGCTGTAATGTAATTCGTATAGGAAACGGGCTTAACAAGAACCAGTTCCGACACGCCGCTTTTACGCTCACCGGCAATGGTCCCCATTGATATAAGAGCAATGATTGCCACGCCAATCGTGTTGAATTGACCGAGACTCAACATAACGACGTCACTCGGCTGATATTCCGGCAGGTCAATTTGTGTTCCATCCGGCAGCCCGCCTGTTGCTTCAATAATTTGCGGCAAGTAATAGTTAGTCAGCGGGTCCATGACAGCAATCAGTATCATAACCAGCGGGACCCAGATCCATTTCACATTGCGAACGTTTTCTACTAATTCTTTATGAAAAAGCACCCACCATTGCATCAGCTCTTCACCGCCTTCATGAACATATCTTCAAGAGAAGTCCGGTTGATGCTGAAAGATGTAAGTGCCCATTCTTCAGCTGAAGCGGCTGCTAAAATATCATGCCGGGCTGCTGTCATATCGCTGACGGTCACATGAAGATACCCGCGGTCGATCCACGAATTTGTGACATGCTTAAGGGCGTTTAGCTTTTCCCTGTAGACGATTAAATCCCCTTCAAAACTGAGTTCAATTTTGGCAGTTTGATATCTTTCCCGAAGGTCAGTCATTGATCCTGATTCCATGATTCTGCCTTCATGCAGGAGCAGTAATTCATCACTCACTTCGTCCGCATCACTTAAAATATGTGTCGAAAATAAAATCGTTATATCGTTTTTCAGCTCTTCCATTAATGTCAGTACTTCCCGTCTGCCAATCGGATCGAGTGAGGATACCGGTTCATCAAGCATCAGCAGCTTTGGCTGGTGAATCATCGCCTGAGCAATGCCGAGCCGCTGTTTCATGCCGCCGGAATATTTGCCGATTCTTTTATTAGCGGATTCTGAAAGGCCGACACGCTCAAGCAGTTTTTCCGCTCGTTTAACGGATTTCTGTTTGGATAAATGAGCAAGACGGCCGACATAGACAAGGAACTCTTTCCCACTCATCCATTTAAAAAAGACAGGGTGCTGCGGCAAATAGCCAATTGATTCCCGATTATCAGCATTTTGTTTCTTACCAGCAAATGTAATGGTTCCGCTTGTCGGCTTAATTAATCCTGAAAGCGTTCTGAGTGTTGTTGTTTTACCGGCACCATTTGGACCAATCAGGGCGATGCATTTACCGGATTCAAACTTGAAGCTGACTCTGTCGACTACAGGTTGGCGGTCATAAATTTTGGTTAAATTGTCTGCGCTTAGCAAGATCATTTTAGTCGTTTCTCCTTCCAAAAATAAAATAAAGAACCGGTCCAACAAAGTTAATCAAAATAATGACCAGAATCCACATCCACTTTGGCCCATTTGTTTTTTCCGCACGGATAAGGTCTATAGCCGCAACAATCAGCAAAATGAATTGAATAACGATCAATGGTGCTATTACACCCCAGTTGATTTTGCTTAAAAGATCGATGACATCCAATATGAGCACTCCAATCATGAGCTTAGAAAGTTTCTTTATCTTGTATTTAAATTTGAATCGTTGCTCTCGCGGGGATTCTTAAGACAGGAGTTGATAAGCTTTCCCTCGGATGTTTTGAAATAATCAAGGGGGGAATAATGCCTTGAGTTGTGTTTACGAGCTAATTGATATCCACAAAACTTTCAACAGCATGAACAGCTCAACTAAAGTAATCAACAGGTTTATACACACTATCCACACAAGGTTGTAAAGTTATCCACTGGACCGGTGTGAATAACTGACCTTTTTGTGGAAGGATTTCAGCGAGTTATCAACACAGGATGATTTTCTGTGGATAAACAAAAGGAAATCGCCATCTTAACTGCAATTTCCTTTTTGGCTTATCCTGCCATAAAGATCGCATCTATCGTTCTGTTTCATCAAGTGCCTCTTTGAGATCCGGATAGGAAAACGGATAATGAAAGTCTTTGGCTTTTTTCGGCAAAACATACTGCCCTTTTTCGATTAATAAGCTCATCTCCCCGATAGCTGTCCAGACCATAAAGGCTGGGGCCGGGAGCCAGAAGGGGCGGTTAAGGATATCGGCAAGCACACGGGTGAAATCTTTATTCCGTTTCGGATTGGGTGCGGTCACATTGACGGGTCCGTTGATTTGTTCGTTAAACATGCAAAAATGTATTAGACCGACAACATCTTTTATATGAACCCAGGAAACCCACTGCTCACCGTTTCCAATCCTGCCGCCTGCAAACATTTTAACCGGAAGTTTCATCAGAGGCAGCGCACCAACTTGTCCCAAAATGACACCAAATCGTGTATAAACAGTTCGAATGCCAAGCTGTTCCGCCTGTTTTGCCGTCTGTTCCCAATCCACAACAACATCGGCCAGGAAGTCATCTCCGGGGTTTATGGTTTGTTCTGTGAATATGAGTTCTTCTGACGTTCCGTAAAAACCGACGGCTGAACCGCTGATGAATACATCCGGTTTAGTTTCCATTTGTTCCATCATCCTGATGACCTTTTGCGTGGTGTTAATCCGGCTAGTGCGGATGACTTTCTTTTTCTTTCTGGTCCAATAACCGAACAGTGAGTCGCCGGCAAGGTTAATGACCGCATGAATTCTCGGCAGATCTTTAACCGGATGGTCATAGCCGATGTATGCGATATGATTGGTGTCTGTACGCTTCTCAGGTGAGCGGGTTAGTACGTACACGTGATGCCCTTTTTCAGTGAGTTCCTTTGTCAGGTGAGTACCAACAAATCCGGTTCCGCCGGTTATCATGATATTCATTCCAGTCACTCCGATCACTTTAAGTTTTATCCTGCATGCAACTGGCAGTATGACCCCCAGCCCAAATGTACGCGTATACGATGAAGATTAGGAGAGGGATCAACTGTCAGTAAATATTTTTCTTTTGGTGTACTGATTTTTCCAGTCCTTTACATGATATAATAGTTTGAAAAGGGAGGGAAGATGATGCCTAAAATCACCCGGATCACAACACAAAAGAAACATAAAGATCGCTACAATATTTTTCTGGATGACGGAGGTGGGGAAAAGTATGGGTTCAGTGTCGATGAATCGATATTAGTTGAATATCGGCTGCGCAAACAGATGGAGCTGGACGACAGCACCGTGACCGTTCTCATCCAGAAAGATACACTTCATAAACACTATACCCTTGCCATCAATTATTTAAGCTACCGGATGCGCACAAAAAAAGAAATGCGTGATTATCTTGTTCAAAAAGAAGTGGATGAGGAACATATTTCACAAATAATGAAAAAGCTTAATGAAGAAGGACTTACAGATGACCGGGAATTTGCCCGTAGCTTTGTGCGGACGCGCATGAATACGTCAAGCAAAGGTCCGATTCTCGTCAGACAGGAACTGCTGCAAAAAGGCGTAGCTGAGGAGCTGGCCAGTGAAGCTGTGGCTATTTATTCATTTGATGTCCAATTTGAAAAAGCATTGAAACTCGCCGAGAAAAACCTTCGTTCAAACAGCAAAAAGTCATTTCGCCAGCAGGTCCAGAAAATGCAGGGAACGCTGATGCAAAAAGGCTTTACAGGTGATGTGGTTAAGGAAGTGACATCAGAGCTTCAGAACCAAAAAGATGACGATGCGGAATGGGAAGCGCTTGTTAAACAGGGTGAAAAACTGCTGCACAAACATCGGCAGAAATACAGTGGCTTTCAGCTCAGCCAAAAAGTAAAAGAAGCCCTGTATCGCAAAGGCTTCACAATTGATTTAATCAATACGTTTTTAGACGAGTACATGGAACAATAAGACTGCTCAATATAACATCCGACGCTTGCTTATTGAAAAAGGCTCTTACTGGTCAATCACAATTTCGCTGCGGCCGTCGTCTTCATTGAAAATCTGTTCAGCCACACCTTCTGGCCCTTTCAGAACGGAAGGATCTTCGACATGGGATGATTTATCCCAAAACGGGGTGTTCATACCGCCCATGTAAACGGCAGTGATAGCGATAGGGTCATCTTTCCATTCTTTTTGCAGACTTTCCGTAAGCCCTTTTACTGCAAATTTGCTGGCAGAATAAATGGATTCATGCACTTTGCCGCGCAGACCGGCCGTTGAAATAATCGTCAAAATTCGTCCGCTATTTTTACGGATAAGGGGAAGTGCAGACTGAACGGTCAGAATGGCACCTTTAACATTGGTGTTGAGTGTTTTGTCGATATCTTCGCTTGTGTAATCTTCCAGCGGACCAAAAATTCCGACGCCTGCATTATTAATGAAAACATCCAGTTCGCCGATTTGCTGAAAAGCAATGCTCACTGAAGCGGGCTCCTGCACGTCGCATAAGATTACTTCTGCATGACCTCCCTTTTGTTGAATTTCTTTCTGGACAAGATGAAGTTTCGTGTCATCGCGTCCCAGTAAAAACACTTTATAATCATTTTTGGCATATTTCAGTGCCAGTGCACGGCCAAGGCCGCTACCCGCACCGGTAATGGCAACCGTAGACATTCTGTATCCCTCCAAATAATAACGTAATTTTCTCTGCTATAGAGAATGCCTCCTCAGCATGGGTATTCTTCTGAAATGTCTTTAGCACAAGGATATCATGAACCTTCGATATAATTATACTATTTTTGGAAATGCCCCCATAGAGAACTGACTTGTTCCCGTTATAAGATTTGTTGAAACAAAAAACAAAATCAATGTTAAGAAAGATATTGACTTTTTGCTGTATGACCCCTAAAATTCGTTAGGTGTTTTTATCCCGCATGTAACGGACAGTAACCCGCCCAAGAACGGCGTTTAACTGTCCGTAAATGTCCGATTCTGCTTAACTAACATTCAGTGAAGAAAAACACTTCACTGAATGAAGTTTCGCTTTAGAATGCCTGATTGGGGGTCATGTCAATGTATCATGTTTATAAATATGCTGTTCTGTTTGCTGCTTCGATTATTTTAGGATTTGCCTTTAATATGTTTCTGCTTCCGCATGAGGTATTATCAGGCGGTGTAACAGGTCTTGCTATGATTTTGGGGCTTGTTTCCCCATTGAACTCAGGTATCTGGCTTGTTGTTTTAAACATTCCTGTATTTCTTATTGGATTAATGAGGCTGGGGAAGGAATTTATATGGAACAGTGTCCTTTCTGTCTTTATCACATCTATGTCGATGCAGTATATCCCGATATTGCAGGTAGCAGCAGATCCGTTATTGTCAGCGGTATTCGGAGGTATCATTACAGGTGTTGGGATTGGTCTCATTGTCCGATTGAACGGATCCACTGGGGGCGCTGATATTATAGGGCTCGTTGTTACTCAAAAACATGATATCCCGCTTGGTGCATTGATTTTTGGCATCAATAGTACTGTCGTGTTTATATCAGGGTTTGTGTTTTCCTGGAATTTGGCATTATTGACGATGGCCTCTATTTATATTACAGGTGTTGTAATCGACCGTATTCATACCCGTCATATAAAATTAAGTCTGATGGTTGTCACAACGAAAGGTGAAGAGCTAAAAAATGAACTTATTGGCAATTTGATCAGAGGTATTACGGTCATGAATGGCTATGGCGCTTACACGAATAATGAAAACAAAGTGCTGTATACTGTTATCACTCGCTATGAACTGGCACTTGTCAAGCATCTTATTAAGAATACAGATCCGAAAGCGTTTGTCAGTATAAGTGAAACCAGTGAAGTATTTGGGAACTTCAGGAAATCATGATCAATCCAACCGCATAAGTTAATTTTTACCATGGCGCATTTGCAGCAAAGGCAAGTGTGCTTTTTTTGAATTCGGCTATGCTAAAGGTCAGTGATGACGTTTCGCCTGAAATGATGAAAAATCAACATCATATTGTAATAGTAGCGAGCAAGTGACAGGAGTATTCAATTTCCTTAACTATTGATAAAATGTAAACTGATAGAGAAGGGAGCAATCAAAATGGATTACAGATATAGTGATTACACAGTAGATCAGCTGCGCGAGGAAGTCGGCAGATTGAAGGAAAAAGCACAAAAAGCCGAGCAGTTTGGCAATATCAGTGAAGTGGCCATCAACGAACGAAAGATGCAGATGGCGATTGCTTACATGATGAACCCGGGTGATTTCAAGCCGCATGAGGTATATGAGCTGAAAGGCGACCCTGGCTATAAATTTAAAATTAATTATATAAACGGTGTGTTTGCATGGGGCCATCGCGTCAATTTATTGGATGAAGCGCACGAAAAAGAAGAAGCATTACCAATATCACTGCTCGGGGACAAGATAGAGGCATCGTAAACTGCAGCATGTTTGCTGGAACCTGAAAAAAAACAACAGCCGGGCTGTGCGCTGGCTGCTGTTATACCGGATTATCACCGATATCCAGTTTATGCTGCAGTTTTTGTTCAGAAAAGATCCATCCGGTATAAGAAGTCTGAATACGCATGTTATCATCAATTTGCACTACGGCCACAAACGGATAGCGTTCATTTGACCGGTACCGCAAATCAATGAACCGTACTTCGGTAAAGTCATCAAAATCGTGCACTTCCCAACGGTAAACCGGAGAGAAGGATAAAAATGCAGCAATGTTCTTATCCTTTTTCGCCAGTTCAAACAGCTGATTGTCCGGTAACGGGATCTTTTCAAATTGATCAACGATGTTAATATGACCATCGATGACCGATCCTACATAAAAATAATCGGTTGTCGTAATGGCTACACGCCATTGATTTTGCTTAATGGTTGGAGAGGTTGCAATCTGCTCAGTGTTCGGGTAAAATTCTTTAATCGTCCTTACAATGTCACGTTTATCCATATACCGTTTGACATAGTAAAGTGCAATAACGGCATAAATCGTCAAAAACGTATATCCCGGATTCGCTCCAAACAGCCATGCGATTATCCCGCCAATATGGAGCAGGAAAATATACGGATCGAACGTATTAATGACCCCATGTGCAACCCATCTATTTGTAAATGGCCGATAAGCTTGTGTTCCATAGGCATTCGGTATATCAACAAGAACATGGATGATGACGGAAAGCGCCGTCCATGCCCATAAATGCAGAAAACTGAGGCCCGGCACGATTGCATAAATGACACCGGCTATTAGCACACCCCATATCAGAACTGCGGGAATCGAGTGTGTCGCGCCCCGATGATGCCGTATATAAACAGCGTTGTTGCGCAATTTTAATACGGTATCGAAATCCGGTGCATGTGAACCTATGACAGTTCCGGCTAACACAGCGGCAAACATACCAGGATCATTTTGCACAGCGGGATCCAGTGTAGCAAGCCCGCCGATTGCAACCCCATAACAATATGGGTGCCTGTGTCCATAAGGTTCCTCCTAATATTCGATTTGTACAGTTGTAATCTATATCAACACGTGTAATTTTAATATAGGTTACTTTAATTATAACACAAAGGAAGTTATCTAATGAGTGATAAAATCTTACAGAGTTTTGACATTCAAGGCTTTCAGGAAAAACTGATTGATTGGTATCAAAACAATAAGCGTGACCTGCCATGGCGCAAGGATCAGGATCCGTATAAAGTCTGGGTTTCCGAGATAATGCTTCAGCAGACGCAGGTTAATACGGTTATTCCTTATTTTCAGCGGTTTATGTCAAAATATCCAACGCTATATGATTTAGCTTATGCAGATCCCCAGGAAGTTTTAAAAACATGGGAAGGTCTTGGTTACTATTCCCGTGCACGGAATTTACAAAACGCCGTTCGCGAAGTTGCTGAATCATATGGCGGTAAAGTACCGGATGATCCGAAACGACTGGGGAAGTTAAAAGGCATAGGGCCATACACAAAGGGAGCCATTTTATCGATTGCTTTTGATCAGGTACTGCCGGCAGTAGATGGCAACGTCATGCGTGTTCTGGCGCGTGTCTTGAAAATAGAAGATGATATCGCAGACCCAAAGGTAAAAAAGCAATTTGAACGTTATGCTGAAGCGCTTATTTCCCATGAGGACCCTTCATCGTTCAATCAAGGCATCATGGAGCTTGGAGCATTAGTCTGCACGCCTAAAGAACCGATGTGCATGTTCTGTCCGGTCCAGGAGCATTGCCGGGCATTTCAGGAAGGGCGTGTGCACGAACTGCCATTTAAATCGAAAGCAAAAAAACAGAAAAAAATGTCGTATACGGTTTTGTTAATCAAAAATAACCACAATGAATATGTGATCGAAAAAAGGCCTGAAGATGGTCTCTTGGCAAATATGTGGCAATTCCCGATGGTCCCGACGGGTGAAATCGGCAAGGAACATATTGAAAATTGGTTCCGGCTGGAATATGGCATAGATGTTGAATTGTCAGCTAAGCAGGTCGACTTGAAGCATGTGTTCACGCATATCATATGGCAGCTGGAAGTCGTCACTGCAACGACTGCCAGTGAAACTTCAGACGATGAGCGCCTGCAGTTCGTGAGCTGTAAGAAAATGGAAGATCACCCTTTTCCTGTTTCGCATCAAAAAATGTTGCCGTATTTACCATGAAGGCTGTTCTCGTAAAAGTTGTTATTTTGTCGCAACATCCATAAATTGCGAAACAGTGACAGTGTTGATTTACGCTGTGGGCAAGTCGCGCACCTTAGGGCAACGCTTCAGCTTCCTCGGAAGCAAAAACCGCTTCCTCGAAAAAGAAAATCACTTTTTCTTCGTGCGATGTGTTACTGTCGAAGCTTTCCTTGTCCTGCGGGATCTTCAGCCGTTGTTTTTCCCGCAGGAGTTGACTGCCTCGGCTCCAATCAAACGTGTCACTAGCGGAGGAAACACACGAAGACTCCTGTGGGACAGCGAGCTCTTGTAGACCCCGCAGTGAGCGAACTTTGCTCACTAGGAGGCTCGTGGTGAGCCCACGGAAAGCGAGTATATTCCAGCTGCGTCTCCAGAAAGCTTTTCCAAATAATGTAGCAAGATTTTGTTTAGCATTTTACATCAAATACGAAGGTTAACGCGTAACATATTTTATGAAATGAGCCTTCGTGAAATCCGGGACGACAATTTAAATGTCATGTCTCATGCTTACAATGTTGAAGAAGCTTCCGTCGCTTTTTCCATTATTTATCAAAACCAGTTGATTTTTACTCTGATTTAGAAGGATAACGGTTTATAAAATGGAAAAGGTAATGAGTGCGGAGGTGATAATGATGGCTAAAAAACAACCCAACAAAACTTCTGCTGGTACAAACGTACAAAAAGTAAAACAGCAGAACCAAAAAGCCCAGCAAGGTCAAGGTCAGTATGGTACTGAATTTGCATCAGAAACAAATGCGCAGGAAGTCAAAAAGCAGAACCAAAAGTCAAAGCAAAATAAGAAATAACTAAGCAACCCCCGATTTTTAACGAATAGTAGCTCTGTAAATGTGATTTGCAAAAAGCTGATGTGAAAGGAGACGCACAAATAAGCGAGCGTCTGAAGCTAAAAATCAATGAAACAGAGCTCTGAAGAGAGCCCTCTTGCCTGGGGCTCTCTTTTTTATGACTGAATTTCACGCCGGATTCAATCCGTTTTTAGGTTGATGTAATGACAACCGTCCTCTGAGAACTTTTCCCTTGCTGATTTGCTTTTCTTCAAATATCCAGTCATTACACTTATAATGAAAGGACACGTAATTATCAGCTTTTCAAATTTACAGTGGGAATTCTGTCAATGTGGACGTTTTTGAAGGGGAGATTGGATGACTGCACCAGAAGCTGGCTCAGCCATACGAATACATAGCTATAAGCATAATGGTCAATTGCACCGTACATGGGAGGACACACTGGTGCTGAAAGGAACTGAAACAATTGTCATCGGTGCGAATGATAAAACAGAGGTCAAAGAAAGTGATGGACGGAGCTGGATAACGCGGGAGCCTGCCATTTGCTACTTTCATGCGGATTATTGGTTTAATATCATCGGCATGTTGCGTACTGATGGGATTTATTATTACTGCAATATCAGCTCGCCATTTGTATTTGATGAGGGGGCATTGAAATATATTGATTACGACCTTGACGTCAAAGTGTATCCGGATATGACATTTGATTTGCTTGATGAGGATGAATATGAGGAGCACAAACAACAAATGCATTATCCCGGCTCATTGGATCGTATTTTATATCGTCATGTCGATTATTTGCTTGGATGGGTCAGGCAGCGCAAAGGGCCATTTTCAGGCGAATTCATCGATCAGTGGTATGAGCGTTATTTAACTTATAAATAATCATATTTCAAATAATTGCTTATCACCGTGGATAGTTTTATAATCGATTGAGTGTGGTTGATTGGAAAAACCTTGTTACGGCTGTAGCAAGGGTTTTATTTTGAAAGAATTATTATATAATAAGGAAGCGAATATAATGAGCAGTATTAAACAATATTTACAGTTCGTCAAACCTTATAAGTGGAAAATACTGGTAACGGTATTGATCGGGATCCTTAAATTTGGTATTCCGCTTCTTATGCCGTTAATTTTAAAGTATGTTATCGACAATATCATCAATGCAGATGACATGACGGATGCAGCAAGAATAGAACAGCTGTTGTGGCTGATGGGCGGTGCGTTTGTCATATTCCTGATCCTGCGTCCGCCGATTGAATATTTTCGGCAGTATCTCGCGCAATGGGTCGGGAACACAATCCTGTATGATGTCAGGAATAAATTGTTCGATCATATACAAAAACTGAGCCTCAGATTCTATTCTCAGACAAAAACCGGGGAAATTATTTCCCGGGTAATACATGATGTCGAACAAACGAAAAACTTTGTTGTCACAGGTCTGATGAATATTTGGCTGGATATGATCACTATTTTGATTGCAATCGGTATTATGCTGACAATGGATGTCGGCCTCACGATTGTTGCTGTCATTCTGTTCCCGATTTTCGGTTTTTGTGTGAAGTTCTTCTATGGCCGATTGAGACGATTGACACGGGAGCGTTCGCAATCACTTGCTGAAGTCCAGGGCCATTTGCACGAACGGGTGCAGGGAATTCCGGTGACAAGAAGTTTTGCTCTCGAAGATTATGAACAGGGACAATTTGACAATCGGAATGCCAACTTTCTGCAAAAAGCGCTGAATCATACGGACTGGAATGCCAAAACGTTTGCCGTTATGAATACCATCACCGATCTGGCACCCTTACTGGTCATTGCGGCAGCCGGCTATCTTGTCATTCAAGGTGATGTCACAGTTGGTACGATGACTGCATTTTACGGCTATATGGAACGCGTATACGGCCCGCTGCGGCGTCTTATCAGCTCCTCAACAGTTCTGACTCAGTCGGTTGCGTCAATTGACCGTGTGTTTGAATTGATGAATGAAAAATATGACATAGAGGATAATCCAGGTGCCAAACAACTCGGACCTCTTGACGGAAAAATTGATATCGAAAAAGTATCATTTAAGTATGAAGATGAGGAAGCGGAAGTGTTGCACGACGTCTCGCTTAACGTCAAAAGCGGTGAAACGATTGCATTCGTCGGCATGAGCGGCGGCGGTAAATCTACGCTGATAAGTCTGATTCCGCGTTTTTACGATGTAACAAGCGGTTCGATTAAAGTGGATGGCACGGATATCCGTAATGTGCAAGCCCGCTCGTTGCGTGATAATATTGGCATGGTTTTGCAGGATAATATATTATTCAGTGAATCCATTGCGATGAATATACGCATGGGCAACCCTGATGCTACTGATGAAGAGGTTGTCGCTGCTGCCAAAGCGGCTAACGCCCATGACTTTATTCAAGAATTGAGCGAAGGCTATGACACCACGGTTGGCGAACGCGGTGTGAAACTTTCCGGCGGGCAGAAACAGCGGATCGCGATAGCAAGGGTGTTTTTGAAAAACCCGCCAATCCTGATTTTTGATGAGGCAACTTCCGCGCTTGACTTGGAAAGCGAGCATATCATCCAGGAAGCAATGGAACGACTTGCTTCCGATCGGACGACATTTATTGTAGCTCACCGCCTGGCAACCATTACACATGCGGATCGAATTGTGCATATTGAAGATGGCGAAATTAAAGAAGCGGGACCACACAGTGAACTGATGGCAAGGAAAGGTCATTATTACGATTTGTATCAGGTGCAAAATTTGGATGGTGCGTGATGGGCTGCATTCGTGCAATAATTTCTAAAATCGCGCGATGATATCTGATTTCGCGCAGTAAATGATTAAATTCGTGCAGTTAACCGGAATTTTCGTGCAGTCTTATCACTGCTTCAAAAAATCCGCTGCGGCAGTTCTTTCACTATCAAACCATAAAAAAGGGGGCATGATTCCAGAAAAATTGTTTCTGGAATCATGCCCCTTTTTCGTGTTATCAGCTGCAAGCTTACCTTTTCTGGTCCTCTGTCATGGCAGCAAACGCTTTGCCGGCTGCTTCAATGGTTGCATTAATATCCTCATCAGTGTGTTCAGTGGTCAAAAACCATGCTTCAAATTTGGATGGTGCTAAATTAATGCCCTCTTCAAGCATCAGATGGAAGAATCGGGCAAATGCATCACCATCGCTTGCATCAGCTTCGTCATAATTTTCCACAGAATCAGTGCCAAAGTAAACAGTCAATGCGCCACACATGCGATTGACAGAAATTGGGATTCCTGCCTCGGATGCTTTTTCTAAAATGCCATTTTCAAGGCGTTCGCCGAGGCGATCCAGTTCTTCATAAACGCGCGGTTCCTGAAGTACTTCCAGACAGGCAATGCCTGAAGCCATCGAGGCGGGGTTTCCGGCCATTGTTCCGGATTGATAAGCAGGCCCAAGCGGTGCGACTTGTTCCATAATATCCTGCCTGCCGCCGTATGCTCCGATTGGCAGGCCGCCGCCGATGATTTTACCCATTGCGGTCATATCCGGCGTGACGCCATAAATCTGCTGTGCGCTTCCGTAAGTGAACCGAAATGCGGTGATGACTTCATCATAAATAACTAATGAACCTGCATCATGTGCTATGTCATTAACACGCTTTAAAAATCCATCATGCGGTTTAACAATACCGAAGTTGCCGACGATCGGCTCAACAAGAACAGCTGCCATTTCGTCTCCCCATCGCTCCATGGCTTTCTGGAAGGTATCCGTATCATTAAACGGAACGGTAATCACATCTTCAGCAACTGATTGCGGAATGCCTGCTGAATCCGGGGTTCCCAATGTTGCCGGGCCAGACCCGGCTTCAACCAGCACTGAGTCAAAGTGGCCGTGATAGCTACCGGAGAATTTGATGATTTTGTTCCGGCCTGTATAAGCTCTGGCTACCCGGACGGTTGTCATCACAGCTTCTGTTCCGGAATTGGTAAATCGCACTTTTTCAAGAGACGGGATAGCTGATTTCAGCATTTTCGCGAATTGATTTTCAAGCTTTGTCGGTGTGCCGTATAAAACGCCGGTTTTTGCAGCATTAGAGATGGCCTCAGCGATATGCGGGTGGCCATGGCCGGTAATAATTGGTCCGTAAGCGCCGAGGTAATCAATGTATTGATTGCCATCGACGTCCCAGAAATAGGCCCCTTTTCCATGATCCATGTAAACAGGTGTACCGCCGCCAACCCCTTTATAGGCACGCGACGGGGAGTTGACGCCTCCGACAATATGGTTAAGCGCTTCGTCATGCAATGCTTTTGATGTTGAGAAATTCATTCGTACTGCCTCCAAAATAATTTTCTAAAAAAGATTCCGATACTGATTATACCCGATTGACCTCATCAGAAAAAATATATGGCAATTCAGCAAATGGATAAGCATAGGATGAGAATAAGCAGGTGATATTATGGATGTTATATCGCTAATTGTTGCAATTGGGGTTGCTGTTGTTGTCGCAGTCAGTATTTTGGATTTTATCCGTGGCGGAAAAACCCGTGAACGTATGCATGTGCACGAAGGCCAGTTCTCTTTTGAAATTTTTTATACATTACTTATGATTTATTTGATCGTCATACTTGGTTTTGGGCTTATTTATTTTGTGTTGTCGATGAATCATATTTTGCTTGTTGAAGGCGGCGAACTTCGGGAAGTCAGTATGTTTGGCTCGTTGATTCATTCGTTTTATTTCAGTGGAGTGACCTTATTGACGATTGGGTACGGGGATATCACGCCGATTGGAATCGGTAGAATCATAGCGCTCATCCAGGCACTGATCGGTTATGTTCTGCCGGCTGCGTTTGTCTTGAAAATTGTACAAAATAATCAGTATAATAGAGAGAGAAATGATGATATGCTATAGTGGACATATTAGGGTGTTTAAGACATTCTTGTTTTAGCACCTATTATTGGAGTAATAATGGAGGGATATCAATGCGTGCAGAAGTAGGCAAACAAGCGCCTGAGTTTACATTGAACAATCAGGACGGCGAGCAAATCAGCCTGTCCGACTACAAGGGTCAGAATATTGTTCTCTATTTTTATCCGAAAGATATGACACCAGGCTGCACGAACGAAGCGTGTGACTTCCGTGATAATAAGGAAAAATTCAGTGATCTCAATGCAGTTATTATCGGCGTCAGTCCCGATCCGGTTGAAAGTCACCAGAAGTTCATTGATAAACATGATCTGCCGTTTATGCTGCTGGCGGATGTCGATCACCAAGCTGCAGAAGATTACGGTGTATGGAATGACGGCATCGAACGGTCAACTTTCATCATTGATAAAGAAGGCAATCTGCAGAAAGAATTCCGCAAAGTTAAAGTGGACGGGCATGTGGAAGAAGCCCTTGGCTATTTGCGGGAAGCAAGCTGACTTAATGTTAACAGTCCATCTACGGGTGGGCTGTTTTTAATGTATAGAATACAGAGAATCTTTCAATCATCCGGGAAAATTAATGGAATTTTGCTCCGAAAACGGTTACGATGGGGACAAGACAATACGGGGAGGCATTATAGTGATTATCCTTTTTTCAGTAAAAGTTTCTGAAAAACATCGCACACGACTCCGTGAAAACTATCCTGATATCAATTTTATTTTTTGCCAAAATATGGATGATGCCAAAAAGGATTTAAAGCGAGCGGATGTTGTTGTAACCTATGGTAATGATTTGAACGCTCGTTTGATTGACGAGGCCTCCCAACTAAAATGGATTATGGTGCTGTCTGCGGGGTTGGAAAAAATGCCGTTTGAGGCAATCAGCCAACGTGGCATTATGGTGACAAACGCAAGAGGTATCCATAAAACCCCGATGGCGGAATATGCGTTTGCCATGCTGCTGCAGGTCACTCGCCAGGTTAAACAGGTTATAGCAAACGAAGCAGAAAGAAATTGGGACCGGTCGGTAAGGATGAGTGAGCTGAGCGGCAAAACAATGCTTATTGCCGGGACCGGTGCGATTGGCAAAGAAGTGGCACGACTTGCAAAAGCTTTTCGAATGAATGTGAATGGCGTTTCACGAAGCGGCAGGCCGGTGGAGAATTTTGATCAAACGGTTAAACACGATGAGCTCGGAAAACTCTTGCCAGAAGCAGATTTTCTTGTGTCTGTTTTGCCGAGCACAAAGGAGACGAACCGTTTCTTCACATTTGACCACTTTCGGAAAATGCCGGCCAATGCTGTGTTTTTGAACATGGGGCGCGGTGACGCCGTCGAGGAAGACACAATCTTAAAAGCAGTTCGTGAAGGGGAAATCGCCCATGCTGTGCTGGATGTGTTTGACCAAGAGCCGCTCCCGGAAGATCATCCGTTCTGGACGGAAGATAACATTACCATCACACCGCATATATCCGGTGTCTCACCGCATTATCACCGGCGGGCGCTCGAGATTTTTGATGAAAACTTGCAAACCTATTTAAACGGCGGTACGGATTATAAAAATGAAATTGACTTAACCAGGGGGTATTAAGATGCGTATATATACTCGAAAAGGTGACAAAGGCCAAACGTCTTTAATCTCAGGGAAACGCGTGCCGAAAAATGACTTGCGCGTAGAGGCTTACGGGACGTGTGATGAAGCCAATTCCATGATTGGTCTAGCGCTCAGTTTTCTTGATAACGAAGATTGGGTGGGCAAGGACGCATTTTTGGAACAGATGCACCGCGCCCAGACGATTTTATTCCATGTGGGAGCAGAGCTGGCCACACCAACGGATAAGGAAGTCACGTGGAAGCTGAAGCAAGAGCACATTGATGAACTTGAAGCACAGATGGATGAGTGGGACAAAAATCTGGAGATGCTGCGCAACTTTATCCTGCCATCAGGACATTCCGCATCGAGTTCACTGCACATGGCCCGGACGGTTGCCAGGCGTGCCGAACGTACTGCAATCGCTTTGAACGAACAAGAAGAGGTCAACCCGCTTGTCATATCCTATTTGAACCGTCTGTCCGACTTTCTGTTTGTCGGAGCAAGATATGTCAACCGGGCTGTCGATGGAAAAGAAACACCTCTGCAAGCAGACGTTTAATAAGTAAAAATGAGCGATTATTTCAAGTGGAGATCGCTCATTTTTATTTTGAATTAATAATATTAACACGTTTGCAATATACTTATATTGACAGAATAGAGTTAAAGCGAGTACACTTTAATTATAAGAATTACAATATAAGAATATTATTTGGACTGAATAAATTACTGAAAGTGGGGTGCATGGCGGTGTCTGATCAGAAATTGCAAGAAGCAATCGATACACTCAGAGGCTCAGGCGTACGCATAACACCACAGCGTCATGCGGTACTTGAGTATCTACTTAACTCGATGATTCACCCGACTGCCGACGATATATACAAAGCGCTTGAAAGCAAATTTCCGAACATGAGCGTAGCCACCGTATACAACAACTTGCGTGTGCTGCGTCAGATAGGGCTCGTCCGGGAATTGACTTATGGTGATTCATCAAGTCGTTTTGATTATAACTCTAGTGAACATTATCATATAATTTGTGAAGAATGCGGAAAAATTGAGGATTTCCACTATCCGGTATTGGATGAAGTTGAATCATTGGCTGAACAAGTCACGGGATTCGATGTCACGCATCACCGTATGGAAATTTACGGCACATGTGAAGATTGCAAGGAGCTGGAAACACAAAAACACTAATCCGTCCAGACTTGTGATAAGCGGTGCCGGACGAATGGGAACTTATGAAGTTATTCGATTTTCTTTCATAATAAAAAACGTCAGCTGATGAAACCAGCTGGCGTTTTTTCTATGGTATTATTTATCTTTTGATTCGGCTTTTGCTTGTTTTCGGTATTTCCGTTTATTGTACTTCTCATCAAATTCAATGCCTTCGAGATCTTTATCGAGTGTCAGCGGCTGTTTGCAGTGCATACAGGCATCGACACGGCCAAGCATTTTGGTCGGTTTTTCGCAGTTCGGGCACTCAATCGGCACAGCTTTCGTTGAGAGCATTCCTATCCAAAAGTACACAACACAACTTAAAATAATGAACAAAAGCCCGAACAGAAACAGTGTCAGCATAAGCCATTCAATATTTCTTGACAGCAGTCCCCCGTACATGACCGCGAACCCGACAAAAATCAGAATCAGTGCAAATGAACGGATTTTATTTATTTTACTGGAATAGACCAATTTATCTGCCATGAATAGTCCTCCTTGATGTATTACAGAAATAGTATAGCATATTTTGCCACGTCTGAAAGCAAAAAAAGCTGTTTCACTATAGAACGGAAATCCTGTCTAAGTAATCGCTTTAATAAATGATTATTCAGTGACAATTGAAGTATTTTTGATGTTTAAAAAAGGATTTCCTAAAATGATAACGAATAATATAGTAATGAAAATAAGCGATGGAGGATTCGCGAAATGGAAAATTTACTAAGGCCGATTTATCAGAAGCGCACAAGCCATCCTGATACATTAGGGATGATTTTAATTGAAAAGAAGAAACCGGATAGTCCGATAACAGATAATTTTGATGTGATTTTATTGATTATAGTTACACACGCAAGAACGAACTGGCAGGAAGAACATTATGAATATGACGGTAAAACTGCCGTTATGCACACGATAACGGAAGAGTTATTATTGAAGTGGATTGACACAAATGGCTATCGGAAAGCCATTGAGTGGATAATGTCCGGGGAGATCATTTTTGACCGGGATCAGTATGTAAGCCGTTTTAAAGAAGAATTGAAGACGTTCCCGCATGAGAAGAGAGATTTGCGGAAAGTCATCGAATTCGGCAAATTGCTGAAGAGTTATTTTGAAGTAAGGGATCTCTACAACACTGGGCAGTATAAAGATGCTTTTGCACGAATGGTTCATTCACTTCATTACTTGGCAAGGCTTGCCGTGATTGAAAAAGGGTATTACCCTGAAGTGACATTATGGAAACAAGTCAAAAAGATCGATCCTGAAGTGAACAGACTTTACGAAGAATTAATTGAAAGCAAAGAGGATTTGCCGGAGCGGGTCCAGCTGATGATGCTGGCGGCGGATTTTGCCATCAGCCGCAGGACAAAAGGTTCGGCCAAGCATCTATTGGATATTATGAGTGAAAAAGATGGTTCTTGGTCATTTGATGAGTTGAAACACCAGCCCGGCGTTAAACCTTATGAATTCGATTTAGCTTCCATGCTTAATTATTTAGGCGAAAAAGGAATGGTGACAACTGAAAAATTTGAAACCGAAGCCGCGAATGTTTATCAGCGCCAATATAAATACAACCCGTATGAAATATAGCTTTTGCTTTATTAAGATTAATGCAGCGTAAACGGGGAGGAAATTGAAAGTAGGAAGTTTGCGTCGGCCGAACAGCAGGAAAAACCGTAACGGTAGCAGTGTCCTTCCTTGCTGAGGGGGGGGAGAATTTAATACACTTGCACCTTTCGGGATTCCTTTGTGCGACTTATGAGTGAGTATGAATTGCTGCGCAGCCAAAAGTCGGCTCTCTGCTTTGGAGAGTGTATTCTTTGGTATGGCAACGTTTATTCAGTCAACTGATTCTTTTTGAAAATGTTTATTGACTTTCATTTTCACGCATGGTACATTTATATCCGTCGCAAAAATTCAAACCGAATTTGAAGCGGCAGCTAAGAAAAATTCTCTCTTGATAAATGAGAGGTTTTCATGTTACTTTATATATCGTTGTCTTTTCAGCACAACTCATTCTTCCAAGAAATCGATAAAAAAGTTATTGACTTTCAGTTGCGAAGATGGTATATTAATAAAGTCGCTTTTTTGAACGCGGCATTGAAATTGCTCCTTGAAAACTGAACAAAACAACCAGTATGACAAACGATGTCAGAGGTAAGAAGTTGAAGAATCAGCTGAGCTGATTTGATGCAAACTTTTACCCCTTGAATCAATTTTTGTAAGCTAAGACTGAGATTGATCGGTGTCAATTTCGGACAAACTTTTTTGGAGAGTTTGATCTTGGCTCAGGACGAACGCTGGCGGCGTGCCTAATACATGCAAGTCGAGCGCGGGAAGCAGGCAATCGCCCTTCGGGGTGTGCGCTTGTGGAACGAGCGGCGGACGGGTGAGTAACACGTGGGCAACCTGCCTGTAAGACGGGGATAACTCGTGGAAACGCGAGCTAATACCGGATAATGCTCATGGCTGCATGGCCAGGAGCTGAAAGGGCGGCCTTTGGCTGCCGCTTACAGATGGGCCCGCGGCGCATTAGTTAGTTGGTAAGGTAAAAGCTTACCAAGGCGACGATGCGTAGCCGACCTGAGAGGGTGATCGGCCACACTGGGACTGAGACACGGCCCAGACTCCTACGGGAGGCAGCAGTAGGGAATCATCCGCAATGGACGAAAGTCTGACGGTGCAACGCCGCGTGAGTGATGAAGGTTTTCGGATCGTAAAACTCTGTTGTCAGGGAAGAACACGTGCTGTTCGAAGAGGGCAGCACCTTGACGGTACCTGACCAGAAAGCCCCGGCTAACTACGTGCCAGCAGCCGCGGTAATACGTAGGGGGCAAGCGTTGTCCGGAATTATTGGGCGTAAAGCGCGCGCAGGCGGTCTTTTAAGTCTGATGTGAAATCCCGCGGCTCAACCGCGGGCGGTCATTGGAAACTGGAGGACTTGAGTGCAGAAGAGGAGAGTGGAATTCCACGTGTAGCGGTGAAATGCGTAGAGATGTGGAGGAACACCAGTGGCGAAGGCGACTCTCTGGTCTGTAACTGACGCTGAGGTGCGAAAGCATGGGTAGCGAACAGGATTAGATACCCTGGTAGTCCATGCCGTAAACGATGAGTGCTAGGTGTTAGGGGGTTTCCACCCCTTAGTGCTGAAGTTAACGCAATAAGCACTCCGCCTGGGGAGTACGGCCGCAAGGCTGAAACTCAAAAGAATTGACGGGGGCCCGCACAAGCGGTGGAGCATGTGGTTTAATTCGAAGCAACGCGAAGAACCTTACCAGGTCTTGACATCCTCTGATGGCGGTAGAGATACCGTGTTCCCTTCGGGGACAGAGTGACAGGTGGTGCATGGTTGTCGTCAGCTCGTGTCGTGAGATGTTGGGTTAAGTCCCGTAACGAGCGCAACCCTTGATCTTAGTTGCCAGCATTCAGTTGGGCACTCTAAGGTGACTGCCGGTGACAAACCGGAGGAAGGCGGGGATGACGTCAAATCATCATGCCCCTTATGACCTGGGCTACACACGTGCTACAATGGATGGAACAAAGGGCCGCGAAGCCGCAAGGCCAAGCCAATCCCATAAAACCATTCCCAGTTCGGATTGCAGGCTGCAACTCGCCTGTATGAAGCCGGAATCGCTAGTAATCGCGGATCAGCATGCCGCGGTGAATACGTTCCCGGGCCTTGTACACACCGCCCGTCACACCACGAGAGTTGGCAACACCCGAAGTCGGTGAGGTAACCTTTTCAGGAGCCAGCCGCCGAAGGTGGGGCCAATGATTGGGGTGAAGTCGTAACAAGGTAGCCGTATCGGAAGGTGCGGCTGGATCACCTCCTTTCTAAGGATTAATAAGGAACATACTGGGTTGTTTGGTTCAGTTTTGAGGGAGCAATCCCCTTAATTTAAGAAGTTGTACCTTGAAAACTAAATAAGAGCAAGACATTCAACGACATTGAAATGACGCGTTCGTTAAACGAACGCAAACTTAGTTAAGTGATTAAGGGCGCACGGTGAATGCCTTGGTACCAGGAGCCGATGAAGGACGGGACTAACACCGATATGCTTCGGGGAGTCGTAAGTAGACTGCGATCCGGAGATTTCCGAATGGGGCAACCCGCTGTCCGTAATGGGGCAGTGCTTGTGTCTGAATCAATAGGGCACAAGCGGCACACCCGGGGAACTGAAACATCTCAGTACCCGGAGGAAGCGAAAGCAAGAGCGATTTCCCGAGTAGCGGCGAGCGAAACGGAAACAGCCCAAACCGGAAAGCTTTGCTTTCCGGGGTTGAAGGACACGCCACCAGGAGTTATCAAGAAACGTTTTAGGCGAATTGACCTGGAATCGTCAGCCAAAGCGGGTAAGAGCCCCGTAGCCGAAAAGACGTTTCCTCCGGCGTGGATCCTGAGTACGGCGGAACACGAGAAATTCCGTCGGAATCCGGGAGGACCATCTCCCAAGGCTAAATACTCCCTGGTGACCGATAGTGAACCAGTACCGTGAGGGAAAGGTGAAAAGCACCCCGGAAGGGGAGTGAAAAAGAACCTGAAACCGTGTGCCTACAAGTAGTCGAAGCCCGTTAATGGGTGACGGCGTACCTTTTGTAGAATGGACCGGCGAGTTGCGATCGTATGCAAGGTTAAGTGTTAAGCACGGAGCCGAAGCGAAAGCGAGTCTTAAGAGGGCGTAAGCAGTATACGGTCGCAGACCCGAAACCGTGTGATCTACCCATGTCCAGGGTGAAGGTCAGGTAACACTGACTGGAGGCCCGAACCCACGTATGCTGAAAAATGCGGGGATGAGGTGTGGGTAGGGGTGAAATGCCAATCGAACACGGAGATAGCTGGTTCTCTCCGAAATAGCTTTAGGGCTAGCCTCAAGGTTAAGCGTACTGGAGGTAGAGCACTGATTGGACGAGGGGCCCTCACCGGGTTACCGAATTCAGTCAAACTCCGAATGCCAGCGACGCATCCTTGGGAGTCAGACTATGGGTGATAAGGTTCATAGTCGAGAGGGAAACAGCCCAGACCGCCAGCTAAGGTCCCTAAGTATACGTTAAGTGGAAAAGGATGTGGAGTTGCTCAGACAACCAGGATGTTGGCTTAGAAGCAGCCATCATTTAAAGAGTGCGTAATAGCTCACTGGTCGAGTGACTCTGCGCCGAAAATGTACCGGGGCTAAACGTATCACCGAAGCTGCGGATTGTTCTGTTAGAACAATGGTAGGAGAGCGTTCCAAATGCTGCGAAGTCAGACCGTGAGGACTGGTGGAGCGTTTGGAAGTGAGAATGCCGGTATGAGTAGCGAAAAAAGAGTGAGAATCTCTTTCACCGAATGCCTAAGGTTTCCTGAGGAAGGCTCGTCCGCTCAGGGTTAGTCGGGACCTAAGCCGAGGCCGAAAGGCGTAGGCGATGGCCAACAGGCAGATATTCCTGTACCACCTCGTGAACGTTTGAACGATGGGGGACGCAGCAGGATATGGAAAGCGCACTGTCGGAATTGTGCGCCCAAGCAGTGAGGGAGTTGAGCAGGTAAATCCGTTCAACAATCTCAAGCTGTGACGGGGAGGGAAATTGAGTACCGAAGTTCCAGATTCCACACTGCCAAGAAAAGCCTCTAGTGAGTTCACAGGTGCCCGTACCGCAAACCGACACAGGTAGGCGAGGAGAGAATCCTAAGGTGATCGGGAGAACTCTCGTTAAGGAACTCGGCAAAATGACCCCGTAACTTCGGGAGAAGGGGTGCTCGTCATGAGAGATGAGCCGCAGTGAATAGGCCCAAGCGACTGTTTATCAAAAACACAGGTCTCTGCGAAGCCGAAAGGCGAAGTATAGGGGCTGACACCTGCCCGGTGCTGGAAGGTTAAGGGGATGCGTTAGCGCCTTCGGGCGCGAAGCGCTCAACCGAAGCCCCAGTAAACGGCGGCCGTAACTATAACGGTCCTAAGGTAGCGAAATTCCTTGTCGGGTAAGTTCCGACCCGCACGAAAGGTGCAACGACTTGGGCACTGTCTCAACGAGAGACCCGGTGAAATTATACTATGCGTGAAGATGCGCATTACCCGCGACTGGACGGAAAGACCCCGTGGAGCTTTACTGCAGCCTGATATTGAATGTTGGTACAGCTTGTACAGGATAGGTGGGAGCCGTCGAAACGTGAGCGCCAGCTTACGTGGAGGCACCCGTGGGATACCACCCTGGCTGTACGGACATTCTAACCCCGGACCGTGACCCGGTCCGGAGACAGTGTCAGGCGGGCAGTTTGACTGGGGCGGTCGCCTCCCAAAGTGTAACGGAGGCGCCCAAAGGTTCCCTCAGAATGGTTGGAAATCATTCGCAGAGTGCAAAGGCAGAAGGGAGCTTGACTGCGAGACCTACAAGTCGAGCAGGGACGAAAGTCGGGCTTAGTGATCCGGTGGTTCCGCATGGAAGGGCCATCGCTCAACGGATAAAAGCTACCCCGGGGATAACAGGCTTATCTCCCCCAAGAGTTCACATCGACGGGGAGGTTTGGCACCTCGATGTCGGCTCATCGCATCCTGGGGCTGTAGTCGGTCCCAAGGGTTGGGCTGTTCGCCCATTAAAGCGGTACGCGAGCTGGGTTCAGAACGTCGTGAGACAGTTCGGTCCCTATCCGTCGTGGGCATTGGAAGTCTGAGAGGAGCTGTCCTTAGTACGAGAGGACCGGGATGGACACACCGCTGGTGTACCAGTTGTTCCGCCAGGAGCATAGCTGGGTAGCTACGTGTGGCAAGGATAAGTGCTGAAAGCATCTAAGCATGAAGCCCCCCTCAAGATGAAACTTCCCATCACGTTAAGTGAGTAAGATCCCTCAGAGACGATGAGGTTGATAGGTCCGAGGTGGAAGCGTGGCGACACGTGGAGCTGACGGATACTAATCGATCGAGGACTTAACTAACCCGCAAAAAACGTTGAATGAAGCTCTTATTTAGTTTTCAGGGTGCAAATTTGTCAAAACCCCTTGCATTTTCTGATGAAAATGCCTATAATAATTCTTGTCCGTCAAAACGGAAGAGACGACAGCACGATAGAAATGACAAAGTCTGGTAGCGATAGCGGAGAGGTCACACCTGTTCCCATGCCGAACACAGCAGTTAAGCTCTCCAGCGCTGATGGTAGTTGGGGTTTAACCCCTGCAAGAGTAAGACGCCGCCAGGCATTTCTATTCCATTCCACAGTAGCTCAGTGGTAGAGCAATCGGCTGTTAACCGATCGGTCGCAGGTTCGAATCCTGCCTGTGGAGCCATGGAGAGCTGTCCGAGTGGTTGAAGGAGCACGATTGGAAATCGTGTAGGCCGCTATCGTGGTCTCGAGGGTTCGAATCCCTCGCTCTCCGCCACTTTAATTATAGTATTGGCCCGTTGGTCAAGTGGTTAAGACACCGCCCTTTCACGGCGGTAACACGGGTTCGAATCCCGTACGGGTCACCATTCTTATTCTAGGGATATGAAGGAATGCTTGTTGATTTGCGATGATTCTGACGCAAAATGTATACTGGCTGAACTTATCCTTGGAGGATTAGCTCAGCTGGGAGAGCACCTGCCTTACAAGCAGGGGGTCGCAGGTTCGAGCCCTGCATCCTCCACCATTGATTCAATTCAATATTTTTTCATACCGCGGGGTGGAGCAGTCTGGTAGCTCGTCGGGCTCATAACCCGAAGGTCGCAAGTTCGAATCTTGCCCCCGCAACCAAAATATTTCAACTTACAGCATCGAATATACATCAATGCAAGTTGAATATCATTAGTACTGTAAAGTGTAACCAAAATAATGGTCCGGTAGTTCAGCTGGTTAGAATGCCTGCCTGTCACGCAGGAGGTCGCGGGTTCGAGTCCCGTCCGGACCGCCATTATAAAACTAAAATTAAAACATACATATGTTGGCTCGGTAGCTCAGTCGGTAGAGCAACGGACTGAAAATCCGTGTGTCGGCGGTTCGATTCCGTCCCGAGCCACCACTTTGAATAATATTATATGGAGGGGTAGCGAAGTGGCTAAACGCGGCGGACTGTAAATCCGCTCCCTCAGGGTTCGGGAGTTCGAATCTCTCCCCCTCCACCATTTTTGATAGTAGGGTATAGTTTAATGGCAAAACGAAGGTCTCCAAAACCTTTGATGTGGGTTCGATTCCTACTACCCCTGCCATAATTTTATTATGGCGGTCGTGGCGAAGTGGTTAACGCACCGGATTGTGGCTCCGGCATTCGTGGGTTCGATCCCCACCGGTCGCCCCATATCATTTTAAATGTTATTGGGCTATAGCCAAGCGGTAAGGCATCGGGTTTTGATCCCGTGATTCGCTGGTTCGAATCCAGCTAGCCCAGCCATTTCATGCGGAAGTAGTTCAGTGGTAGAACACCACCTTGCCAAGGTGGGGGTCGCGGGTTCGAATCCCGTCTTCCGCTCCATTCTCTTTCCTATTGGCGGTATAGCCAAGTGGTAAGGCAGAGGTCTGCAAAACCTTTATCACCGGTTCGAATCCGGTTACCGCCTCCAAAGTTAACGCATATGCCTGAGTGGTGGAACTGGCAGACACGCAGCACTCAAAATGCTGTGCCTACGGGCGTGTGGGTTCGAGTCCCACCTCAGGTATCGATACAATACGTAAAAAAATAGTGTGATTCAAAACTTGTAAGACAGGAGTAATTATCCTGTCTATTTTTATATTGCAGCAGGAAGGCATGCATGAGAAACAAGTTGTTGCGTGCGAAAGAAGGATAACAATGCAGAAAAGGGGAAGCGTTTTGGCCAGACAATGCTTTTTGCAAAAAAGCTTCACAAAAATAGGCTGACCACAAAAAGTCACTTAACCATGGCTTTTTGGGTCAGCCTATTGTTTTTAGAATACCACTTTACAAATAATCTCTTCTTAATTCTTCTGCTGAACGTGGTGAAATGTAGCCCGGGGCGACATCATAAACAGTTTTGGCTCCGAATTGTTTTTCCTGATTCATCAGGTGGGCAGCTCTTGCGTATGCGACCAGAACGCTTGCGGTGAACTCAGGGTTGCTGTCTAATGTCAGTGAGAATTCATATAGCTGGTCATTCCTTTCACCGGTTTTTCCGCCTCGGATGACGAATCCGCCATGTGGTGCTTTGGAATGGTCACGGGCCAGTTCATCTTCTGAAATGAAATTTACTTCTGTTTCATAATCAGCGAAATAGTTCGGCATAGTTTTGATCGTCTCTTCAATCGTTGCTTTATCTGCGCCATCTTCAGCAACAATGTAGCAAACGCGGCGATGTTTATCCGATTTTGTTAATTCCGGATTGGCACCGCTGCGTACTTTTTTAATTGCGTCTTCAGATGGAATTGTGTATTGCACGCCACTTTTTACACCTTCGACTCTTCGGACCGCATCAGAGTGGCCCTGACTTAACCCTTTGCCCCAGAATGAATAGTTTTCGCCATTAGGCAAAATCGCCTCAGCTATGACACGGTTCAGCGAGAATAAACCCGGGTCCCAGCCTACTGAGATGATAGCTGTCGTATCATGTTTCGCAGCAGCTTCATTGACTGATTGATAAAATTCCGGGATTTTTGCATGTGTATCGTAGCTGTCTACAGTGTTGAACATGCTTGCAAAGTGTGGGGTTTGTTCCGGCAAGTCCGTTGCAGACCCGCCGCAAAGCACCATGACATCAATATCATTCTGGTATTCACTTGCGTTATCAATATGGACAGCTTTGACACTTGGGTCATCAAGTTCGAGTGTTTCCGGATCTCTTCTGGTAAAAACAGCCATTAGTTCCATATCCTCAGTCGCTTTAATGGCTTTTACCGCCCCTTTCCCGAGGTTGCCATAACCGACAATTCCCAGTTTGATCTTACTAGTCATATGTATCGCTCCTTCATTTTTACTGTTCACCTTAAAAATGGCTTAAGATGTCTTTAATTATAAAGGAATCAGCCATTTATTGAAAATATTTTATTTGTCTGAAGGGTACGAAGGATGCAGTAATCATATTGAATTCTATATTATGTTAAAATACAGACTGGGTAAAAGCGTTTGATTGTATCAATCAAAATAACCTCTTTGAAAGGGAGAATTCATTTGAAGCGCCGAGTTGTTGTAACAGGAATGGGTGTTGTTTCACCGCTGGGAAATGATGTCGAAACGCTGTGGGATAACATTAAAAATGGAAAATCCGGAATCAGACAACTTGAATCCGAAGACTATGCGGATATTAATACCCGGATTGCGGGCTATATCGATGATTTTAGCGGTGAAGAGTATCTTGAAGGAAAAGAATTAAAGCGCTATGATTTGTTCACGCAGTATGGTTATGCGGCAGCAATGCAAGCACTTGAACAGTCGAAACTGAATTTGGAAGCTGTCGATAAAGATCGAGTCGGTGTATATATAGGCTCCGGGACCGGGGGTTTGCAAACCTTATTGAGCAACCATGAAACAATGCTTGAAAAAGGGACAAGACGGGTGTCGCCTTTTTTAATTCCAACGATGATTAATAACATGGCAGCTGGCTTAACGGCCATCAAAACCGGATTCCGCGGACCGAGTTTTGCTGCTGTCTCCGCATGTGCAACGAGCAATCACGCGATTGGTGAAGCTTATTTGAATATAGCACATGGTTATTCGGATGCGATTTTAGCCGGCGGGGCGGAGGCTACCATCACATCGCTTTATTTCGCCGGTTTTTCAAAGATGCGTGCCATGTCAACGCAAAATGATGCACCTGAGGAGGCGTCACGGCCGTTTGACAGCAATCGGGATGGTTTTGTAATGGCGGAAGGTGCAGGTGTACTGTTTTTAGAAGGATATGAGCACGCGAAAAAGCGCGGTGCCCCGATACTTGGTGAAATTGTCGGTTACGGGAGTACAACTGATGCCTATCACATTACTGAGCCTGATTACCAGGGAGCTGCCAAGGCAATGAAGCTGGCGATTGATCGGGCACAAGCTGATCCGAAAGATGTTGATTATATCAATGCCCATGGAACAAGTACGCCGGCAGGGGATATTTCAGAGACAAGAGCGATTAAAGACGTATTTGGCAAACAAGTAAACGGTCTCAAAGTCAGCTCCACCAAGTCCATGACAGGGCATATGTTTGGTGCAGCAGGGGAGCTGAGGCTGTCATTACACTTAAAAGTATGGCAGAAAATATCTTTCCGCCCACAATTAACTTGGAAAATACGGATCCGGAGTGTGACTTGGATTATGTTTCCAACGAAGCGGGAGAAGGCAGCATCAATCTGGCCTTATCCAATGGCTTCGGATTTGGCGGACATAACGCGGTCATCGCCTTTAGAAGATATGATTCTTAGTGTACGATAATGTGATTGGCAAGACTGACTTAAATATAATAAGGAGGCCATGAAATGACTGCAAATCAAACTACTCTAAATCAAAGTGCAGCGGGGAGAAGAGAAGCGCTGGAAGCCCGTTTTCCGGTATGGCCGCGTGATACGATTGCCGGCCACTTCTCAAAAGCAAGTAGCGATTACCAAAATAGACCTTATCTTTATATAAATGATGAAGAATATACATACGGCGACATCTGGGATAGAGCGGTTCAATATGCGAAAGCTTTCATAAACCTTGGTGTAAAACGAAGAGAGCACGTTGCGGTTTTAATGGATAATGATGCGGCGTATCCATCATTGATGATTGCCTCTTCCATAGTGGGTGCGGTCTTTATCCCGATTAATTCGATGCTCGCAAAAGATGAACTTGAATATATCATCACACAATCGGATTCAAAATTTCTGCTTCTGCATCAGAAGGTAAAAGATAAGCAGCACGGAAAAGTCATTGCTGAATTACTGGATAATGAAGATTTTCAAAAAAATAGTCAATTGGAGCAGGTGATTTGCCTGCCATGTGAAGAGACAGCGCAGATTGATGATCGTTTTCTGACGTGGGATGTATTTTTAGAACAGGGAGCATCCGTCACTGATAAAGAACTCCATAACAGATGGAATAAATCCCGTTATCCGGATGAAGTGGCTATCATTATGTACACATCCGGTTCAACTGGCAGCCCAAAAGGGGTTATGCTTACTGATGATATGCTTCTGCGCTGCGGTTACGCGACTTGTATGAGCAGAGCGATTGAAGATGGACGTGTCACATTTGCACCGCTTCCGTTCTATCACTGCTTTGCGATCATTGAAGCGATTTTTGCCATGTCGTTTATCGGCGGTTCGTTCATTTCGGCACTTGGCGCATCACCGCTTCAATCATTGCAATTAATGGAGAGGCATAAAGCGAACGATTACCTTTGTGTGCCTTCTACGCTAGTTGCATTATTGAATCATCCGCGAGTTTCTGAATTTGATTTATCCCACCTTTTTGCTATGTGGTGTGGAGCGGCACCGGCTCCTGTCCCAGTGTGGGAAAAAGCCATTGAGGTATTGGGTCTGACCGAAACGATTACCGGCTACGGCCAGACGGAGGTGGCTTCGTCTGGCGTCACGACGGAAATTGGCGATCCGCTGGAGCGAATTTCAACGAGAGTCGGCCGTCCTAAACTTGGCGGTGTCAGCGGCTTGCCGGAATTCAATGGCAGCACTGTTGAATATAAGACGATTGACGTAGATACAGGTGAGACATTGCCGGAAGGGGCCACCGGTGAATTGGCCGTAAGGGGTGCTACCGTTTCTCACGGTTATTATAATAAGCCGGACGAAACAGCGGAAGTTATTGATAAAGACGGCTGGCTGCGTACAGGCGATGTTGGAAAAATTGATGAGAACGGCTATGTTCAGCTGCTCGGCCGGAGTAAAGAAATGTATAAAGTATCTGGGGAGCTGGTTTCGCCGCGTGAGGTTGAGGTCGTTATTTCACAGCATCCGGCAGTCAATCAAGTCAATATAGTTGGTGTTCCTGACAGGTTAACAACAGAAACAGGCGCTGCTTTTATTGAATTGAAGGGGAATGAAATGTTAACACGCAGAGAGATTATTGACTGGTGCTCGGCCAGGCTTGCCCGTTTCAAAATCCCTCGTCACGTCTGGTTTATCGATGCTTCCGACTGGCCGATGACGAGTACCGGCAAAGTGCAGAAATTCCGTCTCCAGGACCAAGCAAAGGACAGAATTTCCAGGAAATAGTAGAGGGAGGAGCCAATATGACAACTGTCTGGCATCAGACAAAATTTCGTGTACCGTATAAAGACACTGATCGAATGGAAGTCGTACACCATAGCAATTATATAACATGGTTTGAAAACGCCCGTACAGAATGCATGCGTCATTACGGCTTAACATACAGCAAGGTGGAGAATCTAGGTTTTTTACTGCCGGTGCTGGATGTCAATGTGAGCTATAAAAAATCAGCCGGATACGATGACTGTATCGTTGTCTTCACACGAGCAGCAAGCTATTCGCCGGTCAGGCTGGAGTTTGCATATGAAGCGCGAAAAATCAGTGAAGAAGAGTTCATGCACGGGAAGGGAAAAGAAGCGGAAACAGAAGCGCTTTATGGTGAGCTGATTGCAAAAGGAAACACCATGCATATGTGGGTCAATAAGGAATGGAAACCCGCAAGAATGGATAAAGCTGCTCCTGACATTTATGCTGTTCTTCAAAAAACAGCAGAAAGGTAAAGTGCAAACGATGACTGAATGTATTTTTATCCCGCATGTAACTGGCAGACTCCCACCTCAAATGTTCGCGTATACGATGAAGATTAGGTGGGGGATGGCTGCCAGTAAATGTCCGATTCGTTCATCTAACAATCAGTGGGGGAAGAAAGAAAACCCCCACTGATTGAAGTTTCACTTTGTAAGGAGGTTTTGGATAATTATGGTACCCATTTCGATCGATAAGTTTATCAAGAAGATGGATGATAGTGACTTGGATAAAAAGGAATTAAAAGAAAGTATATTAGCGGCAGCTGAAGAGAAAAAGAATGGTGCAGGCTGCATCTAATGTTCTCAGCCAATATGGGCGATTGGTTCAGGTGTGACAGGCACTGGTATGTGCTTCACTTGTATGACGGGCAAGGCCGATCACTCCGAAGATTATGAACTTGATACCGTTTGTTTTTAGAATGAATTAAAGTTAAAGACTATCATACAGACCAATGCTGCAGGGAAGATAAGCATTGGTCTGTCATATATAATGATGGCAGGATGAAAATGAGCGAAAAAGCCGAGGAAAAATGTTATAATACTTGAAATAATAGTTGTTTTGCTCTTGCTCAGGGCTGTTTTTCGTTAAAGTTGTTGTTTGCTGGTGACGCAGTGGAAAACGATATCAAACTATAATGCTGGTGTTAACCTTAAGAGGTGAAATGAAATGTTTGAGCGAGTTGATCAAAAAAAAGAGCGTCTTGATGACAAACGGCCTTTGCCAAAGTACACATTAAGAAGTTTACGTGAAAAGCTGTTGCTTGAATGGACATACAATTCAAACGCAATTGAAGGCAATACGTTAACCTTACAGGAAACAAAAGTAGTGTTGGAAGGTATTACAGTAGGCGGGAAAGCGATGCGCGAACACCTGGAGGTTATTAATCACCGTGATGCGATTACGTATGTAGAAGAAATTGTCCAACGTCAAGAATTTTTATCAGAATGGCAAATTAGAAACTTGCACCGGCTGGTATTGAAAGAAATTAACGATCAATACGCCGGTGTTTATCGGGATCAGCAAGTAGTCATTTCAGGTGCTGAACATACGCCGCCGGCTCCATTTCTTATTAAAGAACAAATGGAGCAGCTAATGAATTGGTATGAAAACGAAGCGGGGGAATTGCATCCAATCACCCGCGGGACGATGCTGCATGCCATTTTTGTCGGGATTCATCCTTTTATCGACGGAAATGGCCGCGTGTCACGTTTGTTATTAAATTTAGAACTCATGAAAGATGGTTTTCCACCAATAGTCATTAAAGTAGAAAATCGATTGGATTATTACAAAGCCTTGGATAAAGCTCATACCCAAGAGAATTATGACGACTTTATTCAGATAGTCGCAAAGGAAACAGAGGATTCTTTAGATTTGTATTTGAGCTCAATAGAATAACAATGAGTATATATCAAAGTACCATCTGCTTGTGCTGAAATATAGAGAAAGGTTTCGGTTGAAAAAAATCGGACCTTTAGGGACAGCTGACCCCCCACTTGTCTTTTTTAGTTCCCTTGAAATAGGGGGTCTTGCTGGCCGTTAATGCGGGATATACCAATCGGTAAGCTAGAATGCAGCAGTCCATCCTCCGTCAGCCGTTACAACAGTTCCGTTCACAAAACTGGAATCATCAGATGCTAAGAATAACGCTGCCTTAGCGACTTCCTCGGGTTGTCCGACTCTTGGCATGACCGCTTGTACCGGTTTGGTACGCTCCATGCCAAACTGACTGACATTCTCCATGGAAGATGCAATATTCGTTGCGACACCACCGGGGGCAATGGCGTTACAGCGGATGCCTTTCTGAGCATACATATAGCCGGTATTTTTCGTCATTCCGATGACAGCATGTTTTGATGCCCCGTAAGCTGCGCCTGCATGTGCACCATTAAATCCGCCGGTTGAAGCAGTGTTAATGATGACACCACTTTCTTTTTCCAGAAAAATTGGCAGAGCTTTGCGCATTGCACGCATAACGCCTTTCGTATTTACATCAAAAATCAAGTCCCAGCGTTCATCAAGAACATCCCCAACAGGTTCAAAACCATCCATAATACCGGCATTATTAACCAAAATATCCAGCGTTCCATATTCATTAATGGCTGTATCGATCATGTTATCGATATCTTCCTGCTTTGCAACATTCACTTGTACTGCTTTGGCCACGCCATTATTGTCAGTGATTTCTTTAACGGTTGCTTCGGCACCATCCAGGTTTAAGTCGGCTGCAATAACATTTGCACATTCATCAGCATACAATTTTGCTATTTCTTTCCCCATTCCTGAAGCGGCACCGGTAACAACGGCTACTTTGTTGTTTAGTTTCAATTTCATTTTCCCTCCTCAATATTTTTATTGAACATGTGTGCAATAAAAATTATACTGGATAGTGAAAAGAACTACAAACAACGGAAAATGCTATAAGTGTTGATTGTTCAACGATAAGTTTCACAAGTGTTCAATAAAGGGTGAAAAAAATTTGAAACATGATCTTCGGATTGTAAAAACACAGGAAAGTTTACGTCTTGCCTTATTAACTTTATTAAAATCAAAACCTCTGGAATCTATCACAATTGCAGAACTATGCCGTATGGCCAAAGTTAACCGTGGCACATTTTATAAGCATTACAAAGATGTTCATGATCTTTTTAAACATTACCTTGAAGTTATTGTTGAAGATTTAAGACAGTCGTATGAGGAACCATATCATAAAACGAATTTTAATATTGAAAATATCGAAACAGATATGATTAAAATATTTCACCACGTAAAGGAATATCAGGAGTTTTACCAAATTGTCTTTGATGAACGCATCCCGATGATGTATTACTATTCCTTGTTTGATGCTATTCGGTCGTTTATGAGGAAATTCGTAAATGAAGCATATATGGAGGGACAACAGGATATAAATTTAGATTATCTTATCAGCTATCAGACAAATGCCATCTTGGGCATATTAATTGAATGGCACAATCAAGGATACAGAACATCAATCCGGGAGCTTAATCAGCAACTGATAGCCATCTTATCCATCAACAGTCCGTTTCGTAGGCGTAATAGCTGACCGGTTGTACTGTGTTATAAGTATAAGAAAATCAAGGATATCCAAGTGGCGGACTCCTTGATTTTTAAAGTCAGCATTTAAGAGCGATTTCGGCGATGTCGTTCTTTACCGCCTTTCATGGCATTTAATTCCTCTTTATTCTTATTTTTCTTCTTTTTGCCTTTATCAGTACTCATTTTAAAGCCCTCCTTTATTCTTAGACTGAACGAAATTCCATAAATCATGTAAAGGGAAGGGCGTTTATGTCAGTATTTCATAAAAAAGTAGTCACCCTGCTTTATTTGGTATGTGGTTGAGTTAGTTGAGCAAAATGTAAAAGTGGAATCAACCGGAATACAAATCGCCTGCCCGATTTGCAGATTGTTTGGGTCAGTATTGGGATTAGCCTGAATCAGCAGTTCCAATGGCAGGAAAAAATATTGCGATAAGCGATAATACGAATCCCCTTCTTGAATGAAATACATTTGACCATTGGAACAGTCCGAAAAGTGTTGCTGCATTGGCAGGCAAATCGTATCGCCGACAGATAGATGTCGCAGAATAATGGTTGGATTCGCAGCCTAAATCGCTTCCAGTGGGATACGAAATTGCTGCACAATTTGGTAAATGTTTTCATTTTCTTGGATCGTATAAAGCGTCAGCCCAGGTAAGCACTTCTGTGAATAGTTCGGCACCGTAAAACCTCTTTCTTACAAATAGCCTATTCGAGAAAAAGAGGCATGTGCCCTGATTAATTCCTTTGAACTTAAGAGTAGTTTTTACAATAGCTCAATCCTCCATTTACTGAAGTGCCTCCATCTTATTTCTCCATTGAGATGGGGTTACAGACGTAGATTCCGGAGTTCGGTTATAAGAAATAACCTTTAGAAGGAATGGTGTCAGTCACCTCCGAACAGTGAGGGGCTGGCACTTTTTATGTTAATATAAATATGTGTTTATAAAGTAATTTATAGAAAGAAGGCTAACAAATGACAACCAGACAAACAGTTCCATTCCGGAATGATATTGTAGGATCTTTTTTAAGACCGAAAAGCATTAAGGATGCACGTGAAGCGGTACAAGAAGGAAACATATCATCAGAAGAGCTTCGTTCAACAGAGGATGAGGAAATCGAAAAGTTAGTAGACAAACAAGTGTCAGCCGGGCTTAAATCCGTAACGGATGGTGAATTCCGCCGCAGCTGGTGGCATCTGGATTTCATGTGGGGACTGGATGGTGTTGAAAAAGCAACAACCGAAAGCGGTCTTAAGTTTCAAGGAATAGAGACACGCAATGAAACAGCAAATATAACAGGTAAAATAGATTTCTCAGCACATCCATTTATAGAGGACTATCAATACTTAAAGTCAATCGTTCCTGAAGGTGTAATGGCGCGACAAACATTTCCTTCAGCGGTACAGTTCTTATACGAAATTAAGAAGCCGCATAACATTGAAAATACTAAGAAACATTATCCAAATAAAGAAGACTTGTACAATGATATTGTTAATGCGTATAAAAAGGCATTTCAAGCATTTTATGATGCAGGTTGCCGAAACATACAAATGGACGAAGTTGTCTGGGCGGTGCTTTGTGATAAAGACTACAGAGAAAAAGCTGCAAAGAAAGGCATTGATTTAGATGAACGTGCAAAGGAATATGTCGAATTGAATAACCGTATTCTTGCAGACAAGCCGGAAGATTTAACAGTCACAACGCATGTATGCCGCGGGAACTATCGTTCAACATGGCATTATTCCGGCGGATATGACCCTGTTTCAGAAGAATTATTCGGAAACGAAAATGTGGATGCCTATTACCTTGAATTTGATTCCGACCGCGCAGGCGGGTTCGAACCCCTTCAATATGTATCCGGAGATAAAAAGGTAGTTCTGGGCCTAGTAACCTCGAAAAAACCTGAATTGGAAAAAGAGGAAGATGTCATTGCACGCATCAATGAAGCATCTCAATATATACCGCTGGAACGACTTTGCTTAAGTCCACAATGCGGATTTTTCTCAACCGAGGAAGGAAATGAATTAACCGAAGAAGACCAGTGGAAAAAGCTGGAGCTTATTAAAAACATCTCAGAAAAAGTCTGGGGCGAGTAATCGGTTGAAAGTAATAATTAAATAGATCCTATTCAGAGAGGTGAAGGACAATCTTCCATTGAGCCTCGACAATCGGTTCTATTAAGGATAACTATCAAACTCTTTTCCTGACCGGGGGAAAGGGTTTGTTGCACTTACCAACAAGTTGCTTGAACTTCTGTCTTGGAAGATGGGAACATAGAAAAATAGAAACTTACACGACATTTAATTAAGTAGAAAGCAGGGATTCGATGATTGTATTGTTTCAGGTCGTTATACCGATTTTTGCTATCATATTGTGCGGCTTTTTAGCTGGACGATTGTCCTTGCTTTCATTTAACAGTACCTCATCGCTCAATAATTTTGTTTATTATTTTGCGCTGCCTGCTCTGCTGTTCTTTTCATTGTCGACGGCGCCGGTGGACCGTATTTTAAACGTGGATTTTATCCTGGCTAATTTGGGTATTATCTTTAGCTGCTTTCTCTTGACGATTTTGATTTTCAAGTTCATTTTCAAAAAACCATTTCCTGAAGTCAGCATGTACGGTATGATTACGACGTATGGCAATACCGGCTTTATGGGAATCCCGCTTCTGGTTGCAGCATTTGGGCAAGAAGCTGCCGTGCCAGCTGCGATTGTCACGTTTATTTATGATTTGGTCATCATTACATTGGTTGTCGGTTCGTTTGAGACAGCAAATGCCCTCAATAAAAAGCACAGCGAACAGACAAGCTTCTGGTTGCTTCCAGGCATGATTGCTAAATCTGTATTGCTGAATCCGATTAATGCATCCCTTTTATTGGGAATTATCGTAGCTGTTTCACAAGTTCCGCTCCCGGAATCTGTCTACGTATTCACAGATACGCTCGGTCCTGCTGCCGGGCCGACAGCTTTATTTGCATTGGGGCTGGGATTATCCGGTCAGCGGAGTGTTGTGAAAAATAAGCAATATCAATTGTCGGAGCTTATCACGCTGCTGGGCTTGAAATTAGTGGCGCTGCCGCTGTTGTCAATCTTATTTGTATATGTCGTCTTCCCGATCGATGATGATTTGTGGGCAACATCTGTCGTTATTTTATCAGCTTTGCCGACTGGAGCGATTGTTTACGTATTTGCTGAAAAGTACCAGACACTCGTTCGTGAGATTCCTTTGTATATATTGGCGACAACGATCGTTTCGGTTATTACCATCTCGGTTTTTCTGGTCGTGATGATTGGATAAGTATCCGTTTAATAATAAATTAAGGAAGATCCAAGTGCGGATTCCCTTGCTTAAACTTAGAAAACGCGAATTCACAATGGTAAGGATAGACTCTGGGACTACCGTGTTTTCTTAGATGAATGATAGATGGGGAAGCCTGACGAAGAACTCTATTCTGCTGAATATATGGTGCGGGCAAAGTGTAAGAAGAACACTATATTTTTTTGGAAAAGAAAAGTGGGGATTCAATTGATTTTACATACACAGGCACTCGAGGTTGCAAAGGATGAAAATTGGTATCCATTTGAAGAAACAAGAGATTTGAACGGTATTAATTCTCCAATTTTGTATATAGTCGGTGAAGGAATGAAAGCTGAAGTAAAAGGTGCATTATTATATCACTCAATGAAAGATGATATTCATGTATCTATTATTCCTTTTGCATCACATTTGGTTCATTCAGAACAACCAGGTATATACACAGAAATATTGGAAGGGTTCATACATGAGGTGAATAAGGGTTATTGAAAACTCTGACATAATAGAACGCTAATCAGAAACAAGTATTAGCGCCTGAATTGAATATTAGGTCCATTATAAAGTGACTTCATTGATGATTCTATTTGCACGGATTGGACTTTATAGAGGTGAGTAATGGTATGTTTAGTGGAGATGAACGAATTATATTATCAGTCATTGTCTTGGTTTACTTTATTTTTCTGTTTGTGCTGGCTTTATACATGAACCGGAAAACGAAAACGTATGAAGATTATAATGTTGCCGGCAGATCCGTTTCGCTTCTTCCTATAATATTAACATTTGTCGGAACGGGCGTTGGCGGATCAACATTATTAGGTTATATGGAGAATGGTTACAGATTAGGAATGGGAGAGCAGTGGATCAATATCACGATGCTCTCTTGCGTCATTATATTTGCTTCCTTCCTGCTCAAGCGGATCAGACATTTGGGGGAAAGCCATAATATGGTCACGGTGGGTGATTATACTGCCCTGCGTTATGGTAAACAAGCACGTATTCCAACTGTTATTAGCATTCTTTTTTCATATTGTGCCATGACCGGGATGCAGTTTGTTGCGATTGCCACGATACTGAACTTGACAATCGGGTTAAATATGACGTTAGGCATTTTTATCGGCTGGGCACTGCTAACATTTAAAACCTATTTTGGCGGACTGAAGGCTGTTATTTGGCAGGACGTTATCCATGGAACCATTCAAACATTGGCCATTGTTATCCTGTTTATTACAGTGCTAATTGCCGCTGGAGGCTGGGGCACCATTTCGGAATATGCCAGCTCGGTTAATCAGGAAAGCATGTTAAGCATTTTGAATATTGAACCAAGTGAGATATACATATATCTGTTGACCTTAGGCGTTTATCAATTTATTAGACAGGATCTGTGGCAGCGTGTTTGGGCCGCTAAAAGCCTGAAAACAGCGATGAGTGGATATTGGATCTCTATGATTATCGCGATTTTAACAGCTGCGTTTGTCGTGGCAATCGGTGTATTCAGCCGATACGGATTACGATTGGAAAATATTGATCCGGTACTCATTTATTATGGTGTTATTGGGGATGTTTTTCCATTCTCGTTAGTGGTTGTGATGATTGTTGTCGTATTGGCGGCTGTTATATCCAGTGCAGACTCTTTCTTTTTAGCTGGCTCGTCTTCGATCGTTAACGATATGATCAGACCGAATTTTAAACATTTTGATAATCAGAAGATGCTGTTTTATAGTAAGATGTCCGTTTTGGCCGTATCCGTTATTGCGCTTATGGCAGCCTTGACCATTCCGGAATTGGTTAACCTGATGGTAACCGGAACTGCGATGTCGGTCTCAGGCCTATTAGCGCCGGTAATGTTTGGTTTATTTTGGAAAAAGGTGACAAATGCCGCTGGTGTTGCTTCAATGTGGAGTGGTTTGGTCGCAGCTGTCATTTGGCAGATTTCAGGTCATCCTTTTGGTTTACACCCTATTTTTATCGGTTTGCCATTATCTATCGTAATACTGTTGGTTGTAACGTTTTTCACACAACAAAATAAGCAAAACGAAAAAGTAAACAGGAAAGAAGGTATTTTATGACAGAACAACTAGTGGGCAAGACAGCCATCGTGACAGGGGCAAGCAGCGGCATTGGAACTGCTATTGCAAAAGAACTTGCCGGAGCATGTGCCAATGCAGTGCTTGCTGCAAGAAACGAGGAAAAGCTTGCAGCGATAGCAGCGGATATTGGTCAGGAAGAAAAAACGCTATGTGTTAAGACAGACATAACGAAGCAAAAGGAAGTAGACACCGTGGCAGAGCGTACGAAAGAAGCGTTTGGAAGTGTCGATATATATGTTAACAATGCCGGGAAAATGCATTATGTGGGTATGCGTATTTCGCGCATTAACGCAAGAAACACCAGTGCGCTTGCATTTGATGGTTCCGGAAAACTGACAAGAAATAATAAAAAAGACCTTGCCACGTTTACGACAGAAAAAGTTTATCATGCGGATTTGTCGGCTTCTTATAATATCGGTGCCCGTTATTTTATTCGTGGCATTCAAAAATGCATTTCTGAAAAGAAGTGGTTGGCACTCCAGGCAAAAGTTCCTGAATTGTCAAAAAGGACACAACAGACCTTGTCTTCGTTAATTGCCCTTCATTTGGCACAGTAGTTCTGTAAAGAATGACACAGCTGGGTTTTGTGGTTTATTCAAGATAAGGGATGCTCCATCAAAATCTCGGATTTAGGTGGAGAGGTTCACACGACGGATATTGCATGGGCAGTCATTTACGCCGTGACCCAGCCGGACTATGTAAATGTGAATGAAATTACGGTCAGACCGGTTTAACAGGATTAATTCTTCAATTAGAATGTTTGTTTTAATTAAAATACAAGAAAAGGCTGCAAATAATTGCAGCCTTTTAAGATTACCTTTTTTGATTCAATTTTTGTCTTTTATGCAATGTGTGTTTCGTACCCCATTCATGCATCGCTTCTAAAATTGGTTCCAAGCTCTTTCCATATTCCGTAATGGAATATTCCACTTTTGGAGGAACCTGAGGGTATACAACACGCTCAATAATATCCTCTTCTTCTAATTCCCTTAATTGTTTTGTCAGCATTTTCTGGGTGATTTCAGGCATACTTCTTCTCAACTCATTAAAACGTTTTGTACCTTCCTGCAATAAATGTAATAAAATAATAGGCTTCCATTTACCAACTAAAATACCTAAAGCATCTTCTACACGACAAAGTTCGGGTACCTTTTCCATTTTTATCCCTCCTACAGTATCTTTTTGTATACTATGGCACTTATAAGTGCGTACTTACTGTATTGTTTTATATACTCTATAATAGCATTATCACCAAGAGAAAGAAAGGTGGAAATGAATATGGAAGAATGTCGTGTCAATCAAAACAAGAGTATGGAATTGGGGTTGTATACGTTAGGAGATCTTCTATCACCACATGCAACAGAAAATCAGTATAGCGAGCATCAGCGGATTCAGGAGATGGTGGAGTTGGCAAAACTGGCAGAGGATGCTGGATTGGATGTATTTGGTGTCGGTGAAAGCCATCAGAAGCTTTTTGTAGCCTCGTCTGCTCCAACCATTCTTGCAAAAATAGCAGGGGTCACCAATAACATCAAACTCATCAGTGCTTCTACGGTCTTAAGCACCTCTGATCCTGTACGTGTGTATGAAGACTTTTCTTCGTTGGATTTGCTTTCCGATGGAAGGGCGGAAATTGTTGCAGGCCGGGGTTCACGCTACGGGGCATATGAGTTATTCGGATATAATTTGAACGATTATGATGAGTTGTTTGAAGAAAAGTTTGAACTGTTGCTTAAACTGAATAAGGAACAACAAATTACATGGGAAGGGAATTTTCGCCCACCATTGAAAAATGCTGAAATTTTCCCGAAGCCGTTGGAAGGAAACTTGCCCATTTGGCGGGCTGTTGGAGAGCATCATTCCAGCGCTATGCAGGCTGGAAGAATGGGGGCACCCATGCATTTGGCAGCTCTTTTCGGAGCATCCAGTGTATTTGAGAAAAGAGTAAATGCTTATAGACGTGCCGCTACCGAAGCTGGTCATGATACCGAAAAGCTACCAGTTGCAGTGGCAACGATGATGTATATTAATCAGGATTCCCGAAAAGCAATGAGGGATTTTTATCCTTATTTGAATGATACTTTCAGTCAGGTTCGAGGGGGTTCCTTTCCGAAAGATCGTTTTGCCGAAGCAACCAGTATAAAGAATGCTGTTATGGTAGGAAGTCCGCAAATGATTACAGAGAAAATCTTGTATCAGTATGAATTATATGGCCATCAGAGATTCATCGCTCAAATTGATAGTGGAAATCTTCCTTTCAGAAAGGTTCAGGAAATTATCGAGATGTATGCAACGGAGGTAGTTCCAACAGTACGAAAAGCGACAAAGAGGAAGTAAAAAATGATAAAGAAAAGGTTGATAAATAAATGGAAAAATATCGTATCAATCCAAGCAAAGGAATGGAGTTCGGCCTGTACACATTAGGGGATCACATACCAAATCCGTTAACTGGGGAGCGAATTTCTACCCAACAGCGTATTGAGGAAATTATTGAATTGGCCAAGCTGGCTGAAGATGCCGGTATCGACCTCTTTAGTGTGGGTGAAAGTCATCAGGAGTATTTCACAACACAGGCGCACTCCGTTGTTTTATCGGCACTTGCACAGGCGACAGAAAAAATAAAGCTATCCAGTTCATCGACGATTATAAGTACGTTGGACCCGGTCCGCGTATATGAGGATTTTGCGACGATTGATCTGATTTCGAAGGGACGAACGGAAATTATTGCCGGTCGTGCATCAAGAGTTGGTAACTTTGATTTATTAGGCTATAGTCTTCGTGATTATGAAGAATTGTATGAAGAAAAGTTTGACCTGTTGTTGAAGATTAATGAAGAGGAAGTTGTTAATTGGGAAGGGCAATTCCGGGCTCCTTTAAAAAATGCAAGGGTTCTTCCGCGTCCGCTTAACGGATCCATGCCGATTTGGCGTGCGGTTGGTGGGCCGCCTGCGAGTGCGATTAAGGCGGGTTATGCAGGTGTTCCGATGTTTCTGGCTACTTTGGGTGGACCAGCTACCAGTTTCAAACGATCCATCGATGCTTACCGTCAGGCAGCACAAATTAATGGCCATGATCCTTCAGAACTCCCGATTGCCACTGCTGGTTTCTTCTATGCAGCGGAAACAACACAGCAGGCGCAGAGAGAGGTATACCCTCATGTCAATCAGGGAATGCAGCTAATTAACGGACAAGGCTATCCGAAACAGCACTTTGCACAAGGAGCAGACACACGGGATGTTATGAATATCGGCAGTCCACAACAAATCATTGAAAAAATGCTATATCAGCATGAACTTTTTGGCCATCAGCGTTATATCGCGCAAATGGATTTTGGTGGTGTGCCATTTGATCAATTAAAGAAAAATATTGAATTAATTGGAACTGAAATCTTACCAGCCATAAAAAAATATACGGCAAAAAACTAGGAGGCACAGAACATGAAAATTGTCGGTTTATCCGGTTCAAAAGTCGGTTCTAAAACCAGTACGGCTATGGACTATACAATGAAAGCAGCAGCCGAAAAGTATCCCGATGCTGAACTCACGTTTATTGATTTAGCGGAATACGATGTGCAGTTTAGTGACGGGCGGGATTACCGGGAATATAAAGGTGATACAAAATATATCGCAGAAACTGTCATGGCGGCAGATGCCATTATTATCGGGACGCCCATCTTCCAGGCGTCCATACCCGCGACATTGAAAAATATATTTGATTTACTGCCTGTTAACGCATTTCGTGATAAGGTTGTCAGCATGCTTGTAACAGCAGGTTCACCAAAGCACTACCTCATCGTAGAACAACAAGTAAAACCTATTTTGGGTTATATGAAGGCACAAATTGTTCAGACGTATGTATTTATCGAAGAAAAGGATTTTTATCGGAAAGAGATTACAAATGATGATGTGTTATTTCGAATTGACCGTTTGGTTGAAGATACAGTCATGTTAACGGAAACCTATTCGAGCATACGTGAAGCGAAAGAAGCACAATATAATTTTTAGAATTCAGTAATTGTACCCGATTCAGGGTAAAGAGGAGGAGAAAATGGTATTAATAAGTATTAAAGGAATTTTAGGATTAGGGTTTATAATGTTTGGATTGTTGAAATTTGGTTCTGAACAAATGGTCGAAGGATTTAAACATTATGGTTATACACCAGGGTTTCGAATTTTTACAGGCTGTATAGAAATTGTCGCAGCAGTATTATTAATTGCAGGTATTTGGAACGAGACATCTGCAGTTATTGGTAGTTTCCTTGTTGTAGCAACAATGATTGGAGCAATTTTTACACACATGAAAGTAAAAGACCAATTAAAAGATATGATGATACCACTTATTTTATTAGTACTTGGTGTGATTGTACTGGTTTTAAGTTTAATATCGGTACTTGACTAAACTAAGAAGACAAGACCTTATACATGAATAATGATTAAATCCAAAAACAATAACGTTGTGTCTTTTAAAAAAGATAGTCATCAAGCGGGCCACTATCTGGAATGATAGGGGCCCTTTTGTTACGATGCCAGTATTTTTTCAAGATGTTTAACAGTGGGGGTCAGGTTGACGAGAAAATAAGTTTCCCGCAGTCTGCGTGCCGGGTTGCTGACATTCATATAACCTGCACCGCCGCTGTGAATCATACTTGCATTTGCGGCTTTCAAAGTCAGATAGGTCATGTCGAGACGAAACTGGACCAATGGCTGCCATTCGAGCTCACCGGTATTTGATTCAATGTACTGAAAGATGTTTTGCCGCTGGGTCATTAGCTCATTCTCCAGCTCATCTGCTTGAACCGGTAAATAGTGGTTGCACCCTGCCTGCTTGTTGCGGGCCTTTTGTATTGATTGAATGGATGCGTCAGTGACGCCCAGTCCCAGGGGTATTTGATACATCAAAAATATGGGACGGATTTGTTCAATAAAAGTATCCGCATCTTCAGAAATGACCCACTCATCGGGGATGAAGCAGTCATTGAAGCGGCAGGCGTATGTCGCACTTCCGTTTATTCCCATATAATTGTTTTTTGCCTTTAACGAAAGCCCATCGGCATCGCATGAGATGAATAGCATCACGCGCCGTCCGTTTTCTGCTTCAGCCACTGCGCCGAACCAGTGTCCCTCAGCAAGGTTGGATACAGAAGGAAGGGCGCCGGAAAGAATGTATCCTCCTTCTGTTCGTTCTGCTTTTAAATGCAGTCTTTCTACTTCGGCATAAAACTTCATCGGATTGGAGAGTCCGGTGCCGGCAAGAACTGTACCATCCTCCAATTTCGGAAGGATTTCCTCAGTTAAATATTGATTATGACTGTAACGCACGTACGTTAATGCGGCCAGGTGGCACCACAGTACAAACCCGGTGGTCATACATACTTTTGAAACTTCCTCGAGCAATTGGAATTCGCGGAGAGAGACGTCTTTCTCCTCCAGTGAATCGGATGCGTAATAGCCTTTAATTCCAAGAGAAGAAAGGAAGTCTTTCGGATAATAATGCTCAGCATCAATCTTTCTGACAAGCGGTTTCAGTTCCTCTTGAAGATAGAGCGGCAACGCCTCAATTTCTGTAGCTGTATTTTCCTTTATCATCAAGAAATCTCTCTCCTTCCAATTGGGATAATTTCCCATTACTTATCGTTTGAAATTTCTGTAATGGAATCGATAGGTGTTTTAACTGCTTCCCGTGCTCTTTTGACGGCATCTTCATCCGGTGCGTCATAGAAACAAAGACATTTGGACATATCTTCACATACATATGTCCGCTCAAATGATACTTCGGGAACTTCTGCATAATGAACCGAGTTTTTCTTTTTGCGCGCCAAGTAATCATCCATCGTCAAATCTTCCGGCAAATTCCACTGAACGAGATAATTTACTTTATCGGATTGCTTTTTCACTTCTTCCAGATCTTTTCCGACAATACGGACAGCTTTAATCAAATCGACATTGACGCCATTTTCTTTTAATGTATCTGCCAGCGCTGACTCTTCCTTTTCGCTTTCAAAAATCAGGAAAGAGCGGGATGAATCTTTGGCAGCCTGAACTTCAATAAGGTTTATGCCATCTTTTCCGACTGTTTCTTTTACCTCACTGACTTTTGTCTCCAGCGCATTTTTATCCGTAATCTCACCATCAAAAGTCGTTTCAACTAAATACAATCCCATTATGAGACCTCCTTCATGATATTAGGTTTGCATATAATTCCGATTGGGTTAATCAGAATTTATTTATAAGTTATCATATTATACTAAGTTCAAAAAATCAACCTTAAAATTGAAAATATGTTATAATTTTTTTAAAATATTTTATGCCCAAAGGAGACAGATTGATTATGAAAGCTAATTATAATCTGCCATGCAATATTGCGCAGACATTGAATATCGTCGGGGACAGATGGACATTGCTGATTCTCCATGAAATCCTGATGGGTGCCTCGACTTTTAATGAAATCAAAAAAGGACTGGATGGTATTTCTTCCAATTTATTATCGGACCGGTTGAAATACCTGGCAGACAGTGGATTAGTTATCAATTCTCTGTACTCAGACCATCCGCCGAGATATCAGTATTCATTGACGGAGAGCGGCCGTGATTTGGAACCTGTCTTTCATTCATTGTTGATCTGGGGACGGAACCATCTGGAGAAATGCTACAAAAAATTAGTCCATGATACTTGCCGGCATGAAGTGGAAATAGCATATTATTGCTCCCACTGCGAAGAAAACGTATCGGAAGATGAACTCCTTGTCTTGCCTTACGGTGAGAAGGAAGAAGTGTCATTGTAAAGGCTGTCTTGGAAATGGATTGGCATCGAATGCTAAAAACACTCAAAATGGTGTACGCAGCCATCTTGAGTGTTTTTGCCATCTTTAATTTGCTCCTCCCCATTGTTTTGAGACCCATTTTTCAAATAAATGGATCAGTTTATCCAGAAGGAGTCCCAGTATGCCGATAAAGACAATTCCTGCAAGAACCAAGTGAAGGTCGAGCGCATTTCTGGAGTCGATGATTAAATAACCGAGTCCGGATTGGGCACCGACCATCTCACCGGCCACCAGAAAAATCCACGCCGTTCCGATTGCAATGTGCAGCCCATTAACAATATTGGGGAACGCGGCGGGGAGGATGATTTTGTACATTAACTGAGGCTGTTTGATCTCCAGGTTCTGCGCCACTTTTAAATACGTGTCATCAATCTTTTTCACAGCCGACACTGTAGTCAGAAGAACGGGGAAGAAAGCGGCTATGAAAATAATGACAATTGCAGGCATACTGCCGATTCCGAACCATAGGACGATAAATGGTGTCCAGGCAATCGGCGCGACTGGACGAAGCACCTGGACGATCGGATCGATGATTTCCCATAAGCGTCCGGTACGGCCGAAAATCATGCCCAAGACAACACCTGACAAAACAGCGGCTAAGTACCCGACAGTAAATCGCATCAGACTCACTTGCATATGTTCAAATATAACACCGGTTTCAATCAAGGTAAGAATCCCCTCGCCAACGCTCAAAGGAGAGGGGAGAAGCGCTTCGGGATAATCCCGATGATGATAACCAGCTGCCATACTGAAAGGACAATCAAAAAGGCAATGATAATGTTCGTCAGTTTATAGAGTGTCGTGTTATTTTTCATAAGTATTTATCGCCTCGTCTATCAGTGAATTGTTGACAAAATTTTCATATGACGGCGGGCCATCTGACAGCCCCATTTCTATTAAACTGTCCCTCAGGACCTCATAGTCTTCCTTAGTAACCTTGAGATCATCATATGAAATCCACCCCAGGGAAAGTTTCAATGCTTCATCGTTTACGTCTAAATATTTCTTATGAATGGAATGGGTATGCTCATCATCTTTTCCTGCTTCTTTTCCGGCTGCAACATAGCCGTTCATAAATTTTTGGGAAATCTCAGGGTGGTTCTGGATAAGTCCATTACGTAATACGAGAGCACAGCAAAGGGACCCCGGCCATAATTCCTCGGACTGATACAGCACTTTTCCCTGATCCATCGTCACACCAAGCGCCCCAAAAGGCTCAGCTACCACATAGCTTGAAATCTGACCGGTTGCAAGTGCGGAAGGCATCTCAGGCGGTGGCATTTCCACCATATGTACATCATCATAGCTCATGCCGCCCTTCTCCAACATTCGCGCCATCAGAATATTGTGGGAAGACAGAGTGTGCGGGATGGCAACACTCGTGCCGGCCATATCCTCCACTTGGTTCACTTCAGGAGAAACAATGGCGGCATTGCCGTCTTTATGACCTAAAGCGACTGCTTTCAAATCGATTCCTTTTTCTCTTGATTTCATGGCAAGTTCAATCAAGGCGGAGGCACCATCAATCCGCCCGGTATTTAACGCGTCCATTAAGTCAATCCATGTTCCGAATTTCACCAGCTCCAACTCCACATCACCCAGGTATTTCTCGGCAATTTCTTTTTCAAAATAGACGGGAGCGGCATGAGTTATTGGGAGATAGCCAATCTTTAAGGTTTTCTTTTGCTGCGCATGGCTATCAGCACCGCAGGCGGATAGTAACAGCAGTGAAGCGATTAATAGAATAGCGGCAGGCTTTTGGCATCGTTTCATTGTTGTCCTCCTTTTCTTCGGGCGTTCATCCTGTATGTAATGGTTATTAACCCGCGGCTGACTGTTCATTCTTTTCAGTCTGCATGATGCAGGTTACAAAGGTGTTGTATCTTTGGCTTTACTCAGCTTATATTTGAAAGTCAGGCTGTTGGTGTGACTGGGTAAATTGAAATTCTTCAAAGATAAGCCGCCGATAGTAATGAAAATCGTCATGACTCCGGTCCCGGGGCTTTGCGGGATCAATCTTTAAGCTTTTACTGATACGACCCGGATGAGGTTTCATGATCAGAACGCGGTCCGATAAGTAGACAGCCTCATCAATGTCATGGGTAACAAGGACAATTGTAGTCTCTTCTTTTTCCTGAAGACGAAGGAGTTCATCTTGGAGATAATACCGGTTAAACGTGTCAAGTGCTGCAAAAGGTTCATCCATGAGAATGAGCTCCGGCTTCATGGCGAGAGCTCTTGCGATAGCGACCCGCTGCTTCATGCCACCCGATAATTCTTCAGGGAATTGGCCGGTGCTTGTTTCCAGTCCTACCAATCGCAAATAGGACATCGCGCGTTCATGCCTTTCATTTGGCGATAAACCGAGTGGTTCAAGGCCGAGTTCAACATTCTTCAAAACGGAACGCCAAGGCAGGAGGCCGTATTCCTGAAACAACATGACGCAGTGTCTTCCGGGTTTCCGAACCATTTTGCCATCCAGTGAAACCTGGCCGCCAGTAGGTTTTTCAAAGCCGCCGATTAAGTTGAGAATGGTACTCTTGCCGCAGCCGCTCTCTCCTAAAAGAGAAACAAATTCCCCTTTTTTCACGTTAAAGGAAATATCTGCCAGTACATGATTGGTTTTTCCGGCTGTTTCAAAGCGTTTGTCCACTTGTTGTAATGCCACCAGTGGCTGGCTATTGGTCGTCAAAGCACTTCCTCCTTGAAAATCAGTATTAAAGATTATAATTCAAATAAGTTTAGTCGGAATTATTGTAAGTGATTTTAATATACTTAGTTCAAAAAATCAATCTTTTTTTCTGGATTTATAGATTAGGTAACGATCGGTAGGTAAAAATATTATATGCATGCAGTTGCTGAAGTTTGATTATCTGAATGATGTTGCCGGGACTATACAATAGTTGATGTTAACTGAGGCTTGAATTGTGTGAGGATAGTTATCCAAACAGAAAGCTTGTTTATCACCGTCTGAGGAGGGAAAATGAATAGTAGGCTTAAATATTCGCTAAGGAGGAAACACAATGGCTGATATTTTCTATCAAAAGAGTCATGCGCAGCACTTGAATCAACTGAAAGAGCTCGCGCCTGACCAGACAAAAGCTTTTTCAGACTTTAATGAAGGTGTGTTCAAGGATGGTGCACTAACCACGAAAGATAAAGAAATCATTGCGGTTTCGGTTGCTCATGTAACCCAATGCCCGTACTGTATTGATAGCCATACGAAAAACGCCAAAAAGGAAGGCGCTTCACTCGAGGAACTGGTGGAAGCTGTGATGGTGACATCGGCAGTAGAAGCAGGCGGTGCAGTAACACATGGCACGAATATGCATAATGCACTGTCAGAGGATGCAGATGACACACTGTATGAACGTTCGAACCTGAAGAACCTCAATCAACTGGGCAAAAATGCTAAAGACGCATTCCAGGGCTATTCCAAATTTAATGATGCGGCTATGAAAGAAGGAAAACTGAGTAAAAAATTTAAGGAAATTGTAGCGGTTGCTATTGGACATGCAACGCTTTGCCCTTATTGCATCGATGTCCATACCAAAAATGCGAATCAGCAGGGAGCGACTGAAGAGGAATTATCCGAAGCGGTATTGGTCGCTTCTGCACTGCTTGCCGGCGGATCATATGCACATATGGCGAATATGATCAACAGTTATGGCGAGGCCTAACATAGGAATGTGGAATCGATAAATTCGGAGAGCGCTATATCATGGAAAGGGTGGAGGATATTGAAAAAGATTCTTGTTGCAGGAGCTAACGGTCAAATTGGAAAGCACTTGGTTACATTTATTCAGAAGAGTGACAACATGGAAGCAAAGGCAATGATTCGCAGCAAGGAACAAGCCTCCTTTTTTGAAGAGCTTGGCGCAGAAACTGTTGTGGCAGATTTGGAGGAAAGTGTCGATTCGATTGCCAAAGCTGCTGAAGATATTGATGCGGTTGTATTCACGGCAGGTTCCGGCGGCCATACAGGCAAGGACAAAACCGTTATGGTCGACTTAGACGGTGCCGTCAAAACAATCGAAGCAACTAAATCAGCCGGTGTGAAACGGTTTGTCATGATCAGTTCATTTGATACCACACGTGAAGCCATTTTGGAAGCTAATGCATCATTTGCGCCGTATGTTGCGGCAAAACATTATGCCGATGAATGGCTTAAGAGAGCCGACCTGGATTATACGATTATCCATCCCGGATTACTGACGAATGATGAAGGAACCGGGCAAGTTAACTTAGCGCCCAAGGTTGAAAGGGATGAGATACCAAGAGAGGATATCGCACGTGTCATCCTGGCCAGCCTGGAAAATGATAAAACCATTGGAAAAGAGTTTCAAGTGGTCGGTGGAACGAAATCTATTAAGGAAGCGGTAGAGTCAATCTGATCTTAAAAAGAACTGAAAAAGGCTGCTCCATCTGCTGGAAGCAAAGCGGATGAGCAGCCTTTATAATTAATATTTAATCAAAATTCCTCATAAACAGCAGGATCCTGGTCATTCATGCGGCCATCGGGACGTGTCAATTTGTCCAGTTCCGCCATATCGTCATTATCTAAATTAAAATCAAAGATCGACAGGTTTTCCAGCTGGCGTTTTGGTGATGCCGATTTTGGAATGGGCACGGAACCAAGCTGATAATGCCAGCGCAGGATAATTTGTGAAGCAGTCTTATTATGTTTCTCAGCAATTTGTATAATCGCATCGTTAGTCAAAACGTCATTCGTACGGGCTAAAGGGCTCCAAGATTCAGTGGCAACCCCGTTTGCTTCATGCCACTGGCGTTGCTCTTTCTGATTAAAGAACGGATGCAGTTCGACCTGATTGATGCTCGGCAATACACCTGTTTCTTTTTCGAGGCGTTCCATGTGCTCCGGCAAAAAGTTCGAAACACCGATGGAGCGGATCAGGCCCCATTTCTTGGCATCAATTAAAGCCTGCCAAGCTTCAACATAGTAATCCTGTATAGGGTTCGGCCAGTGGATTAGATACAGATCATAATAGTCCAACTCAGCCCGGTAGAGTGATTCTTGAATTGCTTTTACCGCTTTGTCATAGGTATGATAGCGGCCGGGCAGTTTTGATGCAATGCGCAATTCTTCGCGGGGTACGGATGTCCGCTTCAGTGCTGTGCCGACGGTCCCCTCATTCTCATAATTGTACGCCGAGTCGATGAGACGGTATCCATTATCGATGGCACTCGCAATGGCTGCCGCGCCCTCATTCCCCCATAGTTTGTACGTTCCAAAGCCAATCGCCGGTATATGTATACCGTCATTTAGTGTGATTTCTGGTATTTCTCGGGTCATATTTTCACTCCTTCATTTGGTTTAATTATATGCTATCATACTTCAAGTTAATAATTTTTCACGTTGCTCATTATTTGAATACGATGGCTACCTCACTTCAAACCTTTAACGAGGCTCAAATTTTGATGCATCAGGATTGCCGTTAATTTCAGGTGCGCCGAATGGTAATCTTCCAATTCAATCCCGATTCGATGTGATAGGCTTTCGCAAATGATCCCTGGTTAATCGCAACCCCCAGCTTATTAAGGGAATTGACGTAGATAAGCGGCTCACCCAAATGACTGTCTGCAAAAGAATGCCCAAATGTCATGATATTTTTATAAACCTGTCGGGTATTGTTGGCAATCGTCACTTCAAATGAATCACCGTATTTAAAATTAGCTTCCTTGAATAAATCGTGTTCTATATTAGTCCAGAGATTGCCAAAACGAACATCATGAATATCGATATTGCCATGGATTGTGCCATTTTCATCACGGTACGGCTGGTTTTGATCAATTTCAGCAATATCATCAACTTTTAACGCACGGCCAACTTCCTGAAAACGAATCTTGCCTGCAGCTAATCTTGCTCCTGTGTACGCATAAACATCGCGGCCATGGAATGTATAAGACTCACCTGATTGAGGCAGCCGATTGACATTCTCATCAATTTCCCGAATGGCAGTGATGCCCATGTTTTGTTTAACGTGCGTCAATGTACCGTTGTCGGGCGTAACAATATACTTATTCTCTTTTGTTTTAGCAACGACACTTAAACGATCGGTTCCGACACCCGGGTCAACAACAGAAACAAATACCGTCTCTTTAGGCCAATAGGAAACAGTTTGATATAGCCGGTAAGACCCTTCCCAAATATTGAACTGCGGTATACCGTGTGTCAAGTCGAATATTCTTAAGTCCGGAGCAACCGATAGGGCTACACCGTACATCGCACTAACAGCACCGTCGCTTAAGCCAAAATCTGATTGAAGTACTAATTTATTGTTCATGATAAAACCTCCATTTAGCTTCTTTGTTGAAAAAATTGGTACTCTCGGGCTCATGGGATAACCAAATAGTTTTTGAAAATCAAAAAAACCACATCCATGCCGAATATAAAATTCGGTAAGGACGTGGTTTAATATACGTGGTACCACCTTACTTCACTGGATGTTTGCACATACAGCCTCAATAAGTACGCAAGCATTCTTGTCGCTTTCAATACTTTGGCATTGATAACGAGTGCCAAAACTCGTCGGAACCTACTCATATCTTAAAAGATACTTTCAGCACGAAACTCGGAGGCCATTTTTCAGATACGTATTTTTTGCTTCTTTTCAGCTACCGAAGCTCTCTGTGAAAAAACAGCAATATCCTACTTACCCTCTTCACCGTTTTTAAATAAGTTAGCAGTTAAAGTTTGTTAAAGTATAAACCAATCAATTTTAATATTCAAGTCCTGCCCGGTGAAATGATTCGCTCCGGTGCAGCAAGCTGGTATAATAATCATTTGGATGATCGTGTTTCAAAGGAGCAGGTATTATCGGAAGTTCTGGATCATTTTGCTGGAGCTAGCGGGATCGTAAACAAGAATCTTGATAGGCTTTCTGTATCGGAGTGCGATTGTTTAAGAATGAAAAGACATAAAAGAAACAGCTCAGTTAAATGTGAACTGAGCTGTCTGATATTAAACGGTATGATACAAATTCTGATTTACTTTTTCATGAATGTCTTCAATTGTCGTATCTAGTACAATCGATAATTCTTTAAACAAAATGTTCTGGATGCTGGCTAAAAGTTTGTTGTCTTGTTCAAAAAACTTTTTTCCTTCCGCCTCGAGCGCATCTTTTTTCCGCATGAGGGTATTGGCTATTTTGGCAATTTCCACCCGGTTTCCAGTATCAACGGTATTCTTATATTGTCGAATTCGGGAATGGCTATTGTCAATCCAGTCAATTCCGTTCGATTGAAATGATGTCAGGATTATTTCTGCTTCACTTTTCCTAATCAGATTTTGTATTTTGATTTTACTGTTGTCTGCAGGGGTGTTAATTGTTAATTGGTGATTATCTTCAATCGGACGAAGCACGTAGTATTTTTTTACTGAACCGTTCAGGTTTTTATCAGAGATGTCGTCCACACGGCATATGCCATGTCCCGAATAGATAATTAGATCGCCAATATCATGCATGCTGATGCCTCCCTTTAGCCACTTTTGTAAACTTAGTTGACTATTTCTAGTATATACCTTATCTTATAAATTGTCAACTTAATTGACAATGGCGAACGAATCGTATATATTTACAACCAATAATAGAAAGATTAAGTAGGTGAACGCTGATTTGGATAATCTAAATTTAATCAAATTAATCAGTGAACGGCATTTTCAGCTTCGGGATTTATCGGAGAGTCTTTGGAATGAACAATGGGATATCCATATGGCTAACTCGGAGTGGCTTATTTTGGCGGGGGTTTATCAGAAAGGCGAAACACCTATTTCATGGGTGACAAAACAGGTCAATATTACCCGGCAGGCCACGCATAAATTCATTAAACGCCTCAAGGAAAAAGGATTAGTCCAGGTTACAGAGCTGAAAGATAATAAAAAAGAAAAATCAATCAAGATAACCGATCTTGGCAAGAAATGTTATGAACAAAATGAATCGCTGGAGATCTGGCTTGAACAGCAAATTGCTGATAAAATTGGTGCTGAAAAAGTGAATGAGCTGAAGAGACTATTGAAATCTGAATGGGGATTAAAGGATGAAAATTCTTTGAAAACATAACCAAACAAGGGGAGGCGAGGCATTCAAATGGAGAATGTTTATCTGGTAGAAGGGGCACGAACAGCTTTTGGCAGATTCGGAGGGTCATTCAAGAATACCACAGATATTGAATTAGGTGTTCATGCAGCACAAGGAGCACTGGAGAAAAGTGGAATGTCAGCTGAGGAAATGGATGAATTGACCTTTGGCAATGTCATTCATACCAATACATCTTCATCGTATCTGGCACGTCACATTGCGCTGAAAACCGGTATGAAGGAAAGTTCCACTGCACTGACGGTCAATCGCTTATGCGGATCCGGGCTTCAGGCCATTGTGTCAAGCGCTCAAAATATTATGCTGAACCATGCCCATACTGCGCTGGCAGGCGGAACAGAAAACATGAGTCAATCCCCGCATGTGTTAAGAGGAACGCGCTTTGGCTCGCCCAACAAAGCACCAAAAGTTGATGATATGCTCTGGGAAACACTGACGGACAGGTATGTTGGAGCCGGGATGGGGATGACGGCTGAGAACTTAGCGGATAAATATCATATTTCCAGAGAAGAACAAGATGCGTTTGCCGTTCAGTCACATGTCAAAGCACAACAAGCCATTGAGTCGGGCCGATTTGCCGAAGAAATTGTACCAGTCACAGTAAAAGCAAAGAAACAGGAAGTTGCCGTTGATGAAGATGAACATGTCCGAGAGGATTTAAAGATGGAAGACCTGTCAAAATTGCCGGCAGCTTTTAAGGAAGATGGCACTGTAACGGCCGGCAATGCCAGTGGTATCAATGACGGCTCTGCAGCAGTGGTCCTCGCTTCCGAATCGTATGTTAAACAAGCAAACGTCAAACCGTTGGCACGAATTGTTTCATGGGGAATTGCAGGGGTCGACCCGAATATTATGGGAATCGGGCCTGTTCCTTCGATGAAAACAGCTTTAAAAAATGCCGGTCTGTCATTAAATGATATGGGGTTAATCGAATTGAACGAAGCATTTGCTGCTCAATCGCTCGCTGTATTAAAAGAGCTTGATATTAACCCTGAAATCGTGAATGTCAATGGCGGTGCAGTGGCGCTGGGGCATCCCGTTGGCACAAGCGGCAGCCGTATCACGTATTCTTTGGCGACAGAAATGAAAAAACGCAACACAAAATATGGCTTAGCGACTTTATGTATAGGCGGCGGACAGGGCATCGCGATGATATTGAAAAATACCGCTGGCTGAGGTAACGGGCTCCGTAGCCTGTCGCAAAAATTAAAAATGTAAACAAAAATGAAATGAGGATTATGAAATAAGTAAAAAATAGTGAAAAGGTGATTAAAATGGAGGTAAAATTTCCAATTGGGAAGTTAGAAGTTCCTAACAAAGTAACATTAGAAAATATTCAAGAATGGCTGAAGGAAATCGAAACTTACACGAGCCGATTAAGAGAAACTGTTGATTCATTAAACGATGAAGAATTAAGCAGAACCTACCGTGATGGCAGCTGGACAGTTCGCGAGCTTGTTCATCACATTGCAGATTCTCAGCTGAACATGTTTCAGCGTTTGAAGTTGGCTTTAACAGATGAAAACCCAACAGTACCAGCTTTCGATCAAGAAAAGTGGGCAGTTCAACCGGATACAAAACTTCCTGTAGAAAGTTCCATTAAACTGCTTGAAGGTATAAATGAACGCATCGTATCTTTAGGATATAGTTTAACTGAAAAGCAACTAAATCGAGCTTTTATTCACCGGGAAAACGGTGAAATAACAGTTGCAACAAAAGTTGCGAAATTAGCTTGGCACGAAGAGCACCACTTAGCCCATATAAAAATTGCATTATCAAAATAATACAATATGGCAACATCAGCTCGAGAAGCGAAATATCGACCCGAGCAGCAGGAACATCAGCCCTAGAATCAAAAATCAATCAGTTTTCACAGAAGGTTGCCATTTTGTGAAACTTGTTTGGAGAGAAAATCGTATTTAACGTATAATCAAAAAGGGAGAGGGTCCTGCATGAAACGCATTACCAAAAAACGATTCAAGGCATACCTGATTGATGCGGCAATCTCAGCTACGGTTACATATGCGGTTGAATGTTTTGTGAGAAAAAAAGTGAAGAATGAAGCGGTTCATGCGCTGGTGACGCCGACTGCAGTCATGTGGACGCTGGAATGGGCGCAATTGCGCAGGAGTGGTCAAACGCTTGGGTTTAAACAGCAAAGGCTTGTGCTGGAAGATGAAACGGGTCAAGAGCCATCGTCTGAGCAAATTTTCAAACGGATGGCGTACCGTGATACAATAGGCGGCTTCAGCTACCTGAAAGACCCGAAAGGCTTCTCTGAAGATGAAGGAGCGATCATGGCACAAGACCGTTATGCCGGCACGAAAGTAAGAGAAGATTAAGGCAGATAAAAGCACGCGACTATCGTCAGTATTAGTTGCGTGTTTTTATCTTTCATGGGGTACTGAATACCACTGCTTGTGAGGAGAGAAGTGAGATGAAGATAGAGCATGCAGCAATCTGGGTTAAAGATATAGAAGCGATGAAGACGTTTTATGTAAGGTATTTTAATGGAACAGCAAATAAAAAGTATCATAATAAAGAAAAGGCGTTCCAATCATATTTTCTAACGTTTGACGGAGGTGCGCGGCTGGAAATTATGAGTCAGTCAGACAAAGATAAGCCCGATCAGGACGACCGGGTCGGCTGGGCGCATATTGCGATGTCTCTGGGTAGCATCGAGTCAGTCGATCAGAAAACAGCTCAATTACAACAGGATGGATACCGGCTTGTTAATGGTCCCCGAGTCACCGGAGACGGCTATCATGAAAGCGTGATAGAAGATCCAGAGGGCAATCTGTTGGAATTGACGGTGTAATGAATGATGTAAGTTGAAATAAAAACCGAACGTCTATGGATAAGCATAATTTTACATATTCAAACAGATTAAAGTCTGAAAAATGAGTCAGATACAAGTAAAGAGCAGATGAATATGATATAATAGATATTTCGTAATAGTGCGCAGAAAGAAGGCGGGTTGAAATGGCTCAAGGCTTCAGATGGTTTGTTTATATTATCGGGATATTGATTTTCAGTCTGGGAATCACCATTACGGTTAATATGCAGCATCTGGGGATTCACCCTTGGGATGTACTGAACGTGGCTTTATTTGATATCGTCGGGTTGTCAATCGGTTCCTGGGCGATTATTATTTCCTTTGTGCTGATTATCATATCGTGGATTCTTGATAAATCATACATTAAAATCGGCACATTTCTGAACGCTGTGCTGATTGGCGTGTTTGTCGATATGTACATGTGGCTCGATTTTCTCCCTGAAGCAATGAACAGCTGGTTGGACGTTGCCATTATTATTGCCGGTATTATTGTGATGGGACTGGGCGGAGGCATTTATAATTCGGCTGGTGTCGGTTCGGGACCGCGTGACGGATTTATGTTATCGATTTCTGATAAAACCGGCGCTTCAATCGGTAAAGTTCGCATCATTGTTGAAAGCGGCATTTTGGTAATCGGGCTGATATTGGGCGGACCGGTATTCATCTTCACGTTTATTTTTACATTTATCCAAAGCCCGATTTTTGAATATACCTATCTGAAAATGCGAAAATTTGTTGAATGGGTGTCCCGGCCGCGAATGGAACGCTACAGCTCAGACTCCGGTCATATCGGCTAGGAGTCTTGCTGTTTTTCACGGACGTCAAGAACGGTCGTGTATGTTACAATAATTAAAAAAGGTCAGGTGAAATAATGTATGCGCACAAATCCGCTTCATATTTATACAAGCAGTCAAAAACCGGTTGAATTGCACGCTGAACGTGTAGCACTGTATCTTGGCTCGGGGATCATAGAAGCCTTTAGCAAACATAACGAGACGTATTATCTGTTTTTTTACAAACACGAATTCCTCACGGCCGCCAAAGCAAAAAAGCTGAAACGCCATTCATTCATCGCATCTGCTTTCAAGCAGGGGATGGTATTTAACGCTCCGCACCCGTTTATCGATGAACTGCTGGCTTCCCGTCAACCGCACCGCATCACACGCTTCGATCCGCTTCTTAAAAAGCTTGATAAACAACACACTCCTCATGAAAAAGCATTTATCCTGACATTTTTTGAATCATTCATTTCAAAAAAACGATTATTTAACGAAATCAAATCCATCTTTTACAGTTATCGCCGGAATGGGCAGAATTTTTTAGCCTACAAGATTGTCCGCGTATTGATGGACTTTGCCCCGGATCACAGTTTGGTCAAAGAACTATCCAATGATTGGAATTACAGGCAATACGCGAAATTGTATCATGATCAGTCTGAAAACGTATTAGATCAGGATTTAATTTTTGCTGAAAAAGTGTTTTATGATGGCAAGCGAGGGGACGATTATTTCCAGCGGCTAACTGCGCTCTTGAACGACCAATCACGATGGATGGAAATGATCGCTTTATATGGGGAAAGATTTATTGATAATCCCTCAGATGGCAACTACGCCTTCCTGAAAGGCCAGCTGGACCAGAAGTTGGATGATGAACACATGATGAATTTCCTCGGAGCCCTTTATGAACAACAGCCACGTTACGCCCCGCTCAACCATGATCTTCTGCAAGTATACGTTGACATGAATAACATTGACGATGTACTAAATATATATGTTAATAACGGGGTAAATGTACCTGTTCAGGATACTGAGTCAATGCGGAAAATGCTTGAACAATTGGACCTGAATTCCCGTTCATTTTCTCCTGAAAAACTAAAAAGCCTGTTTGAATTAACCATTTCTTTAGATGCGAAAGTCGCAGAGCAACTTATTCATAATTACGCTGCAGTGCTTCTCGAAACATACAATCCGTCTGAAATTAAAGAAATGCTGAACCCTCTTATAGAGTATCGGGCGGTTCATCCTGTTTATCAGAAAATGGATGCTCTCATAAAATTCAATGATGATCTGGATCGGATGCAGCAGCTTGGTGAATTGTATTATGAATTCAGGCAGTATGATGAGGCAATCGATTGCTTCAGCTGGGAGACAGAACTGAAACCTGATGAACCGGAACCGCTGAAATGGCTGGCGAAAATGTATCAAAAAATGGGTATGGAACAGGAATCGGAAGCCTATCGTCAATTGCTTGTCAATCAGCAGAAAAAAGCGTAACCTTTAATATTGTGAAGTCAGCTGATACGATATTGAAGCAAGTATTGCCGGCGAGCAAAGAAAAATGTTTGTCAAAGCGATTGAAGCGTTAAATGAATTGTATTGCTGATATTTTCCAAGGGTTTAAAAGTTGTCCGGCGTCATAAAAGATGAGAAAATAGAATATAAAGTATCAGGGTTAATTGAGTATGAAAGTAGTTCTTTAAAAATATATATCGTATGGAAGAATACTCGAGTAATCCTGTTATCTTGGTAGTTCATATGATTTTTTTCTTATATCATTTGTAAACCAGCCGATAAAATGATAATTTTTAAGATGGATATATAATCGTCAGTGGAGTGCAAACATGACACTTCTATGCTGAAACATTAAAATCTATTAATAGAACCTTAATAACTGGAGGTAAGTGACGTGAACATTATAGTAGCTGGAGGAGACGGTTTTTGCGGTTGGCCGACCGCCCTTTATTTATCTAAACAAGGACATGATGTATCCATCATCGATAATATGGTCAGACGTGAGATTGATAATGAACTGCACTCAAACTCGCTCACACCGATTGCAACACTGGAAGAGCGGGTTGAAAAGTGGAAAGAGCTGACCGGTCAGGAGATTCGCGTATACGAAGGTGATCTGACGCATTATGACTTTCTGCGTGAGGTATTAAAACAGGAGAAGCCTGATGCTTTCGCTCATTTTGCTGAACAGCGATCTGCTCCTTATTCGATGATTGACCGTGAGCATACGGTTTACACTCAGACGAATAACGTTGAAGGAACGCTTAATGTGCTGTACGGCATTAAAGAATTAGTGCCGGATTGCCACCTGATCAAGCTTGGAACGATGGGTGAATATGGAACGCCGAATATTCCGATTGAAGAAGGGTATATTGAAATTGAGCATAAAGGCAGAAAAGATGTCCTGCCATATCCGAAACAGCCTGGCTCGTTTTACCATCTTTCCAAAGTGCATGACAGTCATAACATCACATTCGCATGCAAAATCTGGGGTATTAGAGCAACTGACCTGAATCAGGGTGTTGTATACGGATTGGATACTGATGAAACACAAATGGATCCAATGCTGGCAAACCGTCTTGACTACGATGATGTGTTTGGCACAGCATTGAACCGGTTTATTATTCAATCAGCAATCGGTCATGATTTGACAGTATATGGAAAAGGCGGTCAGACACGCGGATTCCTGAACATTCAGGATACCGTCCGGTGTATTGAAATTGCTGCTGAAAACCCGGCTGACAGAGGTGAATTCCGGGTATTCAACCAATTCACCGAGGAATTTTCCGTTGGCGAACTGGCTGAAAAGGTTCAAAAAGTCGCTCAGGAAGAAGGCTATGAAACAACAATTGCTAACCTTGATAATCCAAGGGTTGAACAGGAAGAGCATTTCTTCCAGGCGGAAAACACTAAGCTGCGGGATCTCGGGTTAGAGCCACACTTGCTGAATGATGATGTCATTCGCGAAATTTTCAAGTCGGTCATCAATCATAAAGACCGTGTCATCAAAGAGAATGTCATGCCGCAAGTATCTTGGAAATAAGCAGCTAAGATCAGATCTTTATCCCGCATATAACGGTCAGTAATCCGCTAAAACACGGCGGCCATCTGACCTTAAATGCCCGATTCGTTTATCTAATATTCAACGGGAAAAAGTACCCCGTTGAATGAAGATTCACTTTAACCAAGGAAGTGTAGCCGTTGAAAATTGCCATAATCACAGAAACATTCGTGCCATCAACAGATGGTGTTGTCACAAGGCTTAAAGCATGCATCCGTTATTTTAAGCGGGAAGGGCACGATGTCCGTGTTATAGCACCGGACCTTGGTGTGGATGAATTTGAAGGGGTAAAAATAGAGGGGATTCCAGCTCGGACTCTCCTTCTTTACCGTTCCAAAAAATTCTCACTGCCAAGCCGGAAAGTAAAAAAAATACTTGAAGACTATGATCCCGATGTCGTGCATGTTGTAAATCCGGCGCTTGTCGGAGCGACGGGTGTGCATTACGCAAGAAAACTCGGGTTCCCAATGGTGGCATCGTTCCATACGCAAGTGCCAAAGTATGCGGATTATTACAATCTTCCTATGTTTAAAGGATTTTTATGGTGGTATTTCCGTAAGCTTCATAATCAGGCCGATTTAAACCTTTGTACATCTGAAGCTGTGAAAGAAGAGCTGCTTGAGCAGAACTTTCATAATGTCCGTGTCTGGGAACGCGGTGTTGATACAGAGTTATTTGATCCTGATAACTATGATGAAGACATGCGTGACAAGCTCTCAGATGGTCAAACGGACAAAAAGCTGCTGTTATTTGTCGGAAGGCTGGCACCTGAAAAAGAAATTGAAAAAATTAAATCAGTGCTCGATGCATCAGATGAATTTGTGCTGGCTATTGTCGGGGACGGTCCGCACCGCCAGACGCTTGAGAAACATTTTGCAGGGACCAACACCGTCTTCACCGGATTTATGCATGGTGAAGAGCTTGCCAAGGCATACGCATCATCAGATGTCTTCGTGTTCCCGTCGACCACTGAAACGCTCGGTCTTGTCATAACCGAAGCCATGGCATCAGGTCTGCCGCTTGTTGCAGCCGAAAGCGGGCCGACGTGTGAACAGATTGAAGACAATCGGACCGGATTGCTTTATGATAAGAACAAGCAGGATGATTTTAAGGATACAGTCCTCCGTTTTACGGATGAAACATTGCGCAAACGTTTGGCAAAAGCTGCCCGTAATGATATTGCCGAAATGAGCTGGGATACCCAGTCGAAGCAGGTTCTTGACTATTACAAGGAAATTGTGAGAGTAGAAGATAAAACGTTTAGCCATAATAATATTGATTCATCTGATTTGAAAACGGAAAATAAATAATACGACTAAACTGATACTAATCAACAAGGAATATTAGAGGCGTTCTATGGCACAGACCAAACCAAAAAGAGGCCCTTTGCAATTTCTGCAGTTTGGCGCGATCGGTTTTGCCAATGCAGGGATTGATATTGGGACTTTAAACCTTTTATTAATTTTTTTCCATACTGATGAGCGAGCAATGCTTTTATTATTTAATACGATTGCTTATTCATTAGCTGTCGCCAACAGCTACTTTTGGAATGTAAATATTACCTTCAAGCGTTCGGCGAAGGGAAGCAACCCTCAGCGATTTAAGTTTATCGCCCAGGGAATTGTCAGTCTTGGGGTAAGCAATCTGGTTTTCCTTGGCTTCAATGAATTGCTGGAGCTACTAGGTGTTGCAAATTGGCTACGCTATAATATAGCAAAAGGGCTGGCAATGTTCTTGTCATTCCTCGCCAGCTTTTTCATGGTTAAATATTTCGTCTTTAAAGACTATGGCAAACGATTTATCAAAGAAAATTGAAATGAATGTAAAAAGCTTGGTTACCGCCAAGCTTTTTTTAATACGCCTTTCGTAAATATTGCTGCTTCCAGAATACCCAGGATTCACCACGAACTGACTTGAACGTCCGAATGCATAAAAACCCATTGATAAAGAATCCTATATAGTAGCTGTCAAAACGAATCAGGAGGCTTTTACAATGGGGTTTATGGAGCGGATTAAAAAAGGAAATACATCGTCCGGTATAGCAGCTCTTGGCAATACATTTCTAGCCGGCATCAAAGGGGCTGCCGCTTTCTTTAGCGGGAGCGGGTCGATGTTTGCAACCACGATGCATTCGTTGGCTGATGCTGTCAATCAGGGATTTGTATTTTTTGGAAGTGTGCTGGCTGAATCCCCGCCGTCAGAACGATTTCCGACCGGGTTTGGCAGGGTTATTAATATTTTTTGCATGGTTGCTGTTGTCATCGTCACGATAATGGCATATGAAACGATTAAAGAGGGCTGGAATCTCTTTAATCATCCTTCAGAATCGGGGAACATCTGGTTGAACGTCGGTGTGCTGATAACTTCTCTTGTGGTCGATGGTTTTATTTTAATTAAAGCAATGAAAGAAATTACGAAAGAAACGAACGATGGTCATGATGGCTGGCTATTGACTCGTGCATTTAAAAGTGCCCAGAAAGCTTCCCCTGCCACAAGACTTGTATTTTATGAAGATCTTGTCGCCACTTCAGGTGCAGTATTTGCGCTGATTGGCGTCCTGTTGGCACAGGTTTTCGGGCTGCTTCTCGCGGATGGTATCTTTACAATGCTGATTGGTGTGCTGATGCTGTTTGTCGCTTTCCGGGTCGGTTATGATAATATGGTCGGCCTGATCGGTGTATCTGCTCCGGCGGAAGTCGAGAAAAAGATTTACGAAATGCTTCTGGAAGATGATAAGGTTGTCGATATTTATAAAATGCGCGTTCTTCAGGAAGGGAGAACTTATCATGTTGAGGGAACTATTGAATTGAAAAAAGGCCTTTCGCTTAATGAGGCAGATGATATCAAGTTTGAGCTGACTGATAAATTGCTGCGTTCTTCTGAAGTAGCTGATGTGGTTCTGGGTGTTGTTGAAGATGATGGGAAGAAAATCCAGCAGAAGGAAACAAAAGATTGAGATGAAATATGGCAGCCTGCAAGCAAAACGACCATTTAAATTCATGGCCGTTTTCACCCTGCAATTTAGCTGTTATGAATTTCTCAGATAGTAAGTGAAATCCCGTTTATCACATGTTCAGATTGACCTAGCAAGGATGAATCACGGTCCACATCATAGTTAATCATAACATTTTGCAAAACGTACCAGCCGGCGATTAAAACAATCAGCGTAACAGCAACAACAAGGATTACGGTTTTTTTACCCATAGCATTTTCCCCCTTATTATCCCCGCATGTAATGGACAATAGCCCGCTAAAGAACGGCGGTTAACTGTCCGTAAATGTTCGATTCTGTTTCAACAACATTCAGGGGAATAAAATAAATTCCACTGAATGAAGTTTCGCTTAACCCCTGCCATAAGATTAGCAAAACCGGCAGTGCCTGTAAATGACAGAATCATGTCAATTTCCTACAGCACCGGCAACGTCATAGTCGCTTAGGTCGATCTCCAATTCTTTTCCGAGCGCCAGATTGGCCAATTGATTGCCCACGTAAGGACCGGTTGTAAGACCTGATGAGCCGAGGCCATTTCCGATTAAAAGGCCTTCATAACCGGGGAGCGGGCCGATAACAGGCAAATATCCCGGCGTGTGCGGCCGAAAGCCAATACGTGCCTCCAGTACGGTGCTATTCATTAAACCCGGTGCAATTTCCAATGCTTTGGATAAAATTTCATTCATTCCCCCGGCTGTCACACGGGTATCGAAGCCTACATCTTCGTGGGTAGCGCCAATTATAATCCTGTTATCCCACGTCAGCATGAATTGATCATTTGGGGGCATGACAACCGGCCAGTCAGACGTATCAGCTTCAGGTGACTGCAGGTGCAGAATTTGTGCTTTTTGCAGCGAGCCATTGAAATGAACGTTTAGAGGTTTGAGCAGTTCGTGTGTCCATGCGCCGCATGCTGCAATCACCTGATCTGCTTTAATCGTTTCGCCATTGACGGTCACCCCTGTCACGCGAGTCTGTTCATAATTAAGAGCAGCATTTCCGTTGATCATAACGGCACCATGCTTTTGGGCGCTGTTTACAAGCGCATCCCGCAATGCACGACCGTTGATGCGGGCCCCGCCGCTGACATGAACAGATTCATAACCATCAGCAAGGTAGGGGAATAATGCTTTTGTCTGTTTCACATCAAGAAGTGTCACCTCACCTATTTCCGGGGCATCTTCACGACGTTTCAGTGCGCGGTCTTTCTTTGCTTTAAGCTTCTTTTCATCGGTATGAATGCTGATAGCTCCGGTTTGCAGATAGCCTGTTTCGGTTTCACCGTCATCGGCAAGCTCCTGAATCAGATCCTTATAAATATGCGCTCCGCCTTTTGCCAGCTTATACCATGCTTTATTCCTGCGTTGGGAAAGCCAGGGACAAATGATCCCGGCAGCCGCATCTGTCGCTTGTCCGGCATCGTGACGGTCGACCATCACAACATCCGCACCTGACTTGGCAAGGTGATAGGCACTTGAAGCCCCCAGTATCCCTGTACCGATAACAATAAATCGATTCATTACAAAAACCCTTTCTCATTATCTCTATCCCGCATGTAATGGACAGTAACCCGACAAGGAACGGCGGTTATGTCCCTAAATGTCCGATTCTGTTCAACTATAAGAAAAAATCAGTGAAAAATAAAGCGTGACGTGTTTGCCCCGCTGATAAAAAAACAAGCAGGCGTCAATGTCCGAACGAATTAGATGTGTCCAGCAAGTTATGCACCGGTTCACTCGCAAGATGTTCCGGAATCATTTAAAATATTCAACAGGGAGGTCATTTGAAATGAATGAAAACATGATAGCCAAAGTATTGTTTGTCATCGGTGTTGCACAGATAGCAGCCGGTGTGATCATTGGCTTGATTACGGCAAACATAATAACTTATGGGGTCAGCTGGCCGGTGTTTTTTGCCTGGATGCTGGGCGGCTTTGTGAGCGGCATGCTGTTTATCGGATTTGCTGAAAATATTCGTCTGCTGCATAATATTCATAAAAAAATGCAGCCATTAAATAAAACACCTGATACAAGGCAAGAGCCATCGATTAAAAATCCGCGGCCGGAATGGACATTAGATGAAGCAGACAGAACGAAGATTTATGAACATTATCCAAATGAAACCATTGTTGAGGTTGTTCCTGCGCCTCAAGAAGACTACTGTTTGGTCAGGTTCAAAAGTGATAATGGGTATTATGTAAGGGTTGTTTATACGGGCGGGTTCGGTATAGAAGAAACAAGTGACGCAAAAGTGAGACAATCGATCATTAAATGGTATAACGAGCAGGGCTGAACGCGGATGCTTAAACCGGCTTCATGTTAATATAAAATTGGATTCGATTTGATGTGAGGGGTGTCTTTTTGGCTAAGCGAAAGTTTTTAAAGATGGGTTGGTTCGGATGGACGTTGCTGACAACTGTAACGGTTGTTCTTGTGGTCTCGGCATTATTTTTTATGAATCTATTTAATTTGGGCCCTGTGGCTTTATTCAGTGACAGTGACAATAGCGGCACTGATTCAGAGGATATGTCAGAAGAAACGGTTCAGAAAGTGGAGGAAGTCCGTGAGACGGTCGGGAAAGAAAATCAGGCGATTGGTCAATTTATTTCGGACACACATGATTTTTATAATGAAACAACCGGTTATGGCGGTATGTCATCACTTGATTGGGAGAATCAGCGGGAAAAGGCAAACACCATTCTTGACACGCTTGATGACCAATTGTCAGCTGTGGAAGACGAAACATTGAAACAAGATTTGGAAGAGATTCAGACATTGGCAAATGCTGTTACAGATAGAGAAGAGCCAAATGATGTGCGCTCGCTGCATCGTATGTTTCATGATCTGGACATCGGGCTGAACGATTACAATACATATGATAAAATTTGGCATGTCACTGAAACATTAGAGACAACAAATTAGTGTTCATTCGACATATTTTTATGATAATCTATAAGTTGGAGTAAAGATAATTGAACAAAAGGAGCAATGGAGATGAATAACACGTTAATTTTTGGCCATAAAAGCCCTGATACCGATACAATATGCTCTGCATTGGTATATGCAGATCTTAAAAATGCACTTGGTGAGGAAGCAAAGCCGGCAAGACTCGGTGACATTAGTTCGGAGACGCAATTTGCGCTTGATTACTTTGGCGTAACAGCACCGGAATATATTGAAAAAGTTGATGAGGATGTCGATAATGTTATTTTAGTCGACCATAATGAATTCCAGCAAAGTGTTGATAATATAAACGATGTGCGGATTTCAGAAGTTATCGACCATCATAAAGTGTCCAACTTTGAAACAAAAGAACCGCTTTATTTCCGGGCGGAGCCTGTCGGATGCACAGCTACCATTTTAAATAAAATCTTTAAAGAAAATGAAGTGATTGTTTCCAAAGAAAATGCCGGATTGATGCTGTCGGCAATCATTTCCGATTCATTGCTGTTAAAATCCCCGACATGCACAGCAGAAGATAGAGAAGCGGCTTATGAGCTTGCTGAAATTGCCGGTGTCGACCTTGATACCTATGGCCTTGAGATGCTTAAAGCCGGTGCTGACTTAAGTGATAAAACAGCACTTGATTTGGTAACAATGGATGCAAAAGAATTTACGATGGGTGATTCCAAAGTTCAGGTTGCACAAGTCAATGCAGTGGATACGAACCAGATTTATGCGTCACAGGATGCAATCGAAAAAGAAATTGAAAAGCTTATCAATGACAACAACCTGGAGTTATTCTTGTTTGTTGCGACTGATATTTTAGAAAATGACTCGGATGCTCTGGCATTGGGCCAAGCAAAAGGCAATGTTGAAAAAGCATTCGATGTTAAGCTGGATGAGCACAATCGTGCGCTCTTGAAAGGTGTTGTCTCCCGCAAGAAGCAGATTGTTACGAATCTAAGCGAGCAATTTTAATTAAAAATATTTGCAGCGAAGTTTAAATTATCATCCCACCTTTTTTCTGATATCGGAAGAAAGGTGGGATGATTTCTTGTATCACATATAGGTGAGGAGCCGGACCACGCGAAATCCGGGGAGGACTGTATGTTGCTGTCCCACTCTATCAGCTTTTTTTAATATCAATCCTTTTTTCTGTTACGATATATAGAGGAACGGGGTATTTTTAATGAAAGGCGGTGTTTTATCGTGAAAATTGCTTTTATCTCGGACATTCATGGAAATGCGACTGCTCTGGAATCGGTGTTAGAGGATATTAAAAGAAAAAAAGCAGATAAGATTGTTGTTCTGGGTGATATTTGTTATCGCGGTCCTGAACCGAAAAGGTCCCTTGATATGGTGAGGAAATTGAACACGGAGGTCATCAGAGGAAATGCGGATGACTGGGTTTATCGGGGAATTAAAGAAGGCGAAGTTCCGGATCAGGCTTTGGACATTATGAGAAAAGAACAGCAATGGACGACCAGCCATTTAACTGAAGATGACCTGGATTATTTGGGAAGTTTGCCTTCACAAGTAACCATTGAATTAACAGAAAAGATTAATATCCATGGTTTTCATGCAACACCCGAAAGTCTGTTTGAAGTTGTTCAGCCGACAGATTCAAATAAATCATTGGAAGAAAAATTAATGCGTGAACAGACAGCAAGTATTTTTTTATATGGACATATTCATCTGCCATATGTACGTTATATTAATGGGAAGTGTGTTGCGAACTTGGGAAGTGTCGGACTGCCTTTTGATGGCTTAAATCAAGCCTCTTATTTGATGGCAGAAGGAGATGGAGACCAATTTAATGTAGGTATCCAAAGGGTTCAATATGATGTCGAGAAGGTTAAAAAGCAATTGAAAGAAGCGGACTATCCTAATTTGGAGTTTCTGACCGGTGTGATTGAACGAGGTTCATTTTAACAGGAATATAGAAAAGCTAAAACATCACTAATAAAAATAACATGAAAAATGGCCCCGTTCGTCGATTCTGATGATCGGGGCCATTTTTTGTTGGGTAATTCTACACGCTTATTTTCTTTTCCGCCCGCGAAACAAGCTTCTATTAACTTGTCTCACTTGCGGTACCTGCGTCTTTAGGATGTACGCCATGACGGTAATAATCCATATACTCAGGCTTCATTGGTTTTTGTCCACGGATGATGTCGGCTGCTTTTTCTGCCAACATCAACACCGGTGCATGGATATTTCCATTCGTCGTATGCGGCATAGCAGATGCATCCACTACCCGTACGTTGTCCAAGCCATGAACTTTCATGGTGAGCGGATCTACGACAGCCATCGGATCCGAAGCAGGTCCCATTTTGGCCGTGCAGGATGGATGGAGTGCTGTTTCAGCGTCATTCGCTACCCACCCCAGAATTTCCTCATCTGTTTGGACAGAAGGACCGGGGGAAATTTCACCTGAATTGTAAGGCGCTAACGCCGGCTGGGAGAGGATTTTCCGCGAAACGCGTATTGCTTCGAGCCACTCACGCCGATCCTCTTCGGTAGATAGATAGTTAAATAAGATACTTGGATGCTGAAAAGGATCACGCGAACGTATCTTCAGGCTTCCCCGGGAGTTGGAGTACATCGGTCCAACATGTACCTGGAATCCATGATCCGTATCTGCTTTTTGCCCGTCATATCGAACTGCAAGCGGAAGGAAATGGAACATCAGATTCGGGTAATCAACATCTTCATTCGAACGGACGAAACCGCCGCCTTCAAAATGATTCGACGCTGCCGGGCCGGTACGTCCAAGTAACCATTGGAGGCCGATCCAAGGCATTTTTGCTTTATTTAAGCTGGGTAGTTCCGAAACGGGCTGCGGACAAGCATGCTGAATATACACTTCAAGATGATCTTCAAGGTTTTCACCCACACCCGGCAAGTCAACGACCGGGTTAATGCCAAGTGAGCGTAAATGCTCAGCTTCTCCTACACCGGATAATTGAAGCAGCTGCGGCGTGTTAAATGCACCACCGGAAAGGATCACTTCGCCCGCATTAACATGATATGTTTTGCCATTTTTTTGGTATGTCACGCCGTTGGCCCGCGTACCATCAAAATTGATATTGGTAACAAAAGCACGCGTCTCTACTGTAAGGTTTTTGCGTCGCATAACAGGGCGCAAATAGGCCCCGGAAGCAGACACGCGTCTTCCGTTATGCACATGACTGTCGAATGGACCGAACCCTTCCTGGCGAAAACCATTTACATCAGGTGTCCTTGAGTAACCAGCCTCTACCGCTGCATCAAAAAAGGCTTGAAATAATGGATTCTTTGCGGGACCGCGCTTCAATTTAACTGGACCATGATGGCCGCGGTACTCATCAGATGAATCGGCTCCAAAGGCTGTTTCCAGTCGTTTAAAATACGGCAGGCAATGGGCAAAGTCCCAAGTTTCCATACCGGGGTCAGACCCCCACCGTTCATAGTCCTTCGGGTTGCCGCGCTGGTAAATCATACCGTTGATGGAACTCGAGCCTCCGAGTACTTTCCCCCTGGCATGCGCGACATGACGGCCATTCATATAAGGCTCAGAATCAGTAGAGTAGATCCAATCATAGAAACGATTGCCTGACGGGAACATCAAAGCTGCCGGCATTTGAATAAACAGATCCCATGGATAATCACTGCGCCCCGCTTCCAGAACTAGAACACTGCTCGATTTATCTTGACTTAGACGGTTGCCGAGTATAGAACCCGCACTGCCGCCACCAACAATTACATAGTCGTATGTTTGATTCATCTGTAAAACCTCCTTAAAGTTGTAAATGGAACACAGTGTGCAAAATGACTCGAAAACATTCATTCAAAGCTTCTTCGTTGCGATCATTTTTTGAGTGATAGGAATAGACCCTTCACGAATCTTAATCGAATGTTCTTAACCCATTACTTGTGGATGAACATCTTTTGTCACTCCAACTGTGACATTTAATATTAATTTTATTAAATATCTTCTTAATGTATTAAACAAAATAAATATAACATTGTTTATTAAAATTGTAAAGCTTGAGTTCATTATGATTTACGATGCCTTTATTAAAATTAAAGCAAAAATGCGTCAGGAAAGATGGAAGGGAAGTGCAATGAACTTTTTTCGTAGTTTTGATATTTAGTTTGCATGAGCAAAAATAAAAGATCATCCATACTGTTTTGACTAACATAGATGATCTTCTTTATATTTACTAAACAAACGTTCTCGATTACTGAACACGCTACTTAGAGATTTTTCCTACCCTCCTCTTCCAATGTAAATACTTCTTCAATTGGGAGTTCAAAGTACTTTACAATTTTTAAAGGTCATTCAAGATCCAGTTGCCACTTCTCATCAAAATAAGCATTACCTACAAAAACAATAGGATAGGGTTTCAATACAAAAGGAATATCGTTCATTCGCAGAAATATATATTTAAAGGGGCAGAAAGAACCTTAGTGACCCTCGACATTGCTCGAAAGGAGAAGAGCGCAATTGGGAAGTGAAATGAATCACATGCACGTCTCAGATGTATCATGGGTTTTTGCTGTTGTTATCTTATTTATTTGTGCGTTGCTCGTCTGCCATATTGTTTTTACACTATGGAAGCAACGAGGTCACTTGCATCAACTCAGTGAACAACATAGTACGATTGTTCATTCACTGCCAATGTCTTTAGGAATGATTTCAACAATGACGATTTGTATGGTCATTGGGGCTATCATGAGTCACCATGTAAGTGCAGCCTATATTGCAGGTCTTCTGACTGGCGTTTTTGTCAGTGGTGTTATTAGTTTACCATTCCGGGATGCAATTCCCCTGTTAGATGGGATCGTAGCAGGAACAATGGGTGGATTAATGGGAGTGATGGTTGGCGTCATGATCCCCGAAATCGGACTGTATACCATTGTAATATTATTAACGATATTGTTTACAGTCACTTGGGTAATTATGGATCGGCGCATTCGTAGTCAGCCTGCAGAATAATCCCCTCTGCCCACATATAAAACAATCCTGAACCTGAGGGATAAAGGGGGCAGGCAGGATATGCTCAATTCTTCATCGGCCTGGCAAGAAGATTCCAGAGAATTTTCCATGTTCAAATGTCAAAAACTTCTTTTTCTGCAGTAAAAGCTTTCAAAGCTTGTTCATCAATGTCGTAGCCGATGCCTGGTTTGTTAGATACGGTAATGACACCGTCGTTCACAGTGACTTCCGGTTTGATAATGTCTTTTTTCCAATACAGTGATGACCCGGCAGTATCTCCGGGGAGTGTGAACTGCGGCAGGGTGGCAAGGGCGATGTTATGTGCCCGGCCGACACCGGCTTCCAGCATGCCGCCGCACCATACATCAATCCTATTTTTACGACACAAATCATGAATTTCTTTTGCTTCAGCCAAGCCGCCGACGCGTCCTATCTTTACATTAATAATCCGGCAGCTTTTTAATTCAATGGCTTTGCGTGCATCTTCAGCTGAATGAATGCTTTCATCGAGGCAGACAGGCGTTTGGATGGCAGCCTGTAATTTAGCATGATCAACGATATCATCATGGGCGAGCGGCTGTTCAATCATCATTAAATTGAGTTCGTCAAGTTTTCTTAGCTGATCGATATCATCCAGTGTGTAAGCGGAGTTGGCATCTGCCATGATCGGCGTATTCGGGAATTGATTCCTTACTTCCTTGAGCACATCATAATCCCAGCCTGGCTTTATTTTGATTTTAATCCGTTTATAGCCCTGCTTAATATGATGGCCGACTTTTTCCAGCAAATCATTCACTGTTGGCTGGATACCGAGACTGATACCAACTTCAATCTTCTGTTTCGTGCCGCCGAGCGCTCTGGCAAGGGTAATACCATGCTGTTTGGCATAGAGATCCCAAATAGCGCCTTCCACGGCTGCTTTTGCCATATTATTGCGTTTGATCGGTTTGAACAGTTCCCGGACTTCGCTGGGGTGGCGGATTTCATTATCCTGGAGCAATTTGATTAAGAAATCGTTGATCATATGTTTGTTTGTTTCAACCGTTTCTTCCGTGTACCACGGGCTGGTGAAGGCTACTGATTCGCCAAACCCTCTGTTGCCGCGGTCATCAGCTGCTTCGGTAATGAAAAAGTCTTTATCCTGCATCGTTCCAAAGCTGGTGGTGAAAGGGTTTTTCAAGTTCATATTAAGTCGTCTTAGCGTGATTGATGTAATAGGCATTGCCATGCGTATAACCTCCTGTTGTTTATCCCACATGTAAGGAGGGGGGACAAAAGAGTTTTCGTTGAAGAAAATCCGAACTAACGAAGTAAGGGGGGAGTGCAAATTACCCGCTCCGGAAATATACTTCGCTTTTCGCGGGCGGTTGGTGAGCCTCCTCGGGCTGGCGCCCTACGGGGTCTCACCTATGCCTCTCATCCCGCAGAAGTCTCCGTATATTTCCTCCGCTAAAACATCGCTTCGTTTGGGCCTGCATGACGCAGGTCTCGGGAGGCGTTGCAACGGACGTTGCGGATTTAGCCTCTGTTCCCTTCACCAAGTGGAGAAAAGCACTCCACTGAATGAAGTTTCACTTTAAATGTATCATGGTTCCGTTATTCTCACAATTATTCATTGAATTGAATCGGGCATCTCAAGATTGAAAATTTTCGGCAATTATGGCATAGTAACGTTGTATGACAATTGAATTCTAAATGTTGTAGGGGGACCGGTGTTGCCGGTTGAGACTGCATCCGTTAAGATGCTGACCCTTGGAACCTGATCTGGCTGAAACCAGCGTAGGGAACACTGAATTGTTTATGATTACAATGTGTGTATTCTGATACGCTCCGGACCTTGAGCCCGGAGCGTTTTTAATTTCCCAGGGAATTTACACCAGTGCTCACTGGTGCGTCCTTCAGGTTGCAAGGCGTATTGCCCTCTGCAGCATGAAAAACGAAAAGGGGGAGGAACACATGCGACGATTGTTAACAATGCTTTTCTTCGTGGCAGTAATGGCGGCACTGCTAATGGCGTGCAGTGAGAATGGAGAAAGCACCGGAGAAAGCGGGGATAAAGAGCAGCTGTCCTTTGTGCTTGATTGGACGCCAAATACGAACCATACAGGGATTTATGTTGCTCAAGCGAACGGTTATTTTGCTGATGAAGGACTTGATGTTGAGATTATGATGCCCGGTGAGGCAGGTGCAGATCAGATTGTAGCGTCCGGTGAGGCATCATTTGGCATCGGGGCTCAAGAAAGTCTGACAGAAGCACGTGTCCAGGAGATTCCGCTCGTCTCAATTGGTGCTGTCATCCAGCATAACACCTCAGGGTTTGCATCGCTGAAAGAAGAAAATATCACCTCGCCGGAAGATTTTGAAGGAAAAACATACGGCGGTTGGGGAGCGCCCGTTGAAAAGGCAGTACTGTCTTCTTTGATGCAGCAGAAGGATGCTGACGTCGAAAAAGTCGATATCGTTAATATGGGCGATACGGATTTTTTTACCGCTGTCCAACGGGATATTGATTTTGCCTGGATTTACTATGCATGGACAGGTGTTCAGGCAGAAATGCGCGGTCAGGAACTGAACATGATGTATTTGACGGATTACTCGGAAAAACTGGATTATTACACACCGGTTATCACGACAAATGAAACGATGATTGCCGACAATCCGGAAACTGTACGCAAATTTATGGCTGCTGTTTCAAAGGGTTATGAGTTTGCCGCCGATAATCCTGGAAAAGCCGCTGATATTTTGATTGAAGCAGTCCCGGACCTTGATCCTGAGCTTGTTAAGAAAAGTCAGGAATGGCTATCGCCAAAATATCAGGATGATGCTGATAAATGGGGTGTGCAGAAGAAAGAAGTCTGGGAGAATTATGCTGAATGGATGTACGAGAATGATTTGCTTGATGAGCGGTTGGAAGCAGAGAAGGCGTTTACGAATGAATTTTTGCCGGAATAGCGCAATGTTGAGCAAATCAGTTAAACAGAGAAGGAGTGAAGCTATATGAATCAATCATTAGTCAGTATTCAAATCATCCCGAAAACAAAACAAGGTGAAGATGTCATTCCATATGTCGATGCTGCTATTGACGTCATTGAAAAGTCAGGCGTGACGTACGAGGTGCACCCGCTGGAAACAACTATGGAAGGCGAGCTGTCCGAACTTCTCGCTGTCATTGAAAGGATGAACGCGCGTATGTTGGAGCTGGGCAGTGAAAGCATCATTTCCCAGGTAAAAATTCTTCATACTGAAGGCGGTGCGTCTATGGATAAGCTGACGGAGAAATATCGTTAATGAAACAGTTACTGCAAAAAGGATGGAAACCGGTTCTGGTTCTCATCCTTTTGGTCATTGTCTGGGAAGTTTCGACCCGTATTTTCCAAGTGCCTTCATGGCTGCTCCCGGCTCCTTCATTGATTGTCCAGACAGGTGTTGAAGATTGGCTGAACTATCAGCACCATATTGTCTCAACCGTGCGTCTGACTTTAATCGGATTTGTGATTGGGAGTTCAGCGGGGATTGTTATAGCAGCAGTTTTACATTTAATTCCCTCTTTTCGTGAAGCGTTGTATCCGCTATTAATTATTTCGCAAAATATCCCCGTTATCGTTCTAGCGCCGCTGCTTGTTGTATGGTTTGGCTTTGGCATGTTGCCGAAGATTATCATTATTGCATTGGTATGCTTTTTCCCGATTGCCGTCTCAGCGCTTGAAGGATTCAGGCAGACGGATCGTGATCTGCTTCACTACATGAAAATGGCCGGTGCCGGCAAACAACAAGTGTTTTGGAAATTGGAATGGCCAAGCGCGTTGCCGTATGTTTTTTCAGGCTTGAAGATTTCAGCGACCTATAGTGTGATGGGGGCTGTTATATCCGAATGGCTCGGGGCAAATAATGGCATCGGCGTTTATATGACAATGGCTTCATCCTCTTTCAGAACAGATCGGGTCTTTGTAGCGATTATATTCGTTATCATTTTAAGCATGCTGTTTTTCGCACTTATCATGCTGGCTGAGAAGAAGATTATCAAGTGGAAGCGGAAAGGGGATGAATGACGTATGGGCGAGCTCAATATTCAGCACATTTCCAAATCATATGGAAACCACCAGGTGTTGGCCGATGTGGATTTCACGGTAAATGAAGGTGAGTTTGTTTCCGTACTGGGGCCTTCAGGCAGCGGGAAAAGCACCTTATTCCATTTAATCGGAGGTATCCTTGAGCCTGATGCCGGTGAAATCTGGCTGGAAGGTGACAAGATTAACGGCAAGCGCGGATCAATCAGTTACACACCACAAACGCCGTCGCTAATGCCATGGCGAAGTATTTTGAAAAATGTCATGCTCGGCGGTGAAATACAAGGGAAAATGGATAAAGAAAGCGCGATGGAACTGATTGAATACGCCGGACTCGCCGGTTATGAAGATGCCTATCCGTTTGAATTATCCGGCGGTATGAAACAGCGTGTTGCGTTTATTCGAAGCCTATTGAGCCCACAGCCGCTGATTTGCCTTGACGAACCTTTTTCAGCACTGGACGAATTTACCCGACTGGAGATGCAAAAATGGCTGCTGTCCATCTGGCAGGGACATCATCGCTCGATCTTGTTTGTTACGCATAATATTGAAGAAGCGATTTATTTATCTGACAGAATTATCGTATTGTCTCAGTCGCCTGCATCCGTTAAAGAAATTTTCACGATTCCATTCAGCCGCCCACGGGATGAGGGGCTGTTTTTGACAGCAGAATTCCTTGAATGGAAAAAAACAATTTACCGGGAGCTTGGTAATGATGTCTAAAAAGATTGTTGATGCCCATATTCATCTTGATATGTATAAGCCGGATGAGCGCTTCGGCATTCTTCGTGACATGGAAGCGAACGATGTAGATGCTTTGATTGCTGTTTCCAATCATCTGGCTTCAGCTCAGGAGACCATCCGGCTGGCTCATGCCGACAATCGCGTTAAACCGGCGTTTGGCTTTCATCCGGAACAGCCGCTTCCAACTGATGAAGAAGTCGGTGATTTGCTTGCGATGATTGAACGAGACAGCGACAGGGTTGTGGCAGTCGGTGAAGTCGGACTGCCGTATTATTTGCGGCGGGAAGGGGAGATGACATCCCGGGAGCGGGAGGCTTATGTGCACGTTTTAGAGGCATTCATACGAAATGCTGCCGAATTGAATAAACCGGTTGCGCTCCATGCCATTTATGATGATGCGCCTGAGGTGATCGATCTTTTGGAAAAGCATTCACTATCCAAAGCTCATTTTCATTGGTTTAAAGGTGATTCCAAGACAATGCAGCGGATGATGCGCAACGGCTACTTCATTTCTGTGACGCCGGATATTTTATATGAAGCAGAAACCAGAGAGTTGGTCAGACAATTTCCGCTCGATAAAATAATGGTTGAAACAGATGGTCCGTGGCCGTTTGAAGGCCCGTTTAAAGGGAAAATGACACATCCTCATATGATCCACCGGTCCGCTCGTGAAATAGCAGTTTTAAAAGGAATACCGGATGAGGACGTTTATCACCGGCTTTATGATAACACGATTCATTTCTATGGGATATGACTGTTGTTTTACAGGGCCTGGTGTTACGATAAAGGTACGATTAAATTCGAAGGAGCAGTGTTTGATGGTCAAAAAAGTAGCGTTATCTTTCAGCGGCGGAAAGGACAGTTGCCTGGCATTTTATTATTTGCAGAAGCAGGGGCTGCAAGTGGCTTGCCTGCTGACGACGGTCTGGAAAGAGAGCGGGGATACGGTTGCCCATAATGAAAAGCGCGAGCGTGTTTTGAATCAGGCGGACCGGCTTAGCATTCCGGTGCATTTTATCGAGACGGATTTTCATACATACACGAATGATTTTGTTTTTATGTTAGGCAGTATGAAGGAACGGTATGGTATTGATGGGGCCGCGTTTGGCGATATTTACCTTGAGGGACATCGCAGTTGGGGTGAGCAGGTGGCGCAAAAAGCTGGTGTTGAGCCTGTTTATCCTTTATGGCGAGATCAGGCGGAAGTTTTGGAATTGCTGCATGAATTTGTAGATACAGGCTTTAAGGCAGAAGTCATCAAAGTTGATGCGGAAAAGCTGCCCGATAGCTGGGCCGGCCGCCGAATTGACAGTAGCTTTATTGACGATATTTTAAAATATGAGAATGTTTGCCCCATGGGTGAATCCGGTGAATATCATACGTACGTGCACGATGGACCGATCTTCGGAGGGGAGTGAATATCATGAAAGTGTTGGCGGTCACTGGCTATAAACCAATGGAGGTTAATATCTTCAAACATGATGACGAACGCATCGATATCATTAAAGCAGCAATTGAAAAGCGGCTGATCAGCTTTATTGAAGAAGGTCTGGAATGGGTGCTTATTTCCGGGAAAATGGGTGTGGAGCTTTGGGCTGGCGAAGTGGCACTTGGATTGCGGAACCAGTATGGCGTGAAGCTTGCCCTCATTCCGCCATTTGAGAATCAGGAAGAACGCTGGCCGGAGCCGATTCAGCAGATCTATGAGAAACTGACGGCGGCCGCTGACTTTTACAGGCCGCTTTATAAAGGTGGCTACAGCGGGCCTTATCAATATCGGGCAAGCAACAAGTGGCTGATCGAGAAAAGCGGTGGCTGTTTGATGCTGCTTGACGAGGAATTTACCGGCAGCAATCGTTATTTTTATGACGAAGCAACACAAGCTGAATCCCCGATTTATGTGATTACCCCGGCTGACCTTGAGGACATGGTTGAGGAAATGCGGATGACCAATCCGGATTATTGGGGGTGAAGGTGGGTGGGGGCTCAAGTTCACACTGAATTCGCTAAAGTTCACAATTAAAATGATAAAGTTCACAAATTAACTAAAAAAGCAGGACTTTTAAAAGATTTGTCGAAATAATAATTGGACACTAAAACTAAATAAGAAAGGTTGTGCCTTATTGTATATCAAGCCTCTTGAAATTCCCCGGCATATTCTCGCTGCACAGGCGCTGGACGTGCGAATCCCAGCTTCTCACCTCTTTAAAGAAAAAATAAGTAAACGTGCCGCTAATTTACTTTCCGGTTATAAAGGCGAAAATGCTATGCGATACCATCTGCAGTTCTTGCCTGAAGATGATTTTCTGATTTTCCACTACATCAGGCTTCCCGATGAGTATAAGCACTTTCAAATTGACTTTTTGCTGCTGTCCCGCTGGTTCTATCTGATCATCGAGGTTAAGAATATTTATGACAACATAAATTTTGACGATTTAGGACAGACTTACCGGAAAATTGACGACAATGTAGAAGTCTTCACAAACCCCGTTGAACAAATCAATCTTCAGTATAGGAGACTTTTGAGCTGGCTCAGCAAGTATGACCTTCCTTCTGTCCCCATCGAAAAAATTGTTGTCTATAGCCGTGATGACACCTACCTGCGAAACCTCAACAACGATAAACGCATTTCAGATATCGTCATGCACCGCGATAAAGTCCTTTCCAAAGTCGATTCTTTTATAGATAAACATCAAACGCCACGTATATCTGAACAACAGCTGCTCGATCTTTCCTGGCATTTACTCAATGAACATGTGCCTGAAAAAGATGGCGGAATGGATCAATTTAATGTGAATTATGATGATTTAATAAAAGGCGTCCTCTGTCCTGACTGCGGGACTGTGCCAATGCAGTGGAAAAGCGGGAAGTGGTGGTGTGATTTTTGCGGTTGCACTTCAAAAACAGCTCATCGCCAGGCGCTGATGGATTATGCTCTGCTGGTGGGGGAGCATATTAATAATCGGCAGGCGCGGGATTTTTTGCGGGTAGGGTCCAGCTATATAGCTAAAGATATACTTCAAAAGGAAAACTTTGAAAAAATAGGTAGTACCAGTGGTAGAAAATATAGGATTGATCTGGAGAATTTATTTAAATCCCGAAGTTGGAAGCAAAAAGCCCGAAGTTCACACCAGAAATCCCGAAGTTCACAGTGATTTCCCCGAAGTTCACATGGAAAATCCCGAAGTTCACATCTTCAGTCCGGCCAATCAATCAAAAAAGCAACTTGACGTCGTGCCAAGCTGCTCTTTAGTCATATAGCTCTTCAAGGTAGGGCTTTAAAACCAATTAACGGGTTCAGGCTTCAGGTTTTGGAAAATATGCTTGGTTTCCTGATATTCTTCCAGGCCTGTTTTGCCGAGTTCGCGGCCGATGCCGGATTGTTTATAGCCACCCCATGGCGCATGCGGGAAGTACAGATTTACGTCGTTGATCCAGACAGTTCCCATCCGCATTTTCGCTACACAGCGCTCAGCCTTGGCAATATCATTTGTAAAGACACCGCCGGAAAGCCCATAAATGGAGTCGTTGGCAAGACGAACCGCTTCTTCTTCAGTCGTGAATTTTTCCACGGTAATAACCGGACCGAAGCCTTCATCCTGCACAACGCCCATGTCAGTCGTACAGTCAGTCAACACTGTCGGCAGGTAGAAAAAGCCATTTTGCAGTTCCGGATCTTCCGGACGCCTGCCGCCGACAGCAACCGTTGCGCCTTCTTTTTTACCGTTCTCCACGTATTGAATAACTTTATTTAAATGGTCTTTTGAAATGAGCGGTCCCATTTGAGTTGATTCGTCAAAACCGCTGCCAAGCTTGATATTCTTTACACGGTCGACAAGCGCACTGACAAAATCATCGTGAATGCTTTCTTCAATAATCAAACGGGTGCCCGCTGAACAAATTTGTCCGGCATGGAAGAACACCGCGTTCATCGCCTGGTCGACAGCTGTTTCGAAATCAGCATCGGCAAAAACGATATTCGGATTTTTACCGCCCAGTTCGAGTGCCAGATTTTTCACATTGGAACTGGCTGCCTGCATAATCCGCTTGCCTGTTTCAATACCGCCTGTGAATGAAATCAGATCGACATCATCATTAACTGAAAGTTCCGCACCAACGGAATTGCCGGGACCGAGCACCAGATTGACAACGCCTGCCGGAACACCGGCTTCTTCCATTAATTCAAATACTTTAATAGAAGTAAGCGGTGTAATTTCGCTTGGCTTCATGACAAGTGTGTTGCCTGCTGCCAGTGCCGGCGCCAGCTTCCATGACGCCTGCAGCAATGGATAGTTCCACGGCGTAATCTGACCACAGACACCGACCGGCTCATGGACCACTCTGCTGGTTGAATTCGGAATAGGCGATTCAATGATTTCGCCACCGTCTTTGTCAGCCATTTCAGCAAAATAACGGAAGACACCGGCGATATCGTCCATGTCTCCGCGGCTTTCTTCAACGGTTTTACCGGTATCCAATGATTCAAGCTCGGCAAGTTCTTCTCTGTCCCGTTCAATTAAGTCAGCAATTTTATGGACGATTTTACCGCGTTCTGTCGCAGGTGTTGTTGCCCAATCGCCCTTGTCAAACGCTTTTCGTGCTGCAGCAATTGCAGCTTTTGCATCCGTTTCATCACTCTCGGTTACTTTAGCGATGACTTCCTGATTGAAAGGATTAATAATGTCGCGGGTGGCATTCGATCTGGATGTCACCCATGCGTCATCGATCAATTGTTTTTTTATGTTCATCGTAAACCACCTTTACAAATGATTAATTTTATTAAAAATTTATTTAACGTTTTGAACAAATCTGACTTTACCATGCTATTTTTTGTTTGTCAAAAAGAAACATTCAGATGTTTATCCCGCCTTAACGCGTAGCAAGCCCGCTACTTCAATTTTAAATCAAGGTTTTCAAAATTATTTTTCTGTGCATGGGCGCGGGATCACCAAGATAAAAGCTGCTTTGAAGGTGCAGTTATCAAAGCACCAAACTTAAGGAAAAATAAATAATTTCATTTTGATATTTGACATATTTCTATATTTCGTTATGATTAATATTGTAAAGAATATATTTAACGTATTTAATTTATTAAAAGCGAGGTGACATTATGACTGGTTCCAACGATGGGATGGCGAAGGAGAAATTGGAACAGGCAAAAGGATACGTTATAGAAGCCATTGCTGAAACAATGGATGTCTATGGAGTGACACCTGCTGCCGGTAAATTATATGCCACTATGTATTTTGAAGATCAGATGAATCTTGATGAAATGCGGGAAGAACTGGATATGAGCAAACCGAGCATGAGCACAAGTGTCCGAAAACTCCAGGAAATTGAAATGGTAAAAAAGAAATTCCAGCGTGGATCAAGGAAACATACATATGCGGCTGAAAAGAATTTTTTCAATACATTTATGTCCTATTTCTGTCAAATGTGGGATCGTGAAGCCAAAATGAACCTTGAAGCTGTTAAACAAGCTGAATTTGAATTGGATCAGATTTTTGAAGATGAGGATGTTTCGGATGACTTAGTAGACGAAGCACGAAAGATCTATCATCAGCTTGATCAGTCCAAAACGTATTACCGTTGGCTGGAACGTTTGGTGGCAAGTATCCGGTCAGAAGAAATTTATGAATTTTTGCCAGTACATCCAGAAAACAAGAACAATTAGGAGGAATTTATTCATTTATGAAGTTCATGAAAAGCAAACTAATCGTACTAGGACTCGCATTAATCGTTGTGTTAGCAGCTTGCGGGTCAGGTTCCGGATCAGAAGAGGCTGGAGGTTCAAGTGAATCCGATAATGAATCAAGCGAAAGCAAAGGTACCATTGAAATGGCGCAGATTAACTGGGCAGAAAACATTGCTGTTTCAAACATGTGGAAAGTGATTTTGGAAGAAAAAGGTTATGATGTGAATTTGCAGCTTCTTGATATGGGTGTCATCATGCAGTCACTCTCAACCGGTGATTTGGATATTAATCTGGAAGTATGGTTGCCAATTCAGGATAAAGCTTATCTTGAAGAGTATGAAGATGAGGTATTTTTCGCTGAAAATGCCTGGTATGACAATGCCAAAGTAGGGCTTGTCGTGCCGAAATACCTCGAAGATATCAATAGTGTTGAAGATCTGAACGCAAATAAAGAAATGTTTGATGGCGAGATCACTGGCTTTGATTCAGGGGCCGGGACGATGGAAGTTACGAAAGATGATTTGATTCCGGAATATAACCTTGACTATGAACTGATTCCAAGTTCGGAACCGGCTATGATAAGCGCCATTGACGATGCCATTTCAAATGAAGAGCCAATTGTCGCACCACTTTGGAGCCCGCATCGTGTCTTTTCTCAGTACGATTTGAAATATCTTGAAGATCCGAAAAACGTATACGGTGAGGCTGAAAAAATTTACCACGCAACTCGTCAAGGATTTGCTGATGACTTTCCAAAGGTCAGTGAATGGATGAAAAACTGGAAAATGGATGACGATGCAATTGGTGAGCTTATGGTATATGTAAACGATGCTGAAGAGCCAATTGATGGGGCAAGGAAATGGGTTGAAGAAAACCAGGATCTTATTGATGAATGGACTGCTGAATAGCCCTCGGCAGCTAACGTTCACAAACGAAAAGGAAGCCTAGCGCGGTGATGCGTAAGGCTTCTTTTTTGTGTTCAAAATTTGTGCAGTGTTTGGCTGAAGTTGTCGCAACTCCATCAGAAGTTAACAAACTCAATCCAATCAATAAGTAACTTAGCGTGATTACAAGTTGCTTCCTCATTGCAAGAAGGCATGCTATCGATGGAGAGCACAGTTTTGTAATGCTGAAAAACCATTTTAAATGGAGTTTTTTTATATCTTCTATTATCAATCTTTGTTAGACTGATATGACGGACGAAACGGACGATAAGGAAGAAATCTTTTCTCACAGCAGAAAGCTTAATGGGCATAACGGGAAAGGAGTGGTGTCATGCGGCTGATTCGTGCAGGCGTCCATTTTTATTTGACCGGATTGATTATTCTCACGCTCGGGATTGCATTGACGATTCAATCAACAATGGGTGCTTCACCGTTTGATGCGCTTCTTGTTGGGCTTCACCGGACATTTGGACTGACAGTTGGCAGCTTTGAAATTGTCGTCGGTCTGACAATGGTTCTCGGTAATGCACTGGCTGAGCGTAAGCGTCCGGAATTTTTTGCTCTGATCACTTCATTGGTTACCGGAATTGGCATTGATACGTGGCTGTTTTTGCTTGAGGGTGTTGTAGCTCCTATTACATGGTATGGTGAATGGTCGGCTCTTTTAGCAGGGACAATTTTAATGGCACTCGGCGTTGCCTTTTATCTGCAGTCGGACATTGCACCAAACCCGCTCGATCGTTCCATGCTGGTCATATCAAGCCTGACCGGTTGGAATGTTTCCTATTCGCGGGCAGCGATCAGTGTAGTGCTGGTCATCCTGGCAATCAGTTTCAGCGGAGCGGTCGGAATCGGTACATTGATCAACGCATTATTCGGCGGATTTATTATCAGCTTTTTCCTGCCATATGTCCGAATACTGAAAAACAGCCTCCGAAAACGCAGAGAGAACATGGTTTCCTAAACAAATTCCGTATAGATTTTTCACCTCCTCAAACACTATGGGTGACATGTTAAAGGAGGAAAAGCAAAATGGGCGGAAAACCTAAAGGACCAAAGCAGCAGAAGAAGCCGGATCTGCCTAAGGGCCCGAAACAGCCATACGGCGAGCCGATGCAAGGATCCCATAAGGTGAAACAGCGCAACCACTCACGGCAAAAACACAATCCGCATCATGATATGTAGCCGATAGCACGCACTTCTGTGTGTGCTTTTTTGTTTGCTATGGAAAATCGCTGTAGATTGAATAAGAATCGCTATAGTTTGAACGAAAATCGCTGTAGATGGCTAATAAAGATTCTTCCAGTCTGCTATAATTGGACCCAAGCTCAATTTCGAGGGGGAAGTACGATGGAAGACCAGTCGATCAAACTAACGGACCTGGTAAAAACATATAAAAGGCATGAAGCTGTTAAACGTCTTAATCTACAAGTAAATAAGGGGGAATTATTCGGCTTTCTTGGTCCGAATGGTGCCGGGAAAACGACCACTATCAAAATGCTGACAGGGTTGCTGGAGCCGACAAGCGGGTCTGCTGAAATTAATGGTATCGACATATGGAAAAATCCGCTTAAGGCAAAAGAAAGAATAGCCTATGTGCCTGATCAGCCCAATCTTTATCCAAAACTGACGGGGTGGGATTATCTCGAGTTTGTAGCGTCCGTTTTCCGGATACCGAAAGAGCAATTTCAGACAAGAGCGAATGAATTGCTGAAGATATTCAGCCTGACTGATCAGGCGGATGATTTAATCGAAAGCTACTCGCATGGTATGAAGCAAAAGATTGCCATATGCGGTGCGCTCGCGCATGAACCGGATGTGTTATTTATGGATGAGCCGACGGTCGGGCTTGATCCGAAAAGTGCACGCAGCTTGAAAAATTTGCTTCGCGAGCTTTGTGATCATGGCATGACTGTTTTTCTTTCGACGCACATTCTTGAAATTGCTGAGCAGATGTGTGACCGGGTCGGGATTATTTTCGAAGGTGACATCATTGCCCTTGGCACGATGGATGAACTGAAGGCGAGCGGTGGCCACACTGATCAGAGTCTGGAGGATATCTTCCTTGAATTGACCGGTGGTGAGGATCAACAGGCGATTATCAGTGAGATGTCCGATCATGGTGATGCCAAATGATGAAGGCTTTATTAAAAAATCAATGGAAAATCTTCATTAATACGATGAAAACACAGCCCGCTAAAAATTATTTCGGTTATTTTGTGATGTTTGTGGTGTTTGCGATCTTGCTGTATTGGCTTTCGGCCGGCATATGGGTGATTGCCGATGCCATTACGGAACCGGTTTTTGCCGGCATTTTGTCATACGGCTTTTTATTAGTTATCGGATTTATCATTTTGCTCGGGCTGCCGCAAGTGTTCAAGCACCTTTATTCAGCGACCGATCTCAATTTGCTGTTTACGTTGCCGATTCCGACACGATACATATTTTGGGTAAAATATATGCAAAGTTTCGCCGGCGTTCCGTTATTGGTGTTTGTGCTGTATATCATACCGTTGTATGTCTATGGGCTGGTGAAAGGCGTAAGTCTCTTATATTACCCCGTTGTGCCGATTGTCCTGTTTGCGGTTATTGTGATCGGACTGTCAATTGCATACGTGTTCAATTTACTTCTCATTCAGGTTGTTCCGGCAAGCAAGGCAAATGAATTTATGACTGTGATGAGTGTGCTGTCAGGAATTTTTGTTTATGCAATCTTGATGGCACCGAACCTGGCAAACGACCGTCCGCTATCTGAAATGATCTTATCAGGACTTCCGCTATTTCCGGAATGGGTGCCGGTGACGTGGGCGAGTGACGCCATCACTGGAGCGGCTGACGGGTCGTTTGATTTGTTTTTGCCGTTAGTGATGATTATCGTATTGGCCGTTATAGCTTTCATCGTAACGTCAACTCTGGTTGAAAGAGGCTTCCGGACCGGCTGGATAAAGTTGAGCGAAGGAAGCGGGAAGAAGCGAAAGAAAAAATCTGGCCAAACCGGATCGCAATTGCATCATCCGGTTATCGCTATCGGAAAAAAAGAATGGTATGCGATTAAACGTGACCTGCGCGAGTGGCTTGTGTTCTTGCCGTTTGTATTCTTTTTTGTATTTGGATTTGCCGGATTGCTTTCAGGCGGCGGGAGTCTTGGTGACCTGCGCGGGCCGAATGACGTGACCTGGCCGGTTGCACAAGCGATCCTATTGTTCGTCTATGCGATGTTCAATGGTCAAATTGCCAGCTCGACAATCGCCAGGGAAGCAAAGTCAGTCTGGATATTGCGGATTTTGCCCTTGTCTGGAAAACACATTGCGCTCGGCAAATTATGGATCAGCTGGCTTTTGCCGTTTGTTATTTTAACCGTTGTAGAGATTGTTGCCGGTCTGTTCTTCGGCTGGACGCTTCTCCAATTCGCATCAGGCATTGCTATGAAAGCTGTTGTGACGATTGGCATCAGCGCTATCGGGATGTGGCTCGGCACAATTGGTGCTAAATATAACCCGGCCAATCCGCAGAACCGCTTAAAGTTTGGAACGGCAATCGTTCTTATGATGGTTTCGTATGTATATCTGTTCTTTGCGCTAATCCCGTTTGTCATGCTGATTTTACCGGTTGAAGTGATGGAATTCACACAGATGGTCAGTCAGGATGCCGGTGGCTTAATTGGATTTGCAGCGGGATTTGTTTATACTGTTTTAAGCTGGAAAGCGGCAAGCCCGGTTATGGTCACAATTGCAGGAGTTCTGCTGATGCTTCTTATTTCACTGGGTGTCGCATATCTTTTCACAATGATGAGTGCGCGAAAATTTGACTTAGGGATTGAAATCGAAATGGTTCAGGATACCGGTTCAAAGGCGGCGTTGGGAAAGAAAGCGGGAAGCCTGTAAAAGGGAGATGCGTTCTCCCTTTATTGCACTCTAAATTGCAAGGATTTTATCTTAATATTAATTGGAGGAATTGAAATGGGTGTAATCGGAATGGGATTAATTGTTAACTTAATCTTTTTTGCAGCAATGCTGTACATAGCTTATCTGATCATCTCTGTTGCAGTCAGGCATGGCATTGATAATTCGGAACTTGGAAAATTATTAAAGCAAAAACATAGCTATCAAGAAGAAAAATTTCAGCCCAAGAATGATTTGGATAAAGATTAGAATCGGAAGGAGCGTGCGTGATGAACATCAGAAAAGCGACCGAGCAGGATGCGCCGGGTATTGCTAGAGTCCACATCGACAGCTGGCGGACAACATATAAAGGTATTGTTCCCGATGACTTTCTGGACAGTTTGAATTACGAGGATCGCACAAAACGCTGGGAGCAAAATGTGAGAGAAAGCAATGTATATGTTGCAGAAAACGATACAGGTAAAATTTTCGGTTTCTCGACAGGCGGCAAAGAACGCGAAGAAAAATATGGAGGTTATGACGGGGAGCTTTATGCCATCTATATTTTAGAGGAATATCAGGGAAAAGGCATCGGCAAAAAACTCGTCAAACCGGTTGCTGATGAACTTAGTAAAGCCGGATTTAATTCCATGCTTGTCTGGGTGCTGGAAGAAAATGATGCCAAATATTTTTATGAAAAGCTGGGCGGCAAGTATATCGACACAGCGGACATCACCATTGACGGTGCGGAGTTGAAGGAAATGGCATATGGTTGGCCGGACCTTAATGTGTTAACAAAAGAGGGCTGAGTGTGCAAAAAGGGGGACTAATTCATGGCTAATACGGATTCTTTATATGCTGACATAAAAATAGTATGCGCTGAGGACTGCGGGAATTCGCCTAAAAAAGCACTGTTGAAGGAAGTGACCGCAGCCTTTGCAGTAAGTGACACAGACATTGTCAGCGAAAATTTTGCAGGTAACGTAGTCTGGGAGGTCGTAGGAGATAAATCGATTGATGGAAAAACTGACGTTATCGGCTCGATGAAAAATAACGACGTAGCAGAGTTACATATAACAAATATCATAACCCACGGTAAAACCGGGGCTGTAAATGGTACGATCATAAACGAAGAAGGAAAAAGTGTTGCCTTCTGTGACGTCTACACTTTCACCGGTGCCGGTAAAAAAGCCAAGATCAATGAAATAATGTCGTATGTCATTTATCTTTGATGGTGCGAGGTTCAGTGATTAAAAACTAAGTGTTATTCGTATGCCAATCTTACTGGTGGAAGGATGATCAGTATTCTTTTGGGGGGATAGGATGGGTTTCGATACAATGGATATCGTGCTGATAATACTGTTCTGGGTTTTTGTCGTACCGCTCACAACGTTGGTACATGAAATAGGTCATGGCATTGGTGTTGTGCTGTCCACTAAAAAACGTGCACTGGTCATTCTGGGTCCGGCAGACAGTTCTAATCAGAAAACGTTTAGCATTGGCAGGATGGATTTCCATATTAAATGGGCGTATTTTGGTTTTTGCTCTGTTGGAGACGATCAGCGCCTAACTGCTTTTCAGCGCATCGTCATCGCTGCCGGCGGGCCGATTGTGTCTCTTTTAGTTGCACTGGTTTCCTTCATTTTTTTGTTCCTTGATTTACACCATGAAATCAAGAATTTGCTGACTGCTATCGTTATTTTTAATTTGTGGCAGTTTATCTGCACGGCAATCCCGATTGTTTATCCCTCCTGGTGGCGTCCCTATAGCGGCATGCCGGCTGATGGGCATCGGGTTGTGAAAGCATGGAAGGATTATAAGCTGGAAAAAAAGGCACGTCCGTAATGTACATAATGTTCCAATAGAAAGTGGATGAAGAATATGGATATTCAAACGTTACAAGCAAATGACGAAGCACCGATTGATTTGCTGCTGCTGGCAGATCCATCGAAGGAACAAGTAGAAAAATATTTAGAGCAGGGACAGTGTTATATCGCAAAAGAAGCTGAAAACATCACGGCGGTTTACGTTCTCCAGCCAATCTCGCCTGGAATAATTGAACTTAAAAATATAGCCGTTGGTGAGGCAGAACAAGGGAAGGGCATTGGAAAACAGCTGATCAGTCATGCAATTAAAACCGCACGATTTCAAGGCTATCACACGATTGAAGTTGGAACCGGAAATTCAAGCATCGGGCAGCTCGCGCGCTATCAAAAATGTGGCTTCCGAATTACAGAAGTTGATAAGGATTTTTTTATGAAACATTACGATGAAAAAATTGTTGAAAATGGAATTGTATGCCGGGACATGATCAGGCTGGCGATGGAACTTTAATAAAAGCGAGGGATGATGAATATGAAAGTTAAAATTTTTGATGCGATGAGTGCAGGCAGACTGGAAAATAAAGTGAACCGTTTTATCGAAAGGGAGCGCCCCGATGTGATTGATATTCAAATTTCAGCCGGTTTTGGCAGTTATGCAGCCCTGATTAAGTATGAGGATTAACTGATAACACGTATCTACAGCGATAATGACGCCATTTATAGCGGTGCACTATAAACTACAGCGATTATGCCGTCATCTACAGCGCAAGATGGCAGAAAGTGACGCTTACTTAGATGAACCTAAACAGCATGACTGAATAATTAACAAAGGCGGGTTAATATGTTCACAGTGATTGCATATGCCATGTTATTGATGACACTGATATCTGTCATACTTGCTGCAATGGGCAGGTATTGGTTGTATTGGATTGCAGCTTTGAGCATCTACATTTTCAGCTTTTTGGCAGGTTTTTCAATTGGCCAGCTTACAGTCGGCTTAACCTTTGTATTTATCACATTGGCAGCAGCGCATTCGTTCAATTTAATACATAACAGCCTGCACTATATGGTTTTTTTGCTGTTAGGCGTGATTATCGGCGCATTACTGATTGTCCTCGTCAGGTCATGGCTGTTCTGGCCGTTCTGGATTTTCATGAATTAGAAATGAGAGTTTGTTTTAATTTTTCGCTGAAAAGGAATAATACAACTAACCCAATGTGAGCGGAGGCGATCATATGAAAAAGTTAATCAGGCGCTTAATCAAATATGGACCGATTATTTACCCTCTGGTTCGAAAGTTTCTAAACAAACGAAAGAATAAACAATATAATCGCTGAAACAAATTTGTCAAAAGTGGTGTTAATATAAATTACGCCACTTTTTAATATTTGACTCTAATAGCCTGTAAACTTTTATCGGAACATGATACTATAAATCTATCATTTTAAAAGGGGGTATGTTTATGCTAAAAGCAATTATGTTTGATCTGGATGATACGCTGATTTGGGATGAAAAAAGTGTCGACGAAGCTTTTAAAAAGGCTTGCCGTTTGGCCGAACAGAAGGCGGGTGTCAATCCAGAGAAACTTGAAGAACGAATCCGTAAAAATGCGCAGAAACTTTTCGCTGCTTATGATACATATGAATTTGCTGAGATGATCGGCATCAGTCCGTTTGAAGGGCTGTGGGCTGAATTTAATGATGAAAGTGATTCATTGCGCAGTTTGAAAGAAATAGCTCCGGAATACCGGAAAAAGACCTGGACATCTTCATTGAAGGAAGCGGGAGTGGATGATCCGCAGTTGGTCACGGAGCTAGCTGAGACATTCCAAGCAGAGCGGCGAAAAAGTCAGTTTGTGTTTGAAGAAACATTTGATGTGTTGAATGAATTGAAAGGAAAATATCAGCTGCTGATGCTGACGAATGGCTCCCCCGATCTCCAGCAGACCAAGCTGAGGATCACACCGGAATTAAAACCTTATTTTGAACATATCGTCATTTCTGGTGCATTCGGAAAGGGCAAACCGGACCCATCAATCTTCGACCATGCACTTGAATTGTTATCCGTTGAAAAAGATGAAGTACTGATGGTGGGTGATAACCCGAGTTCGGATATCCTGGGTGCATCAAGAGCCGGTATTCAGTCTGTCTGGATCAACCATCATAAATATGATCCGGGAGAGATTAACCCGGATTATGAAATCGCACGTTTGTCGGGGGTTCTGGACGTTGTGGGTCGGATCAGTGAATAAGGTGAAAAAGAATAGAAAAACAAAAAGCGCTTGAATCAAGCGCTTTTTGTTTGATCGGATGTTACAAGGCCGGAAGAGTATCAACCGGAAGCCCACACGCATCAACCCGAATCTCACTATGACGTATCACAAATCGACCGCGGTGACTGCTTTTATTTCTTCCAACTCTTTCAATGCCTCAAGTTCTTCCTGCTCGGCGTGTTTATCAATGGTGAGAATCATGATGGCATTTCCGCCGACATCGGAACGGTCCACTTGCATGGTGGCAATATTAATATTGCGTTCGGACAGAAGGCTTCCCATTTCACCGATAACACCGGGGAGGTCCTTATGGTGGATGACCACAATATGTCCTTCCGGCATGACGTCAACACTGTAATGATCGACACGTACGAGACGTGGTCCCAGCCCGTTCAGAAGTGTCCCGGAGACGCTGCGCACGCCTGATTTTGTTTTGAGCTCAACGGTCATTAAATTAGTGAAGCCTTTCGTTGTTGATGTTCGGTTTTCATGAATCGTGATATCTTTTTTCTCGGCAAGATATAGAGCATTCACATCGTTCACATGGCTGCCAAGGTGTCGTTCGAGCAAGCCTTTTACAGCATTCCGGGTAATCGGGTCAATTTTCACGTCTGACAGATCACCGGAATAATAAATATTCACTTCTTCCGGGACATCGTCAGTTAACCGGATGAGGAACATGCCGAGTTTTTCGGCCAAATTGAAATAAGGTTCGATTTGGCTGAGCACGTCACTTGGAACTGACGGCAGATTGACCGGATTTTTGACGATGTCGCCTCTCAGGTGGTTAAGAACGTCATGGCAAACATCGACAGCTACAGACTCCTGAGCCTCGACGGTGCTTGCACCCAGATGCGGTGTCGCAACAACTTGCGGCAGTTCCAGCAGTTTATGATCCTGGAATGGCTCCTCTTCAAGCACATCAATGGCTGCACCGGCGACTTTTCCGGAAACAAGTGCATCATAGAGGGCATCTTCATCAATGATTCCGCCGCGTGCACAGTTAATCATAAATACACCGTCCTTCATTTGCTTGAAAGCATCAGTGCTGATCATGTGCCGTGTATCCTTCAGGAGCGGTGTGTGTACCGTAATATAGTCTGCCTTTTTTAAAACATCTTCAAATTCACCATACTCAATGCCCATCTGGTCTGCTTTTTCTTCGGTCAAAAATGGATCATACGCAATAACGTTCATACGCTGGCCTTTAGCTCTGTAAGCGACTTCAGTGCCGATTCGTCCAAGTCCGACGATACCGAGTGTTTTATTTTTGACTTCAAAGCCAACATACTTCGACCGTTCCCATTTTTGATTCTTTAACGCAGAATGAGCCTGTGGGATTTTGCGGGAAAGTGCCATCATCATTGCCATAGTATGTTCAGCGGCTGAATTGGTATTGCCGTTTGGCGCGTTGACGACGATGATGCCATTTTCGGTTGCTGCCTCAAGATCAATATTATCAACACCGACCCCGGCTCGGCCGATAATTTTCAGTCTGTCAGCTTTTTCGATGACGCTTCGGGTTACTTTAGTCTGGCTGCGCACGAGAAGGCCGTCGAACTCTTCAATACGGCTTTCCAATTCGTCCGGTTTTAAGCCGGTTTCTTTAACGACCGTCACGTCCTCATTGTTATAAAGAACGTCAAGTCCTTCATCACTGATAGGATCTGCTATTAATACATGAAACATTTACGAACCTCCCGATAGCATAATTTCTTGAGCTGCACGTGTGCCGCTTCCAAGTTCAGCCGGCTTGCCGATTTTATTCAAAGCCACTTCAATGATGCCGATTGTCTGAAGAATATCAGCAGGTGAACAGTAGCCCATATGGCCGATCCGGAAAATACTGCCTTTTAAGTGCTTCTGTCCGCCAGCTACCGTGAGATTGAATTCCTTTTTCAGCACTTTCCGAAGCGCATCAGGATCAAAATCGTCCGGCTTTATGGCTGTCACCGTTGGGGATGCGGACTCATCACTTGTCAGAAGCGGGATGTCGAGTGCCTTAAAAGCCGCCCGGGTCATATTCATCATCTGACGGTGTCGTGAATAAACCGCCTCAAGTCCTTCCTGCTCCATCAGCTCAAGCACCTGATTGAGTCCAAATAATAACGATAAAGCCGGTGTGAAAGGTGTCGAGTCATTGTCCAGCTGGTCGCGGTATTTTGCTAAATCAAAATAAAAGGAAGGACGGCTATTATTTTCGATCACTTTCCAGGCTCGTTCGCTTACGGCGGCGAATGTCAGACCAGGTGGGAGCATCATCGCTTTTTGGGAACCGGTTATGAGAATATCAATCTCCCATTCATCCATTTTAACGTCCGCACCGGAAACACCGGAAACACCATCAACGATAAAAAGCGCATCTGAATGCTGCCGGATAACCCTGGCAAGCTCTTTGACAGGGTTCAAAACACCGGTGGAAGTCTCACAAAGGGTTGCGAAAACGGCTTTAATATGCGGATGTGATTTAAGATATTTTTCGATTTCCTCCGGTTCAGCAGCTTCTCCCCATTTCACATCATAACGATGCGTGGCGATTTGGTGTTCTGTGCAAATCTGGGCAAAACGGTCACCAAACGCGCCTGTTACAATGACCAGGACTTCATCACCCGGCTGAACGGCATTGACGACCGCAGACTCCAAACCGGCAGTGCCGCTTCCGGCAATCATCAGTACCTCCTGATTGGTTCCAAACACTGGTTTTAATTTCGGTTTAATGCTATGTAATAGATCCTTCGTTTCCTGATCACGGTGACCGATCATCGGCAGGTTCATCGCGTGTTGGACGCTTGGCGGAATCGGTGTCGGTCCCGGAATCCGTAAAAATTGCTGATCCGGCAACATACTGTATCTCCTTTCTTCCTAAACGACGTTAGTTTGATTAATCCATCATAGCAAAAATGCCATTATTGTCAATAATTCGTGATTGTCAGAAAACGTTACCATTACCGCTGGGAATCTTGGATAAAAGTTTTTTTATCCCGCATGTAACTGACAGTAAGCCCCCCACCTCAAATGTTCGCGTATACGATGAAGATTAGGTGGATGGATGGCTGCCAGTAAATGTCCGATTCGTTCATCTAACAATCAGTGGGGGAAGAAAGAAATCCTCCACTGATTGAAGATTCACTTTATTGCAGGACAATCCTGACTTAAGTTATTTAATATTATCCGATCCCAAATATACTCTGCGCACCTTAGGCGGCTGGTAAGCCTCCTCGTGCTGGGGTGCTCGTCGTGCTCCAAGTGATTTCGGTGAAGCAGCACTCCTCGCAACCCGATGCTTATTCAGTGGAAGTAATGCTCGCCTGAGTTGCAAGCTTTCTCGAAGAAGTCTGCGCTCCTCACAGGTTGTAGCTTAATCATGGAAAGGATGTTTTGCTTTGTGTTCGTCACACTGTTGGGTCTCACCTTGCCTTTCCTCCTGCAGTCATACATGCATATAAGAGCTGTTATGGGGATGATCAAACCGTTTGAAATGCCTGATTGACAGAATAAAAAGCCAGCCTGCACGGTGAATGGATCAGCAGCAGGCTGGCTTTTTAAATCGTTTTTATCCCCGTCCTGTCATTTCCTTAGCTTCTTTGTTTAGTGCTTTAAACAAGGCAATAATCATGAGTATCATCACAAACGAGAACGGGAGCGCTGCAATGATGATGGTGTTCTGAATTGCCTGAAGCCCACCAACATAAAGCAGAATCAGTGCCACCGACGATTGGGCAATACCCCAAACGATTTTGACTCTGTTTGCAGGCTCAAGTGAACCGTGCGTCGATTGCATTCCAAGAACGAATGTGGCTGAGTCGGCTGATGTAATAAAGAATGAGCTGATCAACAGAATCGCTATCACTGACAGGATAAGTGACATTGGAAGCTGGTCAAACATATTGAACAACACTAACTCAGTTGTGTATTGAGTCAGGTCAACGCCGCTGTTTTGCGCGTTACCAGCTGTTGTGCCGAATGCCGCATACCAGATGGCAACAAGCAATGTCGGCAAAATCAAAACACCGGTCATAAACTGACGGATGGTGCGTCCGCGGGATACACGAGCGATAAACATACCGACAAATGGCGCCCACGAAATCCACCATGCCCAGTAGAAAATGGTCCATGCATCAAGCCAGCCACGGTTATCGCTTTCCAGTGGCGATGTGCGGAAGCTTGTTTCAATGATGTTTTGCATATACATGCCAAACGTTTCAGTAAACATGTTGAGAATGAGCAATGTCGGACCGATAACCAATACAGCAATCAGCAAGATAACGGAAAGCACCATATTTGTATTGGATAAATATTTGATGCCTCTGCTCAAACCTGACCACGCTGAAATCAAAAACAGCAGCGTCACAACGGCAATGATGATGAATTGTGATGTGAAGCCAATTTCGAAACCGAACAAATGCGACAGACCGCCGTTAATTTGCACGGCGCCGAAGCCAAGCGAGGTGGCCACTCCAAATACGGTTGCAAAGACAGCAAGCACGTCGATCAATGTGCCAAGTGGGCCATCCATCTTCTTACCGAATAATGGTTTCAATGTTGTGGAAATCAGTCCCGGCTCACCTTTTCGGAACTGGAAAAAGGCCAGCGCCAATGCTGTAACGCCATACATGGCCCAAACATGAAGCCCCCAGTGGAAATAAGCATAGGTCAAACCTTCCTTGAATGCCTGATCGGAACCTTCTTCTGCTGTCGGTGCATCTGACATATAATGGAAGAGCGGTTCAGCAGCACCATAAAATACAAGCCCGATTCCCATTCCTGCTGAAAACAGCATGGCGACCCATGTTGCCGTCGAGAAGTCCGGCCTGTCATTATCTTTGCCGAGGCGGATTTTTCCCATCGGGCTGATCGCAATAAAAATTGCCACGATAACCAGTGCGGACATGAGGAGCATATAATACCATCCAAATGTCGTGGCAACGAAAGATTTAATACTTCCGGTTATTGCTTCAAACTGCGCCGGGAATACGGCACCGAATATAACGGTTATGATAACTAAAGCAATTGTAATGTAAAAAACTCTCGATACGCTTTTCATTTAACCCCCTGATGATATTTTGACGTCATGATGATTCAAAAAAATAAATCATATGTAAATTCATTCCTCTAATGCTGGTAGTATTATGAAGAATGCTATTTTATTATTATACGTAATTCCTGAAGAAATACAAATATTATCATTAATGAACCGGTGCTGAAAGGCAAAAAAACAGTAAAAAGACTGCTCCAAATTAATATGGAGCAGTCATCGTTCACCGAACGCCGAGGAATTCTTCCAGTGTAATATTTTGTTCATCAATTGCTTTGGCATCATTCTTTCCGACATAGCGCAGGTGCCATGGTTCATATTGATAACCGGTTATGTTCGTCTTACCTTTTGGATAGCGGATAATGAATCCATATTCGCTGGCATGTTGTTTAACCCACTCACCTTCATCGGTATTGGCAAATTCACTCGTCAGTTTAAATCCGATATCAGCACTTGTAACGTCCATCGTGAGCCCTGTCTGATGCTCACTTTCACCGGCCTGAGCGCTGAACTGATTAGCTTCTTGTTTGCCGTGATCCTGGACATTTGAGGCAAAAATAGCTTCTTGCCTGTCGTATGAGCGATAACCGGATTGCGCAAACAGGTCAACACCGGCTTTGTCCCCGGCGGCAAACATCTTTTCAAGCGCGTTTGCTGCTGTCTGACGCATTTGCTTTTTTGGTAAATCGGCATCAAACGGGAAGGATACATCCGGTATGACAAGATTATCCGGGACATAACCCGCCGGCAATTGGTGGCTTTTATTGACCAGTGCAAGAAAGCTGGATGGATCGGAAATGACGTTGCTTTGATTTTGATTATTCTGATTATCATCCGGATTTTCTTCTGATTTTTCTTCGTTTTGTTCCTCATTCTGTTTTTCTTTCTTGATGCCGCTTCCGGGTGTTATGCTCAGCTGCCCGTTAAGAGCTTCTTTCAGAATGTCCCGTGTGCCCGGGCCATAGACACCATCAATTTTCAAAGCTGACTGCTGTGCCTGAAAATCTTTTACTGCCCACATAGTAGCGGGACCAAACACACCATCTTCCGTCAAAGAGTAGCCGATCCGATTGAGTGCTGACTGTACTTTTTTGACCTGTTTGCCTTGGTCGCTCTCTGTTAGTGTATCATTCGGCAATAGTTCCTCATCATCATCGTTATCAGAAGAGGCGTTGTCATTATTAGAAGACTCCTTGTTCTTCTTATTCTCAGGTTCATCTTTCTCTTGTTGTGACGCATTGTTGTTCGTATTATCCTTATTTTGGTTGTCATCGTCTTGTTGCTTGCTGTTTGCTTGTTTTGATGTTTTATCGTTCGTTGGATCAGAGACGGTATTCGGTGTTTCCGTTTCTTCCTGGTCCGACTGTTGTTTGGTGCTTTCATTTACAGTCTGCTCATTACCTGTGCAAGCTGTCAGTACTGTTAAGCATAGAATCACTGCTAACAGCGGCAAACCTGCATTTTTTAAACGCATAATGTCACCTCCTAAACTGTTAATGACCTCTACTGATTTGCTGAATAGTTCACTTTTCGCTCCTGGATAATCCAGCGATCATCCTGGTACTGATAGGTAATATTTATGCGGAATTGTCCGCTTTGTTCGGTTTTTGTCGTCTGGGCCAGTTCATATTGCGTGTTGCTGATTTCGGTCAGGTCGTAGTCACTTTCTGCATTTAGAAATGCGGGTCCGCCGGATTCGTTAACATACAAATTTCCGTCGTCTTCCCGGAAATAATCATCTGCAGTCTGCTCGGCCAAGCTTTGACTCATGACCTCGGTAAACGCATTGACCAATTCATTCATGCTATCGTAATTGACGACCTCGAGTCCATCGATTTCTTGATTGATTACCATATCACGGTATCGATTTTCCAGTTCTTCCACCGGCGGGGTTTCCGGCGTTATTTCAGGTTCTTCATCGTTAACTGGCGGGTTCTTTTCAACATCCGGCACATTTTCATCCGGGTTTGACGTCTGATTCTGAAGCGAGTCAATGACGAAATAACCGGGGATGATGAGTAACATAATGAGTGCGGTTGCACTTAACGCTCTCTTGCCCCAGGATGCATAGCGGCTTTTTTTATTTATGCCAGATATGCGCTGCATGACTTGTTGACGGCTCTTTTTTGAAAACTCAATATGATTTACTGTGGACTTTTTGGAAAAATCTTTAAGTCTTTCTTTCATTTCGGGCCACCCTCCAGTCGTTCCTTCAGCATTTGACGTGCCCTTTTTAACCGTGATGAAACTGTCGGTACTTTGATTTTCAATAATTCACTGATTTCGTTAATCGACAGTTCCTGAAAGTGGAAATGGATAATGACTTCTCTGTACTTAAGAGGAAGTGACAAGACTTCTTTTGTTAATTCGTCATGCTGGATTTTTTTCGAATATTCTTCTTCCGGAGATGGAGCCGAGCCCCTGAGCCAATGCGAAAAACTGGCATTCAGATTAAGGTTTTTAATCCATCCGCTCCTGAAATGGTCTTTGCACTTATTGACTGTGATCTGATTAATCCAAGCTTTCACAGCATTGTTTTTCTTAAGATGATGCATCTTTTTATAACACTTGATAAAGACTTCCTGTGCAATATTCTCGGCCGTCTGCACATCTTTCACATAGGTGTAGGCAAGCCTTTTGACCTGTGATCCATATTGTGTCATCAGTGCTTGAATCAACTGATCTTTATCGATTTGGTTTTGTCTGTATTGTTCGACAAGCTCTTCCAACGGTGCATCAGCCTCCCGTATACTCCTGCATGTAAAGGCCATTTTCGCGCTAAAACACAGCGTCTAATTAACGCCTTGCAATTATAAGACGAAACAAATGACAAAAAATTGCATAGGTGATATAAAGAAATATTTTCTGGAAATGTACAAAAAAAATAGAGAACCTCTTGTTATGAAAGGTTCTCCGTTCAGTCACTAGTTTTCCATCATTTTTTTCCGCTGGTGTTCTTCTGTCAGGAAGTTAAAAAAGGTTTGCATGCTGAATTTGGGTTTTGCTTTAACGTTATTAATATACTTATCTTTCATGTAATCATTCACATGTTCGCTGTCCTTGATCCGCTTAATGATATGGTCCATTCCGATATCACGGATTTCTTTATTCACATGCTTGGATTCTTTGAAAATGGCAGCTCCGACCGCGCCTAACAGTGCATAGATTCCAAGTGCTATCAGCATATCCCGGCTGTAGCCTGTAATAACGAGCATGAAAAATAGATTGATAATCGAAACGCTCAACAAAGGAATTGAAATGAACATATATAATGAACTTTTCTTAAGTTTAGGCTTTACCATGTCATCGATAATCTCAAGTTCCTTTTCGATAAAACTTGGCATACCTTTTGGTGAGTATTGGCTCATACTGATTATCCGCTCCTCAAGAATTTATCCCGCATGGAACTGGCAGTAAGCCCCCCCTCACTCAAATGTTCGAGTATACGATGAAGATAGGTGGGGGAGACGGCTGCCAGTAAATGTCCGATTCGTTCATCTAACAAATCAATTATATCGTCAGACGGCTGTCATTTACCTGTGGACTAAGACTTCTTCTACTATAATTATACTATGATACCCGATTTATTGTCATATTATAAGCTTAGAATAAGAACTTTTGCGATTAAATGCTGCAAAAGCAGGAAAATGCGAATCCTTTAGCGAAAATATATAATGATCCTATTTTTAGTTAGATGGAGGCGATGATCTTGGCAACGATTGAAGATTTTATGGAATTGGATATGCGTGTAGGTACCGTTTTAAAGGCCGAGCCATTCCCGGAGGCCAAAAAGCCTGCGATTAAATTGGAAATTGATTTTGGCGAAACAATCGGAACGAAGCAGTCATCAGCACAGATCACCCGAAGATATGAACATGAGGAACTTGTGGGCCGTCAGGTTGTTGGGGTTATCAATTTTCCGCCGATGCGGATTGCAGGTTTCAAGTCAGAAGTGCTGGTTATCGGCGGTGTCCAGGAAGAAGATGATGTTGTGCTTTTGAAGCCGGACGAACCAGTTTCAAATGGCACGAGGGTTTCATAGAAACGGTTCGATTGGAGGTGCCGTTATCCCGGCTGTTATTATCGGTGCTGTTATCATCAGTCTCATGCCGTTTTTTCTAAAATTATCGAATGAAGAAGGACCGTATTGGTAGGTGATTTTATGCGAAAAGTTGAAGTGGTGATATACGATGCGCTTTGGCCGGTTCAGTTTGATATTGAAGCGGGAAAAATTCAGCGGATATTTGGTGATGAGATAATTGACATTCATCATATTGGCAGTACATCTGTGGAAGGCCTTTACGCCAAACCGGTTATCGATATGATGCCGGTCGTTGAGGACGTCAGCCGGGTTGATCAGTTTGACAGTGAAATGAAAGCAATTGGCTATGGGGCAAAAGGGGAATTCGGCATAACCGGACGCCGCTTTTTTCAAAAAGGCGGAGAGAACCGGACACATCATGTGCACATAATTGAGGCAGGAAGCACTCACTTGGAGCGGCACTTGGCATTCAGGGATTATTTGCGGGCGCATCCGGATAAAGCGGCCAGCTACAGTCGTTTGAAGCTGGATTTGGCTGCGCGTTTTCCGGATGATATAGCTGCTTATATTGAAGGAAAACATCGATTTGTTCAGGAAACCGAGCAGAAGGCACTGGCGTGGTATCGGGAAAAGAGCATTCCATAAGCGGAGCGGCTCGTTGTTCATAGGCTATAGCATTAATAGACCGGATTGCTGGGATTTCATGGTAAAATTGTGACAACTTAAGCTAACTTCGATTTTTAGCCCGAATATAAGGAAACTCAGTCAGAAATTCTAGCCTGAAATCCGTTCCTGCTTTTGCGGCTGCTTCATAATTGAGGCCATGAGAACAACACTTGCCATCCCCATTAACAGAAATCCCAGACTTATTCCAATATCGGCGAGATTATCTCGCAAAACGTATGATAAAGAGTGATTGCTGGTTAGGTTCCGGACAAACGGTTCATAACCATTCTTTTTAATTGTATAATAATGGACATAGCATGAATTTAATAGATAAAGGAGCGGCGAACCATGCTGTCCACAATAACGCAAAATAAAGAAGCCATTATTGAAACCGTTTTCGAAAAATCTCACTTTTGTTTTGTGGCCGTTGATGAAAATGGAATCATTACTTTTTTAAATGATAATTATTGCCGGTTTCTGGAGGTCGTTAGAGAAGAAGCAATCGGAAAACATGTCACAGAAGTGATTGAGAACAGCAGAATGCATATTGTCGTTAAAACGGGTGAGGAAGAAATTGCTGACCTTCAATATATTCGCGGGAACCATATGATCGCTAACCGGATACCGGTTTTTTCTGATGGAGAAGTAGTTGGTGCGGTGGGAACGGTATTGTACAGGGATACCAAAGAGTGGATGAAAATGAATACCCATATCAAAAATCTGCTGCTTGAACTTGAAAATTACCGCAAACAATTAAGAAAACAAACGGGGGCCAGTTATTCACTTCATGACATTGTTGGCAGTTCTGTTAAATTGAATGAGGTAAAGGAAAAGATTATAAAAACATCTTCCGGAGATGTTTCCATTCTTCTGATAGGTGAAAGCGGAACAGGCAAGGAGCTGTTCGCCCACAGTATTCATCAATTGAGTGAGCGGCACAACAAACCGTTTGTGAAAGTGAATTGTGCTGCGATTCCGGAGCATTTACTGGAATCGGAACTGTTCGGTTATGAAGGCGGTGCTTTCACAGGTGCTAAGAAAGAAGGTAAAATGGGCAAATTCGAAATGGCGGATGGGGGTACTCTTTTCCTTGATGAAATTGCCGATATGCCGTTGAACGCACAAGTGAAGATCCTTCGTGCTCTTCAGGAAAGAGAAATTGAAAGAATAGGTTCGGAGGAAACCCGAAAAATTGATGTCAGAATCGTCGCAGCTACCAATCAGTCACTGGAGAAGCTAATTGAACAGGACCGTTTCCGCGAGGATCTTTATTACCGTATCAATGTTGTACGAATAACGATCCCGCCACTCCGTGAGCGTCCTGAAGACATTCGTGTTCTGGCGAAATATATACTGCGCAATATATCAAATCGTACCGGTAATCGTGTGATTGATTTTGAACAGGATGTACTGGATTTTTTCCTGCATTATGACTGGCCGGGTAATGTGCGGGAACTGGAGAACGTTGTGGAATCCGCAGTTCATTTGACAAACTCTGAAATTATTACAAGGAATGATTTACCGGAACACATGCAGCCGGAGATGGTTTTTAAGGATCATCGTAATAGTCTTAAAGATATTCTTGAGAAAACCGAAATAAAGGCTATCCGGGCAGCGTTGAGACAGGCTGGTGGTGATAAAGTTAAAGCTGCAAAATTACTTGGAATCGGGAAATCCAGCTTTTATGAGAAGACCAAAAAGTATGGCATTTAAAGTGTTCCGGCTTTCTGGAAATGGTTCCTGGAATCCGGAACAACTGTCTTGTGAAGACACATACGTAAAGATGAACTCTTTTTCCGTAAAAGCGGAAAAAGGGTTCTTTTTTATTTGTTTGTGTTGTCTTCAAATCGATTTTTTAAATTGGCATGATTTTTGCTAATAAATTTCTAAAGGGGTGACATAAAATGAAAGCGTTTTAATTTATCGACAAAATGAAATAAACGAAAATCATGTAAAAATAGGAGGCAAATCATGGAGAATAAAGTTGTATTTATTACAGGTGCAGCTAGTGGTATTGGATATGAAATTGCTGTTGAATTTGCCAAAAACGGTGCGAAAGTAGCTTTGTCGGATATTAATAGCGAGAAACTGAAAGAAGCTGCTGAAAGATTGACGCAGAATGGTTTTGACTGTATTCAGCTAACGTGTGATGTAACAAATGAAGAAGATTTGAAGCAATCAATCAATAAAACGGTTGAGATTTATGGAAGAGTGGATGTTTTGATCAATAATGCCGGAATGCAGCATGTCGCCTCACTGGAGGACTTTCCTACTGAGAAATTCGAACTTATAACTAAAGTCATGCTGGTAGCGCCATTTATGGCGACAAAGCATGTCTTGCCGATTATGAAACAGCAAGGTTCCGGACGGGTTATCAACATGGCTTCCATCAACGGACTGATAGGTTTTGGCGGAAAAGCAGCCTATAACAGTGCCAAACACGGTGTGATTGGCTTGACTAAAGTGGCTGCTTTGGAAGGTGCTGAACATGGTATTACGGTTAATGCGATGTGTCCGGGGTATGTGGATACACCGCTTGTACGCAATCAATTTGAAGATTTGGCCAAAAATCGTGGTGTTCCGGTGGAAAAAGTTTTGGAAGAAGTATTGTATCCGCTCGTGCCGCAAAAACGTCTTTTAGAAGTGCAGGAAGTTGCGGATTATACGAAGTATCTTGCAAGCGACAAAGCAAGGGGGATCACCGGTCAGGCAGTTGTTCTTGATGGCGGCTACACAGCACAGTAACCGGGAGACAAGAGCGCAATCTAAAATAATTTGAAATGATCACGGAGGGGTATAATGATTGGTATCATACTTGGTCTTGCTGTACTGATGGGGCTTGCGTATATCGGCTGGTCCATTCTTTGGGTAGCACCAATCGCTGCCGGTGTGGTGGCACTGACCGGCGGACTTGATTTACTGGATGCTTACAAAGACACGTATATGGGAGGATTAGTCGGTTTTGCAAAAAGCTGGTTTCCGGTTTTTATGCTGGGGGCGATTTTTGGAAAACTGATGGAAGATACTGGGATGGCAAGGTCTGTTGCGGTTGCATTGACAAAATTGATTGGTACAGAACGGGCAATTCTGGGGGTTCTCGCATCAGCAGCTGTACTCACATATGGCGGCGTCAGTTTATTTGTTGTTGTATTTGCCGTTTATCCGCTGGCTCTCACGATGTTTAAAGAGGCGGATATTCCGAGAAGGCTGATTCCGGCAACCGTGGCGCTTGGTGCATTTACATTTACCATGACAGCAGTGCCGGGAACACCACAAATACAAAACCTAATCCCGATGGAACATTTTGCTACTGATGCTATGGCGGCACCGATCATGGGAATTGCAGCCACAATCGTTATGGCAGTCGGCGGTTATCTCTATCTGCGACGGCGAGAGAGGAAATTGAAAGCGAACGGTGAAGCGTATACGGAGCCAAAAGATAAAAATGTGCTTGGTTCAGAGGCCGATATACCTAATTTTTTCTTATCACTTTTACCGCTGTTGACCGTTCTGGTTACTCTTAATGCATTTGGATGGGATATTATTGTTGCCCTGATTTCAGGGATTCTTCTGATTATGCTGCTTAACCTGTCGAAGTTCAAAGGGTTTGTCAGCGCCATCAATAGTGGTGCAAGCGGGTCTGTCCTGGCAATTCTCAACACAAGTGCTGCTGTGGGCTTTGGAACGGTAGTCAAAGCGGTTCCCGGTTTCGACCGTCTAACTGAACTGCTGATGGGCATCCGCGGAAATCCGCTCATTTCTGAAGCCGTAACGGTCAATATTCTCGCAGGGTCAACCGGTTCAGCTTCGGGTGGTTTAGGGATAGCACTTGAAGCACTTGGATCGAGATATTATGACATTGCAATGGAAAGCGGCATCAGTCCTGAGGCTTTTCATAGGGTTGCATCACTGGCATCCGGCGGCTTGGATGCTCTTCCGCATAATGGCGCTGTGCTGACATTGTTTGCCATAACGGGAATGACGCATAAAGACAGCTATAAAGATATTTTTGTAGTAGCGGTTTTGATTCCAATTGTTGCTGTGGCGGTATCTATATTGATTGCTTCTATTGGCATTTATTAAGTTTTATATTACCTATAAAAGTCTCGACACCCGATTCATAACGGGTGTCGAGACTTTTTATGATGGCTGAGCAACATCCTTGTATTAAAATATTCCAATTTTCCTGCTATAATGAAGGTAATCGAATGGAGGCTCGACATGCGAATTAAAATCACAAGTGTATTTGTAAAAGATCAGGAGAAAGCTCTGCAATTTTATACAGAAGTTCTCGGGTTTCAGAAAAAAATGGATATGCCGGCAGGGGACTTTAAATGGCTCACCGTTGTCTCACCGGAAGAACCGGATGGGGTGGAGCTGTTGCTGGAGCCGAATGATAATGAAGCTGCAAAAACATATCAGGAAGCTATTTATGAACAGGGGGTTCCAATTACTTCATTTGTCGTGGATGATATTCACGCCGAATATGAGCGGCTGAAAAATCATAATGTTGAATTTACGGTAGAACCTGCTGAAACGGGGCCTGTGACGTTTGCAATTTTTGACGACACATGCGGAAACCTGATTCAAATATCACAGGCCCGATAAAGCGAAACTTCATTCAGTAGGGCGCTTTCCCCTACTGAATGTTAGTAGAGCCGAATCGGACATTTATGATCAGTTAGCCGCCGCTCTTTGGCGGGGTTACATGCGGGAAAAGGATAAACCAAAAGTAATAGGGGGAACGTATTCATGGAGGGGACTCAAACAATCACGCAACTGACAGAAGAATTGCATCATGTTTTGGCAAAAGAACGTGTAACGATTAATGAAACGTTGCTGGAACAGCACAGCTCCGATGAATCTTATCACACACCGCATTTACCGGATGTTGTCGTATTTCCGGAAAATGCTGATGAAGTAAGTGAAATAATTAAATTGGCAAATAAATATCAAACACCTGTTGTACCTTATGGCTACGGATCAAGCCTTGAGGCCAATGTCATTCCCGAACACGGCGGGGTAGTGATTGACTTTGCCAACATGAACAAGGTGCTGGAGGTGCGCGAAGATGATTTTCTTGTAAAAGTGCAGCCCGGCGTTACACGGTCACAGCTGGAAAAAGAATTGAAAAAATACGGTCTGTTTTTCACGGTTGATCCCGGAGCAGATGCAACACTTGGTGGCATGGCAGCGACCAACGCGAGCGGGACAACGTCGGTCAAGTATGGCGTCATGCGTGATAATGTACGTGATATGGAAGTTGTGATGTCAGATGGTTCAATGATACATACCGGCAGTATGGCGGCAAAATCGTCGTCCGGTTACAACTTGAACGGACTTTTCATTGGTTCGGAAGGGACACTGGGCTGTTTTACTGAACTGACATTGAAAGTTATTGGGATTCCTGAACACATTATGGCTGCACGTGCTGAGTTTGAAAATGTCGATGATGCGGTTGGTGCCGTTATTGCAATTATGCAAGCCGGTATTCCAATTGCCCGCGTGGAACTGGTGGATGAAGAATCAATTAAACAAATGAACCGATACAGTGAAACGGATTATAGCGAAGTGCCGACATTGTTCCTGGAGCTGCACGGCAATGAAGCAGGCCTGAAACACGATATTGCGTTCATGGAAGAAATCGTCAGTGACATGCGCTGTCGCAAGATTGAATTCGAAACGGAAACCGCCGGACGCAACAAGCTATGGGAAGCCCGTCATAATGCAGCATACGCATTTATTCATAACCATCCCGGGCGGAAGCAGATGGTGACCGATGTTTGTGTGCCGATCTCTGAATTGGCCGGAGCAGTGAAAGACGCACGAGCTGCTGTCGGTGAATCGGGACTTTCCGGCGGTATTGTCGGACATGTCGGTGATGGTAATTATCATATTTTGCTGATGCTTGATCCGGACAATCCGGATGATATTGAGCGGGCCAATCAGGTGAATGAGCGGATTGTCGGATATGCACTTGAGCGCGGCGGCACTTGCACCGGTGAACACGGTGTCGGCACCGGCAAACAAAAATATCAGGAGCGTGAACACGGCGTGGCACTGGATGTCATGCGCAAAATTAAGCAAGCGCTCGATCCAGAAGGTCTTATGAACCCTGGTAAAATAATAAAGTAAAGCGGAAACCTTGGCAGTGCCAAGGTTTCCGCTGATATTCGATCGAAACGCCGGCAACGCGCGAATTCATAAACAATCCTCTATCTATATTGCGTGTAATTTGTTAAACTGAAAGCAATAACAGCCGGGAGGGTGGAGGAATGGTGGTGATTCAGAATGGGTGCATTGTTGAGTAATTATGCATGGTATGAATTGCTTGGGCCTGTAACGCTTTTAGCGGCCGCATTGCTTTGTTATTGGTATGTCAGAACAATGATCAAATCACCTCATTATCATACGACAACGACACAAAAAGTTTATTTCTTCACAGCGGTGACGTTGTTTTATCTTGCAGAAGGTTCACCATTTGCTGTGATTGCTGAGGAGTATTTGGTCAGTGCACTGATTTTTCAGTTGTCAATAATGGCTTTTGTCGTGGTGCCGCTCTTTATTCTGAGTTTGCCGAATGGGTATCTGGATATCTTTTTCTGGCGCCATAAACGTTTGAAAATTGCCGGGTTTCTGTTCAAGCATCCATGGCCGCTTGCGGTTATCTTTAATGGACTTATCACTGTATATTTGATTCCATTATTTTTCAATGTCATCAATGGAAACATGCTTCTGCAGTTCCTTTATGAAGTGCTTGTCGTTTTGTTTGCTTTTCTCACATGGTGGGTCATCATTCAGCCGTCAGATGAAATAGCTGATCATAGCTATTTTATGCGCGTGGCGTATGTTTTTTTTACAACATTATTTCTCATGCCAATCGGTATATTTTTGCTCGTTATTCAAGATCCGGTTTACACCACTTATACAGGTGTTGCAGGGGAACTGATTCCGGCATTAACCGCTGTCTATGACCAGCAGGCTGCCGGGGGCTTGTTAAAATTCGTCCAGATTACATGTTACTCGATTGCCCTATTTCATCTGCTTAAAAAGTGGGGGTTACAAGAAGAAGAAAACGAAGGCAAGGTTGACGATGATACGCGTGTGGTTCAAGGCGTCGTCATCAAATTGAATGAACGGAACCGGCGGAATAAGGGAAAAAAACGATAAAATAAAAAAGCAGCTTGCAAAATTTCACTTCCTGCAAGCTGCTTTTTTTATTTATCCCCAAATTTCGTTTGCTGTATCGACGACCAATTTCAATTTTGTCCACTGTTGTTCTTCACTCAGCTCATTGCCGTGATGGGTCGATGCAAAACCGCATTGCGGGCTTAAGCAAAGCTGATCTAATGGCACGATTTCAGACGCGCGTTTAACACGATCGATGACGTCATTTTTATCTTCCAACTCACCCGACTTAGATGTCACAACCCCAAGCACAACTCTTGGCCCATTTTCAGGGATGTATTTGAGCGGGTTGAAACTTCCGGAACGTTCATCATCATATTCAAGGAAAAATCCATCGACATTGCCTTTTGCAAACAGCTTGGGTGCAATGCGGTCATAACCACCTTCAAACGCCCATGTAGAGCGGTAATTGCCGCGGCATAAATGCACCGTTACAGTAAGGTCATCGGGCTTTTCTGCCAGACTTTCATTTAGGACACGGACTGCCAGGTCAATCAGATAGTCACGTTGATCACCGGAGTCTTCATTCCAAGGCACCGTGTCAGCAGCGAGCCCCGCAATATAAACGTCATCGAGCTGCAGGTAGCGCAGGCCGGCATCATAAAAATTTTGCAGTGCCTCTTGGTAAGTCCGGATAATATCTTCTGCATATTTATCGATGTCCGGATAAATTTCCGGATTGCGAATACCGTCATTGAAAAACATGTTGGGGCTTGGGATAGCAAATTTAACGTCAGCCCGCGCATCAACAATATCAATCAGATCTTTCACATCCTGCAAAAATGGATGGTCTGGGTTAAATGAAATAGCACCGTTATTCCGGACATTATATTTTTCTGCTTCTTCGCCTTTGAAAGCATAACCTTGTTCAGGTACATACCCTTCAAATCCGTTCAGATGCTCCATGAAATCCAGATGGAACCACGTACGGCGGAACTCGCCGTCTGAAACGGCTTGAAGTCCGCTTTCCAGTTGCTTGTCAACAATTCGTCTGATTTCTATGTTTTCCACTTCACGCAATTCCGCGGCTGATATATTGCCTTGTTTAAATTCACTTCTTGCCTCATGCAATTTCTCGGGACGCAGCAGGCTCCCGACATGATCTGCGCGGAATGGTGCTTTTTCAGTTGTTTTGGTCATATTAACTCCCTCTTTCTTTTTAGCTTTTTTCTATTTTATGGCAAAATTGCAAATGATCTAACCGGAAAACCGGTTGCGCCTTTTGCCTTAGGCACGATATTAAAGATGACGGCGCCTTTAGCCGGGATTTTATCGAGATTCGTCATCACTTCAACCTGAAATGTATCCTGGTTAAGGACGAAATATTCGGCAACGAGTGCACCGTTTTTTTGAAAATCAATTTGGGCATCAGTATCGAATGTTTCATGCCCGATTGCCGTGATGTTGCGCTGTTCAAATAAAAATTGCAGTGCTTCTACCGACCAGCCTGGTGCATGACTGTTGCCGTCATCATCTTTGTTGTCGAATGTCTTCTGATTGGGCCAGCGTTTGCTCCAGTCTGTCCGCAGTGCTACAAATGACCCGGATTCAATTTCACCATGCTCTTTTTCAAACGCCAGTATATCATCTGAATAGATCGTGAAGTCAGGATTTTCCGCAGCCTCTTTCGACTTATCAATAACGACGAGGGGCAGAACCAGTTCCTGCAACCCCAATTCATGCACATATCGGTTGTCGCCCGGAACAAAGTGAATAGGAGCGTCGATATGTGTGCCGTATTGGCCCGGAAATGTAAACTGCTGAGCATAAAACCCGTCATTATGGTCAAACAGGGTCTTAAACTCTGCTGGCGAAAAAGCGGAAAAATGCGGCGAGTCCGGACCGAATGCATGGGTCAAATCCACCCATTCCTTTTCCTTTAATAAATTGACAGCTTTAATTAATTCATTGCTCATCATCTCACCTCCAATTGACTAGAACTGAATTAAAACAATAAAAAAACCTCTTCATATAAGAAGAGGCTTAAGGTTTATAAAGACTGCTCTTCTTATCATCAAGCTTAAGGCTTTCTGGAATTAGCACAGTCATTGACCGATGCTGAGGTTTCAAAGGGCCAGTCCCTCCACCTCTCTGGATAAGAACGTTCTATTCAGTTATGTATTAATAAATACAATACACCTGTTATTTTTGAATGTCAAGCGTATTTGTGAAAAAATTTGCGCTAATTAATTATGTTAAACTATTAATAGGTGTGAAAGGGGGAAGGGCAATTGAGTGCCTATACGAAATTTAAAATTGTGTTTCACAGTTTTATATTATTGGTTTAGGCAGTCTTCTCCGGCTTATTAAGCTGCTTAAAAAATCGGAACCGGAAACATAGCAAGCAGCAAATCGGCGAGGCGGTCGGGGACAAGCTGATTAAAAGCGCCAATATTTTAGAGAATTGGTTCAAAAAGGGGAATTTCATGGTCTACGCCTATATCATGATGCTCTTCGTCGTGATTTTTTATGCGGGAAATATACTGACGGGAAGAGCGATCAATGAACTGCCGCCATTTACGATTGCATTTTTCCGTTTGGTGGTTGCTTTTATTGTGATGCTTCCCTTTGGTCTGCGGAGTGCATGGGAATACCGCCATAAATTTCTGGCATATAAAAAGCCATTGTTGATTATGACGCTGACAGGGATCACGTTTTTTAATACATTTATATACGGCGCACTGCAGTTTACAACGTCAACGAATGTGTCGGTGCTGGAGACTGTCATTCCTGCTGCGATTGTTTTACTGAGTGCCATTTTATTAAAGGAGCGGCTCCGGAATATCCAGATAGCTGGGGTTCTATTATCGTTCTTCGGTGCGGTTTGGGTCGTATTGGACGGCAATATTTTTTCAATCGCCAATATAAACTGGAACAAAGGCGATGTGATTATGATTGGTGCTATTGCATCGTGGGCGGTTTATTCGATCTGGGTAAAACAATATATGCACTTGTTTCCGCAATTTGGCGTCCTTTTGACAATGAGCGGCATATCTGTCGTTGTGCTTTTGCCTTTTGTTCTGACTGAATGGTACATAACCGGAATACCAACTGAATTGATGCTCCCACCGAATTTAATGGGCTTGGCTTATCTCGGCGTTTTCCCGTCGTTTATTGCACTGATCTTCTATAACCGTGCAGTCAGCGTGCTTGGTGCTTCACAAGCTTCAATATTTCTCAATTTCCTGCCGGTCGTAACGATGGCGGGAGCATACTTATGGCTGGATGAAACAATTACGATAATGAAAATTACTGGTACTCTGGTCGTTATTCTCGGTGTAATCCTGACAACGAAAACGGGAAAATCTCATTTGGCTCATAAAAGGGCATACAACCGCACAAACTAGCAGTATCATTTAATTCAGGAGTGACATGATGATGACACTAAATGGAGAGATAATATCCGGAGAATTTGATGGGCAGGCAGATGTGTTTATGTTGCGGGAGGTGAAACATCTTGCGGCTGAAACAAGTCTTAATGAAAAACAACTGACTAGCCTTCTTGACTATTTGAGCAAAAACAGACATGAGCCTGATGGACAGGTGCTTACTTTATATGACCAACTGCTAATCAACTTAAATAGGGAGGAAGTCGGACAGTTTTTGAATGATCTGGAACGTATCAAATCCCGCTATTATAATTAGTCATTGAGACATGGCACTATTTCTTCAAACCTGAAATAGTGCCATACAGTTTACCCGGTCAGCTCTAAGCTGTGCTTATCTGTATATAAATTCAGCAGACCATCGAGATGTTGGCTGCATTGAATTGTTCTGGTGTCTGTCAAACCGTAAGTCATTCCCAAATCAATCATTTCCTTCTTTTTGACAGCAATCGCCATCCCTATAATTTGTTGGGTTGTTTCAGGCTCAAGGTCTTGCATAGGAACACATTCCTTTCTCAATTTCTACGTATAATCGGGACCTTTCCCCTATAAACGCACAAAATCTATTATGCCACGTTTAAAATAGAATTCAATAGATTCGGCAAACAAAGTCATAGTATTACAAAAGAAGACATAATGTGTCATTTTTTGAAGTCGGATGGCTACTGCTGCGTTCACATTAATGATTCCATTCCTCCAAAACCTCACCGATTTCCCGTGAATGAATGACTTCATCAGCAAACCTGTCGAATTCAGTTGGTTCTCTGTTGACAATCACAAGCCGGGCGCCGTTGTCCTTGGCGATCAGCGGAAACTGATTGGCCGGTGTGACACTGAGCGAAGATCCGAGCACAATGAACAGATCAGCCTGTTCCGATTCGGACTGTGCCAGTTGAAAAGCATCCTGAGGCAGCATTTCCCCGAACAATGTGATTGAAGGCCGCAATATTCCACCGCATTCGCAGTTATACGTCTGATTCACGTATGCCTCGTTTTTATATTCTCTCCCGCATGACTGACAGTGCACTTTGGTTAAAGTGCCATGGAGTTCTGAGACATTTTGACTGCCTGCAGCTTGGTGAAATCCGTCGACATTTTGCGTGATAATCGAGTGGATGATACCTTCCTTTTCCCAGTCAGCCAGAATATGGTGCCCTTTGTGCGGCTTATAATCTTTAACAGTGAGCACCCGGCTGCGATAAAATTCGATAAATTCATCAACGTTGCTGTTCAAGGCGTCAGTACTGGCGATTTTGCTAGGATCTTTTTGCTTCCACAAACCCTGATTGGCGGAGCGAAAATCCGGAAGTCCGCTTTCGGTGGACATGCCGGCACCGGTAAATACAACTGTATGACTCGATTCTTTTAACCAATTTTTCATTCTGGTATACCTCCTTATATAATAAGCACAGACGTTTTGATCATTCCGAAATTTTTAAAGGCCAACACTGATTTCGCCGCCTTTATTATCCAGTTTATAAGAAATGCGTCCAGTATACAAAAATCGTGCAAAATTCTTCCTTTAGGCCTTTAGTCGCAAATATATCAGACTATTTCAAAAATATAATTCTTCACTTAATATTAAAGATGAATCTATTTGAAAGGGGTTTCTTAATGGGGAGAAATAATCTATGGCGTCTGATTTTGCTTGGGCTTGCTGTCTCGTTTGTATTCATCCCAATCAGCAGTGATTCGACCAAGGCTGAATCAGAAGAGAGTGTTGTCGATATGCGTCTCATGGAAACGACGGATATCCATGTTAATCTCGTTAACTATGACTACTATCAGGACAGCCCGACCAACGAATATGGCCTGGCCATGACAGCAACACACATTAAACAAGCAAGGACGGAGACAGAAAATAGTATGCTGTTTGATAATGGCGATCTGATTCAAGGGAACCCGCTTGGAGACTACACTGCCAGAAACGGTCTGGAAGAAGGTGAACTGCATCCGGTATATAAAGCCATGAATCTGCTGGATTATGATACAGGCAATATCGGAAATCATGAGTTCAATTATGGCATTGATTATCTGCAGGAAGCAATTGATGATGCGAACTTCTCTTATGTTAATGCCAATGTCTACCATGATGACGGTGATGAAGATCCGTCGAATGATGAGCACTTTTTTGAACCATATAAAATTATTCCAAAAGAAGTTACGGATACGAATGGCAATACACATACCGTTGATGTTGGAGTGATTGGATTTACCCCGCCGCAAATCATGCAATGGGACCAGGCCCATCTTGAAGGCGAAGTGATTACGAAAGATATTTACAAAACGGCTCAGAAATATGTCCCAATTATGCAGGAAGAGGGTGCTGATGTCATTGTGGCCGTTCCACATTCAGGGCTTGGGTCAACCGAATTGAAAGAGCGTGAAGAAAATGCGACATATAACTTAACACAAGTTGATGGCATCGATGCGATTTTGTTCGGACATGCGCATGAAGTTTTCCCGGGTGATTCCTTCGAAGGTATTGAGGGTGTTGATTTGGAGAAGGGAACAATTAACGGTGTTCCGTCGGTAGAAGCTGGGTACTGGGGCAATCATCTCGGTATCGTTGATTTGAAGCTTCAGAAGAACGGTGACGATTGGGACGTCATTGATTCAAGTTCACAAGTCCGCGCCATTTATAATGAGGAGACCGGTGAACCATTGGTTGAACCAGATCAGGAAATTCTTGATGCCGTATCGGATGATCATCAGGCAACGCTGGAATACATCCGTTCAGAAGTCGGGCAGACAACTTCACCGATCTATAGTTACTTTGCATTGGTAAAAGATGATCCATCTGTGCAAATTGTTTCTGACGCACAGGAATGGTATACCGAAAATGCCGTTAGGGGGACAGAATACGAAGACTTGCCGATTCTCTCAGCAGCAGCGCCATTTAAAGCAGGCGGCAGAAGTGGCCCGGGATACTACACGCACATTCCGGAAGGGCCGATTGCCATCAAAAACGTAGCTGATCTTTATGTTTATCCAAATACACTGAAAGTCGTCAAATTGACAGGTGAAGAGATTGATGACTGGCTGGAAATGTCAGCAGGTCAATTTAATCAGATAGATTCAGATGCAACTGACGAGCAATCACTCGTTGATAGCGATTTTTCAACGTATAACTTTGATATTATCGATGGCGTAACATATGAAGTCGATGTTACCGAACCGTCCAAATACAGCAACAATGGTGAACTGGTCAACTCTGATGCCAACCGGATCAAGAATTTAAGTTATAATGGTGAACCGGTGGCAGACGATCAGGAATTTCTCGTTGCCACGAACAATTATCGTGCAGGCGGGGGCGGCAACTTCCCTAATCTTGACGGAAGCCAGGTTGTCCTTTCGCCACAGATGGAGAACAGGCAGGTTATCATTAATTACATTCAGGAAAATGAAACCATCGATCCTTCTGCTGACGGGAACTGGTCATTTGCGTCAATTGATGGTGACCCTGAACTGACATTCCAGTCATCACCGGATGCCCAGGAATTCACTGATGAACATGATGATATTTCCTATATGGGAGAAGGTACTGACGGTTTTGCCAAATATGAGCTTAATCTGGCAGAGTCAGTAACATTGGATTCAGTGAAGCAATCTGTAACTGACTTCAAGGATTCCGGTGATATCGAGCATCCAATGGCCGTCAAACTCACCAATAAACTCCGTCAGGCTGAACATCATCTGGATAAGGGCCATCAACAACAAGCTGTCAAAAAAGCTGAAGACTTCCTGAAGCATTTGAATAACAAAGGCATGGCTAAATTTATTACAGATGAAGCCAAAGAAGCTCTCCGGAGCGATGGAGAAGAACTGGTTGAAAACATGGGATGACAAAAACCTCTCTCGAATGGATAAACGTCATTCGAGAGAGGATTTTTTTATTCAATGATATATTGTTTTAATTCAGTCATTCAGCGGGAATAGGACTATTGAAAGGGAGGAATTAATTATGGCAGATAAAATAGTACTAATTACAGGCGGAGCTGGCGGCATCGGCATGGAAACGGCCCAGCAGTTTTTAGATGACGGTGATACAATTGTCCTTGTCGACGTCGATGAAGAAGCATTATCTAGTACAAAAGACACATTAAACGGCGACAAAGATAAAGTTAAATTGATTCAAGCTGATGTCACAAATGAAGACGATGTGAAAAATTATGTAAAAGATACAGTTAATACTTACGGCCGTATCGATGTGTTTTTCAACAACGCCGGTGTCAACGGTCCGTTCAAAAACATTAAAGATTTGGAGAAAGAAACGTTTGAAAAAGTTATGAGCATTAACACGACAGGCATTTTCTTGGGATTGAAACATGTCATCCCGCAAATGGAATCACAAAAACATGGCAGCATCATCAACGCGGCTTCAAACGCGGCCTATATAGGTTCACCGGGAATGGCAGGCTATATTGCATCCAAACATGCCGTGGCCGGGCTGACGAAAACAGCAGCACTGGAAGCAGCCCAAAATGGAGTTCGTGTTAACGCAGTGGCCCCGGCAGCAATCGACACACAAATGCTGACAAGTATCCAGCAAAACACATCACCGGATGACCCGGGAGCGGCGGCAGAGGCCATTAAACAGGGAATCCCGGCCGGGCGGTTTGGAATGCCAAAAGAGGTCGCACAAGTTGTCATGTTCCTTGCTTCCGATAAAGCATCGTTTGTATATGGGTCACTCTACAACGTTGACGGCGGCATGCAGGCAGATTAATAGAAAAAGTTCTCAGGAAGTGTTGTCATACCGCGTGATTTGGTACTGAGCCACCAGATACAATCCGGAAAGAAGGCATGTCTTCATTAACTTTCCTACAAGGAGTGTTCATTATGAAAAGAAGAATTCTCGTTGCGTATGACGGTTCTGATTTGAGTAAAGAAGCACTTCAAGAAGCTAAAATGCAGGCTGCAGGAATACCGGAGACAGAAGTATATATCCTCTCAGTCGTGTCACAGGCAGGTCCGAACGCGAATTCAATGATGGCAAGCAGGGTTGAAGGGGAATTGGCGGATCTTCTGCGTCCCGATTTGCAAAAGATTAAGGAAGAATTTGAATCTGAAGACATTGCAATATACCCGGATATCGTGATTGATCGCTCACAGCGTAACGCCGGGAAACAGGTATGTGAATATGCCGATGAAAACGAGATGGATTTAATTATTGTCGGCAGCCGAGGACTCGGCGAAATGAAAAAACTGCTGCTGGGCAGCGTCAGTAACCAAATCGTTCAGAATGCCAATTGTCCGATATTAGTTATCAAATAGATTAGATTCATTCCTGGATAGAGCTCCCTCAATGCTTGGCTTACGGCATTGAGGGTTATTTAGGTTTATCAGCAATAGACGGGAAGGGGGAGCGCAAAACTCAAATCAGTTGCCCCTCACTGAAATACAAGAGCAGGCACATGCAATAAATGCGCCTGCTCTTTCTTCAGTGTTTTTCCGACTAACTTACATTTTAATGGTAGCGTTTCGGGTAGCAAGGCGGATTAGCCATAGCATAATCCCGATAATAATGATGGTGCCTAAAAATGATCCGTAAAGTGGCAGGCTGATTAAGTCAAAGGGCAGCCAGTTTGACAATGGTTCTCCCAATTCAGTTCCCCAGAGTAAATCTCCAGTTATGATAAAAAGTAGCGAAAGAAGGATAAAGCCCAAACCGATGAACCAGCCAAACCGGTAAAACCCGGAGCCTATGAGCCAGCCGGCAGCATAATAGGTAAGGATATTTAATGAATACATGAAGAGTGATACGATCCAGCTGCTGCTTTGAATGAGAACAGATGATTCAAATATCGCTTTTGGAAATTCAATGCTGATGCTATTATTTCCAACTTGGATTGCATCACCTGCGAGGGAACGGTCCAATGTACCTTGTATATCCGCCATCTCCATAACCACATATTCCATCCCTGTTAATGCTATTGCTATCACCCCGATAGCAAGTGCTACACCAGCTGCAGCTATAGCAGATCCAGTGAAATAATCCTTTCTCGTAATACCATGGTGGGCATAATGCCTTAAAAAACCATATGTCGAGATAATCCCGATCACAAGCATATATATTTTGGCAGAACCATGTGTAAAGAATAAAAAGTCCACCATGGAATCACCTGTGTTGACAGAAACGATGATCATCCCAATATGAATCGTCAAAATAATTCCTAAGAAAAACAGGGACCACACCATTTGCATGACAAACATATCAAGAGCTACTTTTGGGAAGAAAGTTCTTTGACTCATGTGCTAGACCTCCTCGCTTGTTAGATAAATGAATAAATCCTGCAGGGAAATTGGACCGACTTCGAGACCTTTTCGCTGAGCTTCTGTCCGGCGTGTTTCATCCAGCTCTCCATAAACCATGACAGCCTTTGTATTTCCCAGTTTTTGTTCATTCAAGCGGGTCATATTACCGACAAACGTATCAACCTCTTCAGCAGGACCTGTGATTGATGCACCTTTTGACACGAGTGTTTCGTAGTTCTCGTGCAGCACAAATTTTCCTTGGTCAATAATAATGACATCATCAAATAAATAATCCATTTCTGACACAAGATGGGTTGATAAAATCATGGTACGTGGATGGTTTGCCTGATCTTCCAGCAATTCTTCATAAAAAATTTCCCGTGCAGGTGCATCCATGCCAAGATAAGTTTCGTCGAAAATGGTGATAGGTGTGCGGCTAGCCAATCCCAAAGTCACCTCAAAGGCAGATTGCATGCCTCTGGACAGTTTTTTGATCGGTTTTTTCAAGGGCAGTTTAAAACGGTCTGCCAGATAATGCGCATAATCGCGGTCAAAATAGGGCCGGTAGCGTTCAGCATCATCCAGCATGTCCTTGATATTTTCGCTTAACTCACTGTAGTCGGCTTCGTAATGAAAGGTGACATGCTGCATTATCTTGGCATTTTCAAAAGGATTTTCCCCGCCAATTTTGATCGAACCGCTTTTAACTTTCCGAAAAGACGCGAGTAAGGTGAGAAGGGAGGTCTTACCGGCGCCATTTCTTCCCAGCAGCCCATAGATTTTACCGTTGTCCAGCTTGAAGGATATATCCTTTAATGCCGCAAATCCGTTATAGTGCAGCGATACATTATTCACTTCCACATCAAACGTCATACTGATCACTTCCTTTTACATGTTTGATTAGCGAGATGATCTCGGTTTCCGATATTTCCAGCTTATTAGCTTCCTGAACAAGGAGGAGAACGTAATCATCCACAAAAGCTTCCTTCCGCTTTTGAATAAGTTTTCCTTTCGCACCTTCAGCAACGAACATGCCGACCCCTCGCTTTTTGTACAGTATGCCTTCATCAACCAGCTGCGTTATCCCCTTAGATACCGTTACGTGATTGATTTTATAAAAATTGACCAATTGATTTGTTGAAGGCGCCTGGTCCTCTTCCTTCAACTGGTCGTTTAAGATCTGATCTTCTATTTCTTCCCGAACCTGCATGAAAATAGGTTTATTGTCATCAAACGGTTTAGCCAATGAGCGATCACCACCTTGTGGTCATATAGTAATACGGTTATATAGTTATGTATATAAGTATAATGCGTTAATGTTAATTCGTCAATAAGTTCAGTTTACTTTTTTCTGGGGGGTCTGACCCCTTTGTGTCATTAGTTAAAGAGCAGGATGGGCGGGCCATCCTGCTCTTTATAATTTAATCATCAATATAAAAGATTCTGGTTTCGCGTGTGAGTTTACCTGCTCTGTTTTCAGCTTCAAAGGTTACCACATGGAAACGCTCTTGCAATTCCTCAGACAGCTGCAGTGACAATGTCGAAGTTTTCTTATTGTAATCAGGTTCGTAGGCGATGCCGTCTACAATCACTTTAAAACTGTCTTCGTCAACAGGTGCTCCTTTTTTCGTTTCAATATCAGCCTGTAGAAGTGGTGTTCTGGTGTTAATGGTTTCGCCCATTTCATACTCCGGCTTAACAACAGGACTGACGCCACGATGAGATGGATCGTTTTCTGCTGCTTTTTCGACTTCCTTAAGGACACGCAGTGCGTTCCCGCCGAGCAGTTTTTCAATCTCCTGGCTCGAATAACCTCTATTAACCAATTCCTCGGTAATCCCCGGCATTTCCGCTGCATTTTGCAGGTCTTCAGGCATGGAAGCACCGTCAAAATCAGAGCCGAGGCCGACATGGTCAATGCCAATCAAATCAACAGCATGATCGATATGGTTCACTATATCTTCAACAGAACCGGATTCGTCATTAGTCAAAAATGTCGGATAGAATACGATGTTGATGAGTCCTCCATTTTCTTTAAGGGCTTGGAGTTGTTCATCCGTGAGATTGCGCTGGTGTGCTTTCACCGCATTGACACCTGAATGGGATGCAATGACAGGAGCATCAGTTACTTCGAGCACATCAAAGAAAGTGTTGCGTGACATATGTGATACATCGATCGCCATTCCAATATCATTCATTTCGCGTGCTACTTCAGCACCCAGTTCCGTGAGGCCGCCTTCCGATGGCGTTTTTTCCGGATCTCCATATACTCTGTCAGCACCTTCGCCAAGGGCGTTTGAATAGTTCCAATTGAAACCGAGAACTTTCACGCCAAGGTCGTTATATTGGTGGAGCAGACCTAATGCATTGTGCTCCTGTAATGAGTAGGCGCCTTCAATGGTCGGGATGGCTGCGATTTTATTTTTCCTTACTGTTTGCCGAATTTCTTTGGTGGTGGATGAGATGTTGAAGTCGTCGGGGTTTTGTTCTTCTGTCCAGTGTAAAGCATTAATCAAAGCTAACGTTCTGCTTATCGTACGGGGGTTGTTGTCATAATAGCCGGTTGTATAGGCCGCAAAAAATGGTGCATCGATTCCGCCTGCCTGAGCCTTGGGTATGTCCAGATGAAAAGATGTTTCCTCACCAATGTCGTTTACAGGCAGCCATGTTTCCTCATCGATCACGTTCATCATCGTGTCGCTATGGCCGTCGACAACAGTCGAGTTAAAGTGAATTGATTCAGCATCCTGCACTTCCACAGGCTGTGCGAGGACAGAGGCAGAGCTGAACGGTAGAAACAGAACGGCCACAATCAAATACGCTAACCTTTTTTGCATAAATTTTCCTCCCCTTTGTTTTGTTATCTATTATTCTACTATTTAATTATATATACACAATAGACCGAACGTATCGTTTATATTGCGAATTTTTTTAAACAAAAGATGACTTGTCCAAAAATATAATTCGAAAGTTGCTTGATTATGAAATAATTTGTCCGTTATAGGAGAAAGGACGTGTGAAAAAGGGGAGAAGGTTGATGTGACTATTCCATGTTTAGGTGAATAGGTGATGTTTTGGTTCGGGCAGATGTTCCGCTAACACAATAGCTTTTCATCCATTGGATATTAGAATTAAAACAGAGTAAAACAGTGGAATCCTATATTTATAACGAATTATATTAATAAAGAATTATCATTTTGCGATTTTATGAAGAATGTGCGCGGATTTGAACTTTGAGACAGCCTGTTTTTATATGTGAAAATTATAATGTTGTCCAATAAGACCACCATCTCTTGGCACTCATTACATAAGGCGCATTGGTTCTTTAGTAAAAAGCCATGCTAAATTGAGCACGTGATTTAATAACGAATTTATACAAAACATCATAAGGAGGAGACATCATATGTTGAAAAAAATTTTAAGCATAACGTCAGCTATAGCATTATCGATAGGATTAACAGCATGTGGCGGAGACGAGGGCACAGATAATAATAAAAATGCTTCTGTTGGCGAACAGGTTGAATATGAGATTGTTGGAATTGACCCGGGAGCCGGAATTATGGGGCTAACAAAAGAAGTAATGTCTGAGTATGGGCTGGAAGAGAACTGGGAGCTTAAAGAGAGTTCTGGTGCTGCTATGACGGCTGAACTGGATGGCGCAATAAATGAAGAAGAGCCAATCATTGTGACTGGCTGGATTCCACACTGGAAATTCATTGAGTATGATCTAAAAATGCTGGAAGATCCTAAAGAGGCTTATGGCGGTAAAGAAGATATAAATACACTTGTACGCAAGGGTTTGAAAGAAGATATGCCTGGTGCCTATACGTTCTTTGACCAATTTGAATGGGAGCCGGATCACCTGCAAGAGGTCATGCTGAAAATTGAAGAAGGTCAAGACGAGCAGGAAGCGGCGAAAGAATGGGTTGAGAATAATGAAGACCTGGTTAGCACTTGGGTTGAAGGAGCAGAGCCCGGAGACGGAGCGACAGTAAAAGTGCCATATGTTGCCTGGGCCGATGTGATTGCGAGCTCGAATGTGGTCAAATATGTCATGGAAAATGAATTAGATTATAAAGTTGAATTAATGCAAGTGGAACCGGGGCCAATGTTCGCCAGTATTGCGGATGGCAGTGCAGATGCCATGGTAGGTGCGTGGCTGCCTTCAACACATACTGATTACTATGAAAAGTATGAAGACGACTTTGAAGACTTAGGCGTTAACCTGACCGGTACGCGGAACGGTCTTGTTGTTCCTGAATATATGGATGTTGATTCAATTGAAGATTTAAAAGTCAATGATGAATCATAATGATAAAGGCTGATAAATTTATAGGAGTAACCGTCGTTGATTAAGGGCGGTTACTTTTTTATTAGATGCAGGCGCTATTTCTTTACTGCTGAATGATTTAGTTATTGAGGAATTCATTCCAGGAAAACAGTAACCGATACCGGGTGTACAAAAATCAAGTGGCTATTCGCTATTTAGTGTTGAAAAGTTAGTATAATAGCACCACATAAATCTACCATTCCTTGTTTGCTGCCTGTATTGTCTTGGATGCTTTACAGGTCGTCAAGGAAAGCGCTTGACAACCTGTAAAGCATCCAAGGGAGAGTTGGCAAGCAAACGAAGGAAACACTATAGTCATGGCTCAACAATTAAATCAAGTTTGTTAACTGTCGCGTAGATCATGGCGATGAAATTGTCCGTAGAGCGGTAACCTCGAGCCTTTCTCTTGGCAGCTTGAACCAGGCCATTTATGCCTTCAAGCAGCCCATTGGTCAATTTGGTAATGAACCACCTTAAAATACCGTCCTTGTGCTTTTTCAGTGACTTTGCAGCCTTGATCATAGGTTCCAACTGTGAACGGATGGCCCAGTCATACCATGCATCAAAATAAATATCAGAGGATAGCGGTGATAGTTGCCACATCTTCTGGAGGGATAATTTTATGCGATAGGCACGCCCTGTTTTTAAGTCCATGTCCTTAAGTTTCTGGAATTTACTGTCCTGCTTTTTGGTTAGATTTTCTTGGTTTTTTAGCCACACGTAACGTGAATTTTTCAGTAATGGTTCGGTCGCTTGTTCATGTTTGCGAACCTTATCCAATGCTTCGTTCACCAGCTTCATGACATGAAATTTATCAAATGTGATCGATGCATCGGGGAAATTCGCTTCAATTCCTGCTATAAACGAAGGCGACATATCCGAACATATTTCCCTGATTTGGGAAGGGGAAACGCCTTTGCGTTCAAGGAACTGGCAAAAGTCCTGTAATACATCTGAACTTTTTCCTTCTGTGGCGAACAATAACCGTTTAGTATCCGTGTCGATAAACAGTGTCACGTATTTATGTCCTTTGGCACGGGATGTTTCATCAATGGCGACGCGTGTCACACTGGAGACATCAAGCTCCTTCATCGCTTGATGAACATAATACTTAAATACACGCCAGAGACGGGTATCATGTTCACCAACCTTACGAGCAACAGCTGCCACAGGCATTTCAGCCATTAAGGACATCACATGATAATCAAAGAATAATGAAAACCCGGCACCCGGCCGTGCCCAGTCTATCTTGACGGTACGTATTTTACCGCAGGATTCACAATTAACACGCGGCATTCTGGCATGAAGCAATGTTTGATATTGCCAAAAATCAAGGTGTCGCCATGTGCGATCCTGATCATAAATATCATGGACTTTACAGCCTGGATTTCCACAGTTAGGACATGTAAATTCAGCACCTGATCTGTATTCGATATAGATGTGTAAGGTCTTTTCATCTTTTGCCAGTTCATGATGAAAAACATACCAAGGTTCAGGTATTTCCAAGGCAGATTGAAACATATTATACTTTTCTTCAAAATTCTTCATAAAGCCAACACTCCCGGGTAATTTAATAGTTTTTACCCAGTATGGACAGCTATATGAAACATTAGACTAAACATTAAATAGCGAGGAAGCAATCAAGTTTGTGGTATAACAATTCTAGAAGTTTATATATTAGTAAAGACCGCCCCATGCGGTAACATGGAACGGTCAGAATAGACTAACCCCATCAAGAGAGGTTAGGTACCAGGAGAATGATCCTTCAGTGCTCAGCTTAAGCCATTGAGGGGTTATTTATTTTTATCGGACATGATTAATGCTATTAACATGCCGAAAGAAATCATCTATATATTACAGGGCTAAGAAGTCAATTTCGGAGGCCATGTTAAACCAATTGAGAGCGGGAGCATAACAACAGGTTGTAGGTGTTATGCTTTTTTGTAATTAAAAAACAACAACTTCATTCCAAATACTGTTATTATGGTATGAAGTTGTGAACAATTGTACTGAGGCGCAAGTTTTTAAGAAAGAAGGATTTTTGATTGAAGAGTTCTATTATTAAAGATGCTTTCAAAGTTAAACAAACACCCTTTCCGATGCGGCGGGCGATAGGAGCAGCATTAAGTGCCTCCATTCCTGTCATAATCGGTATTTTACTCGGAAGTTTCCAATCCGGTTTATTCGCCGGTATCGGGGGATTTGCGTATTTGTATGTGTTTAATGAAACATACAGACATCTGGCAAAAAAAGTATTTTTCGTCATGCTGGGATTGGCTTCGGCGATGGGGCTTGGTACGCTGACAGCGGCTTCTCCAATTGTATTTGCCATTTTATTAGCCTTAATCGGCGGTGTTGGAACGTTTGTTTTCGGGGCTTTGAAAATTAAAGGTCCGGCGTCAATATTTTTTGTCATTATCTTTGCGATGACTTCGGCGATGGAGATTGATCCGGATGCCGCACTGTCTAGAGCTGCATTAGTTTTCTCAGGTGGGAGTGTTGCTTGGGTTGTTGCGATGATCGGGTGGTTTTCCGATCCTTACCAACCGGAAAGGAAATCAATTTATCGTCTTTATCTGACATTATCCAGTTTATTGCCATCAGTTGGAACGCCGGCATTTCATGAGCTGAAGGAAAACACACTATTTGCTTTAAAAGATGCCGAAACGACATTAGCATCCGGTTATATTTCTTGGCGCAGCACCGATTATTTTAAGCGTTTATATGTCTTAAATGAACTGGCACATACAATATGGGGAGATATCCTGGAATTAGAGTCTGAAGGGAAAAAGGAAATTTCTCCTGAAATGGCTGCTTATTTAAAACAAGTTGCGGAATCGCTTGAAAAAGGAAGTCAGGTAAAAAGTATACCTGCACCCGCCATCAACCATCTAAGCTTTTTGGAAGAACATTTACTTGCCAAAATGATAGAGGCGAATGCTGTCATTCATGAACCATTTCCAAATCTAGACCAAGAAATACACTTGCACAAACAGCCGGTTCATAAACAATTTGCGGACGCCTTTGACAAGAATTCCGTTGTATTTTTGACGTCCCTTCGATATGCCATCGTTTTAGGGATTGCAGCTTTGATAGCTTTTTCCTTTGAGTTTGACCGGTCATACTGGATTCCGGTTTCTTGTGGTTCGGTGATGCTGGGCTCTACCATTATCAGCACATTTCATCGCTCCATTCAGCGTTCGATTGGCACACTGGTTGGGATTATAGTCGCTGTCATCATACTTACGGCCGGACCGGCACCGATTGTTGTCGCACTATTAATTGGGATGTTTCACTTTTTAACAGAAACCTTTATGGTTCGCAACTACGCATTCGCTGTTACATTTATAACACCAAACGCCCTTTTGATTGCGGAAAGTACAACACAACTTCAGAATCCAGCTTACTTTGCGACTGCACGTATAACGGATGTCATAATCGGTTGCCTGATTGGGATAATAGGCGTTCTCCTGGTTGGTCGCCGATCGGCTTCTAGTCGATTGCCTCATTTAATGTCAAAAACAATTCGAAGTCAGTCGCAGTTATTTTTCAGGATTTTCTCTGATAACAGTGTTGTGGATGATTACAGCAATATTCGAAATAAAATGCGAACCAATTTAAATAATTTGCGAACGGTTTATGAAACAGCGCTGGGTGAGATCCCTAGTAATGTTGATTCTTTAAGTCTATTGTCACCTGCATTATTTTCAATGGAACAGCTTGATTATTTTCTTGATGCTGCCGCTCAGAATGGTGTCAGAACAACATTGACTGAAGATGAAGCTGCTCGGTTTTTATATATTTTCGAGACAATGGCGCAGTCAATCGAACGAGAACAATTACTTAAAACGTTTGATATACCGACCATTCCAAAGCATGGCAGAATTCGTCAGGAAATAAGCACATTGCAGGAATCACTATCTTTATCTTTAAATCAATCGGTTAAAAGGAGTTAAAATGAATATGTCCGGAACCAGAAGAGAAAATATCAAGATTGGACAAAAAGTGCGCGTTGTGCAGAAACAGGACCAGCGCTCCGGCAAATTGACAGAAGGTGCTGTGTCCCGAATACTGACAAATTCTGCTTCACACCCGCATGGCATCAAGGTTAAGCTGGAGAATGGCACTGTCGGAAGAGTGAAAGAAATCGTGGACTGAATAACAGTCTGCTGTACCTGTGATAAGCTGAAAAGCTGGATGAACGGAAGAATTGCTTTTAAAATGAATATAAGTCTATTAAGATGAGAATTATCAAGCTGAAAGAATATAGTTATTTATAGAAGTAGCACGCCAGACCTATTATGAAAATAGAAATTTCTGCAGTTGTATTATAAATTCACCTTGGTCAGAATAATAATGAAAGAGTGAATCGCTGCAGAAGGGTTGTACCAAAGGTTCATGGTGACGGATACTTTAAAAGAATATTTTAAAAGACAAGATCTAATCGTGAGAACGGAGCGTTTACATGGAAAATGAGTGGGACATAGCGCGAGATTCGCTTTCCCAAATAACCGTTGTTTCAAATCCGGAGAATAAACCCGTCACCGTATTTGGACATTCTGATGATTTGAAGTGTGTTGGTGTGGGGACAGATGCGGCTGTTTTTCAAAATTATTACGTCCCATCTTATGCATTTAAAGTTTACGCTGAGGACAAAATATCCAAGATTAATGTGGAGAAAAACATTTATGACATGCTGGAAGGTTCGCCTTATTTCCCGAAATGTTTTGCCGCATACAATCAATACCTTGTCTTAAGTTATGAGAAAGGGACAACGCTTTTCGACTGCCTCTTGCAAGGTATTCATATTCCTAAACAAGCTGTTAAAGACGTGGATGATGCAAGAGAATATGTACGTGAAAAGGATTTAAACCCTCGGGATATGCATTTGAAAAATATATTGCTGCAAAACGGCAGAGCCAAAGTAATCGATGTCTCAGAATATATACAGCCGGGCAACGACCGTCGCTGGGAGCATTTAAAACAAGGATATGAGAGCTATTATCATTTAATTGATGGCACTTCGATCCCGTTCTGGTTAGCGGAAACAATCCGAAAGTGGTACAACCAGCGGCATAAATACTTTTCCTCATTCGATGAATTTATGAGAAACATTTTAAAGCTTACAACGTTTAAAAAATGAAATGAGACAGAGTGCCGGAACCTTTGTCGCAAACAAACATGAGAAGTAATCGCCAACACGAGTTATGGGGCGGTTGCTTCTTTTTTATTTAAAAGAAGGTGTAACATGTCGCTTTAAATGTCGTCTGTATTATAAAGAAGGGCGGGGATCATGATGAAAAAAGGGTTACTTATGTTAATGGTTATAGGTATCATTATGCTGGCAGCGGCCTGCAGCAATGATTCAGAGAACAGTAAGCAAGCCACTGATAAAGCAGAACAAAACACAGAAGAATTCGCAGTGGAAAACAATCAACAGTCTGACAGCGCTGCAAATGAACAGGGAACTGCTTCAACTGATGGGGCGGAGGGCGAGTCCGGATCCGGTGAAGGCGATACGGTATCGCAGGCAAATGAAGGCAGCCAATCGGACCGGAAAATCATTTATACCGCGAATCTCCGTATTGAAGTGACGGATTATCAGGAGACGGTGGATGCTATCCATGGTGAAGTATCAGACCGCGGCGGCTATATTGTAGAATCGAATATGCATGAAGGCGATGGAGAAAGAACGACGACATGCCAGGTCAAGGTGCGTGTTCCTCAAGAGCAATTCGAGGCATTTGTACAGAAAGTGGAAGATGGCAGCAATCACGTAATGGAAAGCTCAACATCGGGCAGGGATGTGACAGAGGAATACGTTGATCTGGAGTCCCGTCTGGAATCGAAGCAGGTTGTGGAAGAAAGGCTGCAATCATTTATGGAGCAGGCTGAAGAAACAGAAGACCTGCTGACGATTTCGGATGACCTTGCCACCGTACAGCAGGAAATTGAAGAATTAACGGGACGGATGAATTATTTGGAAAACAAGGTTGATCTGGCGACAGTCACCATTCATATTGAAGAAAATAATGTGTCCTTATCAGGTGAGGAAGATTTAAACACGTGGGAAAAAACGAAAGACCAGTTTATGAAAAGTGTTAACTTCCTGCTCTCGGCGTTTTCCGGGATTTTCGTATTTGTTGCGGGAAACTTGCCGGTATTGCTGATTTTAGCGCTTATTGGTACAGCAGTTTTCTGGGTGATTAGAAAGCGGCGGAAGAAAGACGAGTAAAAGTTGAGATTCCTTTAGCCTGCTGGATAGACCGATTTTATAAACTACAGCGATTTTGCCTGAATCTACAGCGCAGCATGCCAAATCACGTGGGGGAATCCGTGCACGTCATTATTTCGCAAGCCACTTGGTAAGCGGTGAAACACCCAGACTTTGGATGACAAGTGAAATCAATACGGCGGCGAACGCCAGTGAGATAATCATGTCGCTATCACCGGAACTTTTAGCTTGCAGTTCCAGTATCAAATACACGGACATGGACCCTTTTAAGCCAGACCATGAAATCAAGGCAGATTCGCGCCAGCTCATTCGCTTTCGCCATTCCTTGAAAAATTGGGTAGTTCCCATAATGATGGCAAACCGCACCAATAATGAAACGGCGAAAATGATAAACGCAAAGCCCCAGGCATTAAATTGCAAAAATTTGGCCGATTCAATTCCGATTAATAAAAACAGCAAAGACAAAACAGATAATTCAGCTATACTCCAAAAACCGTTCAATGTATCTTTGAAATGAGCTTCTCGGACACTCCGGCCGTATTCAAACGAAAGCATAATTCCGGAGAATACAGTCGCCAGCACACCTGAGACGCTGATCAGTTCGGCAAGGTTGAACGAACCATAAGCAATCACAATGCTCAGCATCACCTGATATTCTCTATGGTGGGTGTAATGCACCGCCTTGCTCATCAGCCAGCCAAAGGCAATCCCAAGTGCTGCACCGCCAAGTGACACAATTAAGAAATCAGTTACAAAATTCATGACGGTGAACGATTTGCTCTGGGTCAGCATCCCGGCAAGAAATGAAAAAATCACAATGCTTGTCCCGTCATTGATCAACGACTCGCCTTCAACTACAGAGGAGATTTTCTTGCTGCCGGAAGACTCCTCAAGTATGGACACGACCGAAACGGGATCAGTCGGTGTTAGGATCGAGGCAATGACGAGTGCGCCAATGAACGATAAGGAGACAAACGGGCCGCTCAAGGCAAAAATGACCGCACCAAGAATTGCAACAGTCGCCATGATGCCTATCGTTGCCAGGAAGGTGATGATTCCGGCATTTTTCCTGAAATTGGCCGAAGAAAAGTTATACGCGGAAGTAAATAGAATTGCCGGCAAGAAAACATGATAAATCATTTTGGCGGTCACTTCGATGGAAGAAAAGTAGGGTATAAACGATAAACCGATTCCAAGCACGACCAGTAAAACAGGGACCGGTAAGTAGCTCTGTTTTTTATCAAATGTGAATAACAGGTAACCGATTAACAACAATAAAATAATCTGTGCAGAAGACATGACCATTCTCCTTGTATAAGTACTCTTATGCGCAATTCCCCGGCTGTGGAATAATAAACGTCCTCAGTTGCTTTTGGGAGGGAACTTAAGATCGATAACATAAACATCAGCCGGAGAGCAGACATTCTATTGTCTTTTTTTGCCGCAGAGGCTTAGAATGAAAGGTAAATGAATTTTATTGGGGAGAAATTATATTGAACGTTGTCACACGCGGGCTGCGGCTGGTCATATCCGCATATGCGCTGCTTTATTTTGTTACATATTTCTTTGATATCAGGAGTTTGGAGATTGTGCATGCCATACTTGGATTTATGCTGCTCGTTTTGGCTGTTGTGCATGTAAAGATTCGTTATATCAAACTTCCGCTATTCCTGTTTCTCACGGGATTTACCATCATGATCGTTTCAGGCGGCCCTTTCCTGGAAAATATGGCAAGTGGCTTACGTCAGATGAGCAATATCATCGGCTTACTGGCGGTGGTTCCTGCAATCGGCTGGGTGCTGAGGTCAGAACCTTACATAGAGGACATCATCGGGCTGGCTCATAACTTTCTCAATACAAGCCGGAAGTTTTATTTCGGCGTTCTGTCGTTCACGCATATTATTTCCTATTTTCTGTTGTTTGGCGCCATTCCGATGATGTATCAGTTTGTTGATGAGATCTTGAAAAATCAGCGCGGTGAGGCGTGGGAAAATTTTAAAGGCACCGCTCTCTTGCGCTCGTTTGCCTTGTCAACGCTGTGGGTGATCAGCATTCCAAGTTTTGCGTATGCGGTCGAAGCATTAAATGCCTCATTGCCGATAGCTATTTTGCAGGGATTTTTACTTGCCATGGCAGGCCTTCTGATCGCTGTCACGTTTTCATATTTTGAAGAAAAGAAGTATGGCATTGATCTGACAGCTGAAATTCAAAATGAAATAGAGACAGTACTCAAGACCGCTTCAGACCGGAAAATACAAAAACAGCGAACGAAAGAATTCGGCTTTCTGTTCATTACGCTGTTCGGCACGATTTTTTTAATGTATGAAATGATTAATCTTGAGCTGATGATCCTTATCCCGATTGTCATCGTCATATGGGCAGGTATTTATTTTCTCATTAAGAAAAGACCTGCATTACTCATGTCCGAAATAAAGGAATACTATCAAAATGGATTAGCAGGGAAAGCGTATCAATTCAGTGTCCTGACATCGGCAGGGGTGATGATACACAGCTTGAATCAAACTGGGGTCGGCACGGTAATCATTGACGGTGTTTATGCATTTCAGGAAGTATTGCCTTTCTTTAATATGCTATATTTCTTGCCGCTGATTATTATTATACTCGGATTTATGGGGCTTGGACCGCTGACAGTCATGGTTCTCGTTGCAGGTATTCTGGAAAGTATCTCGCTGCCATACCCGCCTGAGCTGATTGTTCTGGCAGTCACTTCCGGCAGTGCCATCTCTATTCTGCTCTCACCGCTGATCATGCCGGTGATTGTGCTGAGTGCGGCGAATGGCGTGAGTCCATTTAAAAACGGACTGAGATTCAATTATAAATTCGCGCTTGTGCTGTACGTACTGGTACAGATTTATGTTCAATGGATGGTAATTGTTTAAAAAGTTTGAAAGAATGATTCCATTTGAAAGGAGCCACTTGATGAAAATTGTTGTAACAGGCGATACCCATTTGAAAGCGTCCGGTAAGCTCCCGTCCCGATTGACCGAAGCGTGTCTGTCAGCTGATCTGATCATCCATACAGGCGACTGGAAATCGGTTGAGGTATTAAACGAGCTTTCCCGGTATGGTGAAGTAACTGGGGTGTGTGGCAACATTGACGGAGAAATTATTCAGGAGCGGCTGCCGGTGAAACAGCTGCTGGAAATAGATCGGTTTAAAATTGGTGTTGTGCATGGCCACGGTGAGAAAAAGACAACTGAAAGAAGAGCGATTGAAGCTTTTTCTGAGGAACAGCCGGATGTTATCATTTTCGGTCATTCACATATTCCGATGATTCGTTATTTAAAAAAACAGTTGCTGCTCAATCCGGGTTCGCCGACAGACAAGCGGACCCTTCCATATTACTCATTCGCCATACTTACAATCAGTGATGAAATCCATGCGGAACTCGTTTTTTTCAATTAAAAACTGATACATCCAGAAAACATTTTTTTTTCAAGCCAAAATATGAATGTTGTGTGACAAAACAGCAAACAATCTGTTACAATATAGTCAAGAAACCGTTTACACTATCAACTGGAGATGATATATATGGGTATCACATTGATGTTTATGGTTTTGGGAACTGCCACACCATTCATTTTCCTGTATTTGAAAAACAAACCGCTTGCAATTGTGCAGTCAATTCTGCTCGCAGGCATGTGGCTTTATTTTATCCAAGTGATGTTCCTGGGTGTGGTTCCTGCAGTGTTCTCCATAACGTGGATCATGTTCTACACAAGCTTGATTATGTCCGCGGTGGGCTGGGTAATGTTCATTATTAACATGGTAAACATGTCAGAAAAATATAGGGGACTTACCAATAAAGAAATCCGAGAAATTTAAAACCTCTTTCCACTGTTGGGAAAGAGGTTTTTTTTTCATTTTGGCGAGACGAATGATACGTTGAGGGCATTAACAGCAGCCTACATAAAGCCGAATGACATTGTGAACAATGAACCTGCGATGAGTATAGCAAAGATGATGGCGCCATGGAACATCATATTCCATGGTGCGTTGCCAACTCCGCGTTCAATCAAATGCATGAACAGGAAGAGCTGAATGGCTGCTTGGATGACAGCCAGTAAAAAGATAGAAATGACAATCCACATGACCGGTAAATTGGAACCCAGTGCTGCCCATGCAGCCACAAATGTCAATATAACTGATGTCACGTACCCAATGATGTGTTGAATTGGAAGTTTTTTGGATTGATTTGCCATATTATACCACCATCCCAATCAGGTAGACACCTGTAAAAATGAATATCCAAATGACATCTAAAAAGTGCCAGTACAGTCCGATTATGAATATTTTTCTGCTTGTGATTGACGTTATTCCTCGTTGGGCAAGCTGCATCAGCAATAGAATCATCCAGCCGATTCCGAATGTCACGTGCACACCATGTGTACCTGCAAGAATAAAGAATGCAGACCAGTATGCACTGGACTGAAGGGAAGCCCCTTCTGAAGCATAATGATAAAATTCATATATTTCAAAGCCGAGAAAGCTTAGACCGAGGGCTAATGTGATGGTCAGCCAGGTCATCATGCTTTTTCTGGCCCCACGCCGCATTTCATGAACGGCGATGCCGCATGTGAAGCTGCTTGTCAGCAGGATGAGTGTCATCACAAGCGTGGTTCCCGGTTCAAACAGCTCCATTGGGGCCGGGGCATCCGCTGTGCGGCCAAACAGCACAGCGTACGTCGCAAATAACGTTCCGAACAATGCCATTTCTGCTGCCAGAAAGATCCAAAAGCCAAGGATATTCATTTGGGCGTCTTCAGTTTGATATTCCAGCGGTGTGGTGTTTTCTTCATGCGCACTCATGTTATAACCCCCTTGCCGAGCGTTCGGTCTGCTTGATTTCTTCCACGTCTATGTGACGCCCCTCATCATAATCAAATGAACGGATGCCCATAGTCACGAGTATAGTGACTAATCCGGCAACTGCCAGCCAAATCCACTCAAAAACAAGTGCAAAACTGGCAAAGAACATGATGGCCGACATGATAAACGGCTGTCCTGTACTGTTTGGCATATGAATTGGTTCAACTTTTGATTCATCATAGATCGTTTCACCTTTTTGCTTCATATCCCAATAAGCATCATGTTCTTTAACATGTGGTACAACGGCAAAATTGTATTCCGGTACCGGTGTAGGTGTTGCCCATTCAAGTGTTCTGCCATCCCAAGGGTCACCGGTTTGCTCACGTTCACTATACCGGTAGCTGTAATAAATGTTATACACAAACACGGCGAAACCAAGTCCCATACCGAATGCACCAATGGTTGAAATCACGTTCAGGTTAAACCATTCCGGTACGATATGAAATACGCGCCGCGGCATGCCGTCCAGACCCAGGAAGTACTGTGGCAGGAAGCAGATATGGAACCCAATGACGAAAAGCCAAAAAGCCCATTTCCCGATTCGTTCGTTCAACTTGTGGCCGAACATTTTCGGATACCAGTACACAAGTCCGGCGAAACAGCCGAAAACTGTTCCTGCAATCAGGACGTAATGGAAGTGTGCAATCAGAAAATATGAATTGTGGAACTGGTAATCGGCAGCGGCCATGCCAAGCATAACCCCTGTTATACCGCCAATGGTAAAGCTTGGGATAAATGCCAGTGCCCACATCATCGCCGTTGTTGTTCGGATTCTGGATTTATATAAGGTTGCCAGCCAATTGAATATTTTCACGCCTGTCGGTATAGCAATTGCCATGGTTGTAACTGAGAATATGGAATTGACAAATGCTCCGGCCCCCATTGTAAAGAAGTGGTGCACCCAGACAAGGAAACTCAGCCCGGCAATCAGGATAATCGACCAGACCATGACGGTGTAACCGAATAATCGCTTTCTGGCAAATGTGGCAATAACCTCGGAAAAAATACCGAATGCCGGAAGTATCACAATATAGACTTCCGGATGCCCCCACATCCAGAACAGATTTGCCCACATCATTGGCAGACCTTCACCGGCCAATGTAAAGAAGTGTGAGCCAAAAATCCGATCGATCGTCATGAGTGCCAACGCTATTGTCAGAATCGGAAAGGCAAATACGATGATGAACATGGTAATGAACGTTGACCAAGTGAAAATTGGCATTTTAAACAAGGTCATACCCGGTGCACGCATTTTTAAAATCGTCACCATTAAATTAATGCCTGTTGCCAGTGTACCAATCCCTGACAGCTGTAGTGCGAGCAGGTAAAAGTTCTGTCCCGGCCCTTGACTCATGATATCACCGGCAAGCGGTGTATAACTGGTCCAGCCGGCATCAGGTGCACCACCGATGACAAATGAAACGTTAAACAGCATGGCCCCGAAGAAAAAGGACCAGAAACTCAATGCGTTCAGATAAGGGAATGCAAAGTCACGCGCCCCAATCTGTTGCGGCACGACGATATTCATTAAACCAATCAGAAACGGCATTGCCATGAAAAAGATCATGATTGTTCCGTGCGTCGTAAAAATTTCATTGTAATGCTGGGCGTTCAAGAAGTTCATATCCGGAAAGGCCAACTGCGTCCGCATCATCAGTGCGTCAGAACCTGCACGGAACAGCATTGCGAGCGCACTTAAGATATACATGATACCAATCCTTTTATGGTCGACGGTCGTCAGCCATTCGCGCCAGAGCCATTTCCATTTTTTAAAATAAGTCAACAGGAAGATGATGGCGCCCGAGACGAGTGTAATGGCAACCATCCCGGCATATATAAGCGGCTCTCCCGTAACAAAAAATTCATCAAGACCCATTATTCTTCACCTTCTTCCCCGGATGGTCCGTGTTCGTGATTTTGGCCATTTTTTAGTTCCAGCTGTTCGGCAAATGCATCCCGGTGGCGTTCAATGGAATAGTCCATGCCGTCTTTCGTGCCATGGTCGACCCACTCAAGGTGTGTCGATGAAAATGCCATCGTATCCACGAGCTCCGGTTTCAGCAGTGAATCATATTTTTCCTGTGTCAATTCAGGCGCCGAGTTTTGTGTTGATTCCACCCAGTCCTGGAAGTCACTGCTGCTTTCGGCATGTACTTTGAATGTTTGTTCCGCGAAGCCTTCACCATTAAAGTTGGAATTGCGGCCCTGGAATACGCCTGTTTCATCAGCTTGCAAGTAAAGTATGTTTTCCATGCCGGCCATGTTGTACTTTTGGCCGCCTAAAGCAGGTATCCACAAGGCTGTCATCGAATCAGCCGAGGACAAGTGGAATTCGATGCCACGGTCTGTCGGGATGTGCAGGTAATTGACCGTTTCAATGCCCTGCTCAGGATAACTGAAAAACCACTTCCAGTCCGCAGTTG